>QCHM01000010.1 GCA_003279615.1 Prochlorococcus sp. AG-402-B19
TATCTAAACCCTCAAGAAGCAGTTGAGTATGGTGTTATAGATCGTGTTCTTACTAGTAGGAAAGACTTGCCAAGCGAGAAAGTTTTACCCAAATAATCAATGTAAATTTATTGAAAAATTATTTTTAAATCTTTCACATTAATCATTCATCATTAAATTAACCATGCCAATAGGTACCCCAAGCGTTCCATACCGTCTTCCAGGAAGTCAATTCGAAAGATGGGTGGACATATACACAAGACTTGGTGCGGAAAGAATTCTATTTCTTGGACAAGAAGTCAATGATGGCATAGCAAATAGCCTTGTAGCTCAAATGCTTTATCTTGATTCTGAAGATAGTAGTAAACCCATTTATTTATATATCAATAGTCCTGGAGGCTCAGTAACTGCAGGGCTAGCGATCTTTGACACGATGAAATATGTAAAGAGTGACATAGTTACCATTTGTGTTGGTTTAGCGGCCTCCATGGGTGCTTTTTTACTGTCTGCAGGAACGAAAGGCAAACGGCTTGCTCTCCCCCATAGCAGAATAATGATTCACCAGCCACTTGGTGGCACTGCTCAAAGACAGGCCAGTGACATAGAGATTGAAGCGAGAGAAATTCTTCGAATAAAAGAGATGCTCAATAAATCAATGGCAGAGATGACAGGTCAAACATATGAAAAAATAGAAAAAGATACCGATCGTGACTATTTTTTAAGTGCAGAAGAAGCAAAAAGTTACGGCCTTATCGACCGTGTGATAAATAATCCAAACGAAAGTTAATACGAAAAACTTATTGTTCTTAATAATGAAATTATCTTGATAGCCAAAAAAATATATCAATGAAAGTGGTTTCAATAGCACTCTATTTCGTAAGCTCATCTTAATTACAGTCCAGAAATACCAACTCACATGGCAAAACTTTTTTACGATTCCGATGCTGACCTAAGTCTTCTTCAAAATAAAACGGTTGCAATTATTGGCTATGGGTCACAAGGCCATGCCCATGCATTGAATTTAAAAGACAGTGGCATCAACGTTGTTGTTGGACTTTATGAAGGCAGTCGATCAGCCAGCAAAGCAATCTCTGATGGATTGGAAGTGTTAAGTGTATCTGAAGCTTCAGAAAAGGCAGATTGGATTATGATCCTTCTTCCTGATGAGTTCCAAAAAGATGTTTATACAAAAGAAATATCCCCTCATTTGAAACCGGGAAAAATACTAAGTTTTGCCCATGGTTTCAATATTCGTTTTGAGTTAATAAAACCACCTGAATTTGTAGATGTTGTAATGATTGCCCCAAAAGGGCCAGGTCACACTGTTAGGTGGGAATATCAAAATGGTCAAGGAGTTCCTGCTTTGTTTGCCATTGAACAAGATGCCTCAGGTAATGCAAGATCCCTAGCGATGGCATATGCAAAAGGTATTGGAGGAACTCGCGCTGGGATTTTAGAAACAAATTTCAAAGAAGAAACTGAAACTGATCTTTTTGGAGAACAAGCAGTTTTGTGTGGAGGCTTATCAGAGCTAGTCAAAGCTGGCTTTGAAACTCTTGTGGAAGCTGGCTATCAACCTGAATTGGCGTACTTTGAATGCTTGCATGAAGTTAAATTAATAGTTGATCTCATGGTTAAAGGAGGTCTCACTGCAATGAGAGATTCAATTTCTAATACAGCTGAATATGGTGATTACGTAAGCGGTCCAAGGCTAATTACGCAAGAAACCAAAGAAGAGATGAAAAATATTCTTGCCGATATTCAAGATGGTACTTTTGCTAAAAACTTTGTAAAAGAATGTGATGCAGGCAAGCCTGAAATGAAGAGAATACGAGAAAAAGACTCAGAATTACCAATAGAGAAAGTAGGCAAAACACTTCGCGCTATGTTTAGTTGGCTTAAAGCTGACTAAAGAATATTTTTAATTTAATCTTAATTACTGTCCTTCTTGATCTTTTAATAGGTGATCCTAAGAGCTTGCCGCATCCAGTCGAGTTCATGGGTGCAGTTATTAATTTCTTGAAAGATTTAGCTGAGAGAATTGCAAAAGAGAATAAAAACAAATTATATTTTGGAGGTGCATTAATTACATTAATAGTCGTATCCCTAAGTGGAATATCCGGATGGATTATAGAAAGAATATTTTTGTTTTTTGAAATAAACAATCCTATTTTAAGTACATTTTTATTTGCCTTTATTTTAAGTAGTTCACTTGCTTCAGGAAGTCTAAATAAAAGTATTCACGATGTTATAAATGTAATTAGTAACGAAAATCATCAAAACCATATTAACGATTCAAGAGAAAAATTAAGTTTTATAGTTGGTAGAGATGTTGAAAAATTAGATAAGAATGAAATACTTAGAGCTTTAGCAGAAACTGCAAGTGAAAATTCTGTGGATGGTATTTTTGCTCCATTATTTTGGATGTTTTTAGGAGGAATTTTCTGGCAATTTAACCAATTAATTCCTGGGCCATTAGCGATGGCTTGGATCTTTAAAGCATCCAGCACTATTGATTCAATGCTTGGGTATAAAGAGGGAAAATTAAAGTGGCTTGGATTTACTGGGGCAAAGCTAGATGACTTTATGACATGGATCCCTTCAAGGATCGTATTAATAACACTTCCTTTATGCTGTAGACAAAAACAATCAATTCCAAACACTATCCAGCAAGCATGGAAGGATGGCATAACTGATTCTTCACCGAACTCTGGGATTTCTGAAGCTATATTTGCTTATTGCGCCCAAGTGAGAATGGGCGGAATAAACTATTACAAAGGCAAAAAAAGAAAAAAGCCACTCATTGCAAAGTATTATCCAATAGCGAGTATTACTTCAATCAAAAGAATACTTAATTTAAGTCTTAGACTTCAATTCGCCTGGCTTATAGGTATTTTATTTATAATAAAATTTATAAATTTGTAAACTCAAAATGCACCTCTATCCATTGGGAATAGTAGAACTCCTAATGTGAGAATAATTATTTCTAAATCAAGGATAAAATTTCTATTTCTTGCATAAACTAAATCTAATTGCACCCTTTTTTTATAACTAAGATTATTCCGCCCACTAACTTGCCATAATCCAGTCAAGCCAGGTCTCACCGATATAACTTCCTCCATAAAAATACTATATCTATTCATCTCATTAGTAACTATCGGTCGCGGACCAACTGTACTCATTTCCCCTTTAAGAACATTAAAGAATTGAGGTAATTCATCAAGACTTGATCGTCTAAGAAATCTTCCTAATTTTGTAATTCTAGGATCATGACGTAATTTGAAATCTTTTTCAAATTCCTCTCTCATTAGAGGAGACTTATCTAATAGATTTGGAAGTGATTTAGCAGCATCTTTATACATAGTACGAAACTTAATACATCCAAATTCTCTATAATTTCTTCCTACTCTTTTTTGAATATAAAAAACAGGTCCGGGAGAACTTAATTTTACTAATATTCCAATTAGAATAAATATTGGCAAGCCTAAGGTTAAAACTAGTAAAGAGAAAACAACATCTCCTATTCTTTTTATAGTACGTCCGTAACGACTCTGATTTCTTATTATTTCTACAGCAAGTAAAGAAGAAGGTTCTTTTGAGATTACCTCAAAAGGAATCCTTGGAGAACCTTTACGGAACTCAGACCATCGTAATAAAGATCTTCTAGGATTAGTTTGCACAAATTATTGAGTTCGTAAGCTCAAGACTGCAACAAAAAACACCCTACTTAATTAAGATTTTTTGATCAAGATCTAATGCCACTAGTAGTAATGTCACAAGAATTTATATGCTCTCTCCAAACTCTATTTATGGTTTTCTCAAATCTGATTTTAAATGAATCTTGAGAAAATTGATTGGCCCAATCTCTAATTAATTCAGGATTTAAATCCCTCCAAAGTTGTTTTCCCTTGAAAAACTCAATAGCTTCTACCAAAGAATTTACTGTCTGGTCAGGAAACAAAAGCCCAGTTGATCCTTTACTTAAATTAGAATTAAAGCACTTAACTGTATCTAACACCCCTCCTTTACCGAAAGCAATTACAGGAGCCCCCGCAGCCATCGCCTCGACAGGAGTGATCCCAAAATCTTCAATACCCGCATAAACAAAAGCACGGCATTGACTCATTAAATTTTCAATCTTCTCCATACTTTGAAAACCAAGAATTTGAACTGTTGGACCCGCAAGGTTTTTTAAATATGCTTTTTCGACTCCATCACCAACAACAATGAGAGGTAGTTTGAGCCTATTAAAAGCTCTCACAAGTAAGTCAACCCTTTTATTAGGGACCAACCTGCAGACACTTAGATAGAAATCTTCTCTAGGTTTATTCCAGTCAAAACGCTCTACATTGACAGGTGGGTGGATTACCTCTGATCGTCTTTTCCAGTACTTCCAAATTCTCTTTGCTGTAAAATTAGAATTCGCAAGCAAGTAATCTATTCTCGAGCTACTTAATTGATCCCATTGCCTCAGAGCATGCAATTGCCATCTAATCAATAATCCTAAACCCATTCTTCTTAACAAAGATCTTTTCAAATATATATTCATCTGATCCCAAGCATATCTAACAGGTGTATGCACATAACTAATATGAAGCTGATCAGGCGAAGTTAAAATCCCCTTAGCCACAAGGTGACTACTACTTATAACAAGTGGATATTTGTCTAAATCAAGTTGTTCAATCGCAAAAGGTAAAAGGGGTAAATATTTTTGAACATGTGATATACCAAATGGTAATTTTTGGATAAAGGTAGTTCTTACTTTTCTATTAAACAACCAACTACTTTTTGGTAGATTCTCTTCATTAACTAGAGAAAAAAGTTCTGGCTGTGAAGAAATTTCAGTTAATAAATCATCTACTACCTTAACTACATTCTCAGCACCACCCGTAGATCTTGGAGTAAACCATTCATGTACTAATGCAATATTGCTTGGAAGATCCAAAGATGCATTTACACCCAAAGTAACGACCTTAAGTCCTAAAAATTATTATTTTTAGTTTATTACAACTCAGATCTTATGACAAGATAATTTTAAATCATCCGTTCTTGAAACTTAATTTTTTTCTATTAGGAGTTGATCTTGCAAAAAATAAATCTAAGTAGATATAGCTGTATTATCTAAATATGATATTAAAGGGTCATAAAAGTCATGAAATAGACTACCACTAAAAGAAAACAAATAAACGAGACCACTGAAAAAACCTAGAAAAATAAAATACCTAACATACCCATTCCTTCTTTGTAACTTAGCAAATGAAAAAAGCATAATTAACAAAAAAACAAAACCGATCAATTCAGAAAAAAACAACGCTGATTTATCAACAACTAATTCAAATTTTCTACCAAGAATAAGGTTATTGCCTACAGTATTATTTTTAAATAGTATAAAATTAATTATTTCCGAGAAAGCAAGGCTAAAAATAAAGATATATGATACAGGCTTTGTTAGCCTATTCATGGTTTTACTAAAACTCAATAAAAGTACTGTTATAAAAACAGATGCAATTATTGGGATTCCAGGAATCAACCAGGTAAAGTTTAATAACATATTTCTTAACCAAGCTTATTTTTATATGCAACTTTAAAATCCTTTATTTGTTCCCGAAAGGCAACATAAACTAAAGAAAAGACAATTGAAATAGATGTATTCATTAAATGATAAAACATAATAATATTTTTTTTAGCAAGGAAACACTCTGAAAACAAGCTATTAATTAATAGTCAAACAAAACTTAATAAGAAAATCAATGCAATAATAAAACTATATATAGAGTCTTTCTTTTTTATATATAAGCCATAGAAACAACAAATATATCTTTTGAGATTTTGTTTAAGTATAAACACTTTTATATTATTATTTTTACTGATTGTTTTTCAATTTCATATTTTCTTCTATACAAAGCTGAAACTTACTCGCTTGAAAAATCTAAACGAATAGTGAAAAATCGAAAAAAACTTGGAACAAACTAAAAAAAAATAAATAGATTATAATTTCATTATAAATTGTTCTAAGTTCAAATGCCTGATCAAGATTCAGAGATCAATAATCAAAGTAAAAATCCAGAGTCCATTAATAAAACAAGAATCGGAACTAAAAGTGATCTTGAACTAATTGATCCAAGCCCAAGCCTAAAGACGTATCCTAAATGGATTAATAATAAAGGCGAAGAAGTAAAACAAGTTTTTGGCTTTAATGAAAATGCAGAACTTGTTAATGCCAGAGTAGCTATGATTGGTTTCTTAATGCTTATACTAACTGAACTTGCTTTCGCTGGAGAACCAGCAACACTGAAAATATTTGGAATAAGCTAGAATAAAAATAATTATCTTAATATTGATTTCCTTAATCTACTTAATCATCTTAAAGCTATGAATAAAAATACAGTAGTAGGCATTTCATATGTATCAGCATGGATAATTATTTGGGGAACAATTGGATCTCTGATTGATTTTTATTTCCTTCAAAATACATATCTTCCTGGTTCATTAGGACAATTTTCAACATTTATAATCACAGCGATCATCTCATCAATAGTCGCCGTATATTTATTTCCAATAATAAATAAGAAATTTATAAGTTAATAGCGATAACGTTCAACAACCTGAGCAGGTTGACCATTAATCCCATTTTGATAGAGCAACCATTGATTTGTTTCAAGATCATGATCACAAGCTAATCCATCTAATTCGAGAGATTTTAATCTCATTTCATAATGACATTGCTGATCAGCTTCAAAAGCTGATTTATAACCATTAAAGAAGTATAAAAATCCAAGAATTAGAGCTATTAAAGATATAAAAGCAATAGTTAACTTCATAATATCAATCTTAATTTTGTTAATATTAGCTTTAATAGTAGAGAAAATAAAGATTTAAGATTTTTATTCTAAAGGTATTTCACATTCAGTCAGATCCTGATCATTCAAACGATCTAAGATACGAACCATATCAATAGATGAAAGCTCACCATTAGTTCCCCATTTAAGAGTTGTTTTCCGTTGTTGAGGAATCTTTATTGTTTTTTCCTCCTGGCTTTTCTTTTGTTCCATTAATTCTGAATGTATATAGTAAAAGATTAAAATATCCGACTTCAATAATAGAAAAGCAAAGAATATTCTTAGCCAAACTTTACTTTTATTTTTATAGTGATTTTTTCCTATTCCCAGTGAACTGGCTAAATATTAATTTGTCTAAAGAAGAATCTGCTGGAATCATCAGCTTCTTCCAAAATTGTAAATAAAGTCTTGAAACGAAGGGCTGTAAAAGTAAAGAAGCACACTTATAACTAATAAAACATTTAAACCAATTACGATTGAACCAATAATAACTCTCTGACGTTTCCCAGGAACTTTATATTTTAAGCCAGCTGGAAGATTAACTAATACATCTGGATCTTTAGAGCTTGATTTCCTAAATTTATTTCCTTGAACCTTGTCGGTCTTAATTGACTTATCCTTAGCTTTTTTGGAATTAGAAGCTTTAGAGCCCATTTTCTTAGTTAGAAGAAATTCTATATATTCTTCCAAGCTTACTTATATAAATCAGATAAAACCTATTTTGTTCTAGTTTTTCACATTATTTTTTGAATAAGACAAAGCAAATGTAAATATTATCAATTCACCGATGATCTCTAGCAATATTTCTTTACAGTTTGAATAATACTTTTAGCACCCTTTCTTTTTATGTTTGAATTCATAGCCATTATTAAATTTGCTTCCAATCCAAGTAATCTCGTTTGACATGAAAAATTATTATTTTTTACTGCATTTCTTTGGTATTTATTTATATTTAATAATGCATCCTTACAAGATTCTTTATCTTGATAACAACTCTCTACTAGGAAATCAATTTCTAAAAAATCTTCGTATTCAAAGGCTGAGAGAGGAATCAAAGGTATAAATAAGTATATAAAGAAAGTAGATATGATTTTATTTCTTCTTAATTGATCAATAATCACAACAACATTCCCATTTAAATAAAAGGATATTTTTATATTTGATTAAAAATTTTTCATTTAAGAAAAAGAATAGATTTTTTCTTTATCAAGCATGATCTAAAGCTTAAAAAAAAGGACTCATATTATAAAAGAGTCCCTTTAAGTAAGAAAAGATAAATAAGTAATTAATTGTTCAAGCAATCATCCCTGAACACGATCCTTAAACAACTTACCAGCAGTAAAGGCAGGGACACGCTTAGCAGGTATCGCTATCTTTTCTCCAGTCTTTGGGTTTAAACCTTGACGTGCGGAACGATCACGGGGTTCAAAAGAACCGAATCCCAAAATGGAGACTTTCTTACCCTCCACTACAGAATCAATAATTGTATCTATGGCGGCATCAACTACCAGAGATACGTCTGTTTTAGTTAGCTCTGTACGAGCTGCAACCAGATTAACTAGATCTGCTTTGTTCATTGGAAAGATTGTATGTAGCAGGGAGTAAGAGGAAGAAAACCAATAGAGTAATTAGTTTCCAAAAAACTCAATCTTGCTAATCGTATGGAGCAATTCACTTGCCTGCAACCCAAAGTGCCTGTGATAGTAAGCTTTCTAAAAAATATAGAAATATTTTTTCTTTCTTCAGAAAACTTTTAAAG
Source organism: Prochlorococcus sp. AG-402-B19 (assembly GCA_003279615.1). Taxonomy (GTDB): domain Bacteria; phylum Cyanobacteriota; class Cyanobacteriia; order PCC-6307; family Cyanobiaceae; genus Prochlorococcus_B. The sequence goes on from QCHM01000010.1 coordinate 8,578, forward strand.
TTTTTCATCAGTTCTCATGAATAAAATACAATTTCCCCATAGCACACCAAAAGCTTGTCAGTACAAGCCTTCTTAAAGATTGGTTTTCAAATCTTTGACTAAGAAGATCTCTGGTTTTTGACCAGAAATCAGATGTTTTAATAAAATCACCTGGATTAATAAAGGTCCGCAGAAGAGAACATTTATTGGTATTACAAAATAATAATCAGACTTTTTTGGATCAATAAAAATCGATTTTTAAGCTCTCATGCTTAAAAAAGCACTACAGTTTTTGGAATAACGATGTTTTTCTAAGCTTGAGCAAAGACTTTTTTTACTTGAATCAAATATCTATAAAGGTCACGAATATAGCAAAATCAAAAAATAATTAAATGCTCTTATAAGAAGAATTTCGCATCTATTGAAGGAAAAACATAAATTTCATTCTAAAAATGGTCCTATTAAATTGGGGTTTCATTTTTATAGCTTGTTAAAGCAAACTAAACAACTAAGTTGGAGTAGAGCAACTTAAATGATTAGTAATTTGAAGGACAAAAACAATTGGGAAAATTAAATGTTGGTTCAGCATGGCCTTTAGGAAGCTCAATTACTCCTAATGGGGTTAATTTCTCCATAGCAGCGCCAAATGCAACAAATTTAGAATTACTAATATTCGAAAATGAGAATGACGACTATCCCATAGAAACAATATCTTTAGCTCAAGAAAACAGATCTGGAGATTATTGGCACATTGAACTGGAAGGACTAACTGAAGGCACTTTATATGGGTACAAAATATCTATTGATAAGACAAAAGATAAAGAGGGTCTACTTGTTTTAGATCCATGTGCTCGAGCAATTACAGGCTGGGGGAAATATATACGAGATCAGAATAATATTATTAATAAAGATTATAGGCATTTCTTTAAGGGAGTAGTAACTAATAGAGATAATTTTGATTTCAAATCACATCCAAGACCAAAACATCCATGGAATAAAACAATTATTTATGAATTACATGTTGCTGGCTTTACTAAAAATCCAGATTCCAATATTTGCGATTCTCAAAAAGGTACTTTTATTGGTTTAATTGAAAAGATTCCCTATTTAAAAAGTATTGGTATCACAACTATTGAGCTTCTTCCTGTATTTGCCTTTGATGTTTATGATGCCCCAGGAGGACTAAAAAACTATTGGGGATACAGTCCTATCAATTGGTTCACACCTCATCAAAGTTTTGTAGATGGAAATAACCCATTAGAAGCACGAAAACAATTCAAGCAATTTGTTGAAGTTTGCCACGATAATGGACTTGAAGTGTTAATCGATGTTGTTTATAATCACACAACAGAAGGTAATCAAGATGGTCCAAATATCAGTTGGAAAAGTTTTGGTCCACAAACATATTACCATCAAGATGAAAATGAAAATTATCAAGATGTAAGCGGATGTGGAAATACTATTGCTGCCAATCGTCCTTTAGTTAGACAATTAATTTTAGAGTCATTACGTTGTTGGGCAATAGAGCTAGGAGTTGACGGATTTCGTTTTGACTTAGGCATTGCTTTAAGTAGAGGAGAAGATTTAATTCCTTTAGAAAAACCTCCACTATTTGAAGAGATCGAAGCAGATCCCAAGCTTAGCGATGTGAAGTTAATTAGTGAGCCATGGGACTGTGGAGGTTTGTATAAGCTTGGCAATTTCCCAGCAAAGAGCTTCAGGACATGGAATGGTCATTTTAGGGATGATATTAGAAGATTTTGGAAAAGTGAAAAAAATACTATTTGGCCGCTTAAAGATAGATTAGTAGGCAATAAATTACTTTATAATGATAATAATCTGGCTAATACATTTAGTATTAATTTCATAACCTCTCATGATGGATTCACATTAAAAGATCTAGTAAGTTTTAACAAAAAACATAATCTTGCCAATGGTGAAAGTAATAGAGATGGAGATAACCACAATAATAGTTTTAATTGTGGAGTTGAAGGGCCAACCACTAATAAAGAGATCAATAAATTAAGGCAAAGACAACAAAGAAATCTCCTTTCATCACTTCTTTTATCTCCTGGAATACCTATGCTTTTAATGGGTGATGAAGTAGGCAGAAGCCAAGGAGGCAATAACAACACATGGTGTCAAGACAACCCACTTGGTTGGATGACTTGGGATCCAAAAAATTGTGATCAAGATTTAAAAGAATTTGTTATCAAGCTCATTTCTCTTAGAAAACAATTACCAGAGTTTTTTAGTCCTAATTGTGTTTATGATTCTCATAAAGATACTAACAAAGGGAAAACTTCCGATTATTGGATACAGTGGCATGGTATCAAGGTTGATAAACCTGACTGGAGCGAATGGTCGCATACTCTGGGGTATAGCATCAACCGTAAAGAGGAAGGCTCAGCGATTTGGTTTGGCTTCAATGCTTATAAAGAAGCAATGGTTTTTGAATTACCAAAACCAATTTCACCTTGGAAAAAATATATTGATACCTCCTTATTAAAAAATAAAAACGTATCTAAAAAACCTTTATCTAATCAATCAAATATTCGTATTGAAAGTAACAGTTTTATTCTTTTGGTTACTAATGAGTACTCAAAAAAAATTAATCTATGAGAATTACAATCAAGCGGGCGGCGGGAATCGAACCCGCATCATCAGCTTGGAAGGCTGAGGTTTTACCACTAAACTACGCCCGCGCTAATCAAAGAATATTTCCAGAAAACTGGATTATTCCTATTTAGCCTACATCCATTATTACCTTCCACCCCCCTCTTCTCAAAAAGATTGACGAATTCCAAAAGCTTGATCAAAAAAAAACGTATAAGACTCATGTTGTCTTATGGGATGGGAGATTCAGGAACAGGTCTTGCCTCAGCTCAATTTGGCTTTTATCTTTTCCCTTTCTTTACTTGTGCTGCAGGCTTACCTCCTTGGATAGCAAGCTCTATTTTGATGATAATAAAGCTCTGGGATGCAATTAATGATCCTTTAATTGGCTGGCTAAGTGACCATACTCAATCCAGGTGGGGACCTAGATTGCCTTGGATGATTGGTGCATCTCTTCCTTTAGGTATTTTTTTAGCTGCAATGTGGTGGATTCCAAGTGATTACACCATCAAAGAAAAAACTGCTTACTACATATTCACTTCAATTCTTTTTATGACAGCTTATACATCTGTAAATCTCCCATATGGTGCCCTATCAACAGAACTTAGTGAAGATGAGAATATAAGAACTAGACTTAATGCTGCAAGATTTACGGGATCAATTTTAGCTTCATTATCTGGATTAATTGTAGGAGCAATATATTTAACAAAAGGAAATGAAGGTTACTTAACAATGGGGAGAATATCAGGCACTATTGTTACTGTAATTACATTACTTTCAACTTGGGGCCTGGCTCCATTTGCAAAGATTGCGAGAAAGCCAATTAATAAAATTCAGCCAATAAAAAATCAATTCAAGCGTATTTTAAGTAATAAAATATTTATAAAGGTTATTTATCTATATTTACTTCTATGGTGTGGTCTTCAATTAATGCAAACAGTCTCATTAATATACCTACAGCAAGTCATGAATGTACCAAGAGGTTTATCGTTTTGGATTATAATTCCTTTTCAAATAAGTGCTCTTCTAGGATTACAAGTATGGAGTTTCTATTCTAACCAGAATGGAAGAATTAAAGCATTACAAAGAGGAGGAATAATATGGATGAGTGGTTGTTTAATTGCAATGATATTACCTCCACTATCAAATAATTTTGCAATTAGTAATTTCAACATAGACTCTTTAAAAATGTTAGTTTTATTTATAACAATTTTAGTTGTTGGATTTGGTGCCTCAACAGCCTATCTAATACCTTGGTCTTTATTACCAGACGCTATCGATCATGATCCAGAAAAAGCAGCAGGGATTTATACTGCATGGATGGTTTTATGCCAAAAATTAGGGATTGCTATAAGCGTAGGATTATTCGGATACCTTCTTACATTTGCAGGATTCAAAGAAGGTGCCTGTCAGGAAATTATTAATATTACTCAGCCTGATTCCGCATTGCTAACTGTAAGGATTTGCATGGGTTTAATACCTTCTATTCTTGTTTATTGGGGACTGCTAATTATGAGAGACTGGAAAGATAGAGATACTTATCAACAAATAAAAGTCTGATTTATGAATTCACCTAGATGGATAAAAAGGTTTGGATCGAGTCTTTTAATAGGGGGTCAAGCTATTACTTCAACATTTAAAGGTCATATAAATAAATCAGACTTATTAGATCAATTAATGGAGGCTGGCCCAGGAAGTTTTTTAATAGTTTTAATAACAGGAATTGCCGCTGGGACAGTCTTTAATATTCAAGTTGCCGCAGAATTAAGCAAACAAGGTTTAGGTTCTGAAGTTGGTGGTCTTTTAGCAATTGGTATGGCTAGAGAGATAGCTCCCTTACTTACTGCAACTCTTCTCACAGGAAAAGTTGCAACTGCTTATGCTGCTCAAATAGGCACTATGAAAGTTACCGAGCAAATTGACGCAATTACAATGCTCCAAACAGATCCAGTTGAATATTTAGTTGTTCCAAGAATTTGCGCAATGGTTTTGATGGCACCTGTCCAATGCTTATCCTTTTTTATTGTTGCTTTATATAGTGGTCAAATTAGTAGCACTATTCTTTATCAAATTCCACCAAGCATCTTTTGGAATTCAGTAAGAGAATGGCTAGTCACATCTGATCTGCCATTTATGCTTGTGAAAGCATTAGTGTTTGGTCTCTTGATAGCAATTATTGCTTGTGGATGGGGCTTAACCACCAGAGGTGGGCCAAAAGAAGTAGGATCAAGCACTACTGGAGCAGTAGTAATGACTCTAATAACAGTTTCTTTAGTAGATGTTTTACTCACCCAAGTTCTTTTTGGCTAAAAACTATGACTTCTCAAAATCCTTTGAATAAAGACGGTGTAATTTTATCGCCTTCTTATCGCTTGCCCTGCTTCATAATATTTATAGGTTTATTATTTTTAATAACACCTTTTCATCCATGGCCTACAATTTTAATTAGCAGTTTTGGCTTTTTTCTATTAATGCAATCTTTTACATTAAAATTAAAATTTACCAAGGAAGATCTAATTGTTATGCAATTAGGCAATGAATTAAGAAGATTTCCTTTCAAAAACTGGATAGCATGGAGAATTATATTCCCTCAATTGCCAGGTTTTCTTTACTTTAGAGAAGAAGCAAGCCCTCATCTATTGCCAATACTTTTTGAGGTCAACTCATTAAGAGAACAGTTAAGGTTAAGAGTGAAAGATTTAGAAATAGAAAAAGCAGTATAATCACCAAAATTTAAAACTTAATTGAAGTTCTGAGATATGAAATCCGAAGAAAATCTACCCCTTGATAAACAAAAGTCAGAAAAAAGAATTTCTGTAGAAAATTCTTCACAGGAGGAGCTTCCCTCCCAAATATCTGGGGAGAAACAATCGCAAACACCAAGCCTCAATATCCCTGAAAACAATCAAAATTTTTCCAAAGAGAATAAACAGTCTTTCATTAACCTTGCTCTAAAAGATCTTCATCTTTCACGTGAAAAATTAGAAAAAGAATTAGAAGAACTTTCTAAAAAGAAAGCACAAATCGAGAGTGAACTTAAGAGCTCATTTTCAGGTCAATCTGACGCAATTGCTAGAAAAGTTAAAGGTTTTCAGGAATATTTAACTGGAGCCTTACAAGATTTAGCTCAATCAGCCGAGCAACTAGAGCTTGTTGTTCCACCGGTAATAGTTAAGCCATCTCCCCTAGACGAAAATAAAAAAACAGATGCGACTAAAGAGCAAGAAGTCATCCCAGCTGTTTCTGATACTTTTAAACCTGATGAGAATTTAATAAGAAACTGTTTTAGTCAATTTCTAGAACAACCTGATTTCTATGCAGAGCCCTGGAAACTTAGACGAAGTCTTGAAGCCAAAGATGTTGAACTACTTGAAGATTGGTTTTTCAGCATGGGTGGAAGAGGTGCACAACCAAGTAGAGGAAATAGATCAAAAAATGCTTTAGTTGCAGCAGGGATTATTGCTATTTTAGGAGAGTTATATGGCGAACAATTTCAGACTTTAGTTTTAGCAAGTCAACCAGAACGACTTGGGGAATGGAGAAGATGCCTCCAAGATGCATTAGGACTTAATCGTGAGGATTTTGGACCAAATAGCGGAATAGTACTTTTCGAAAGATCCGATGGACTAGTTGAAAGAGCCGATCGACTAGAAGAAAGAGGCGAGTTACCTTTGATTATTATTGATGCAGCTGAAGGAAATGTAGAAATTCCAATTCTTCAGTTTCCTATATGGCTAGCTTTTGCAGGAAGTCCCAATGAGATTTATGAAGAGGATGAATTAATATAAAATTTGTTGTTGTATTTATTTTGAATCTTTTAGTTCTATTTTTAGGATATTTATTGGGATCTTTCCCTAGCGGATATTTAGCAGGAAGAATTATTAAAGGAGTTGATATCCGTTCATTAGGTTCTGGGTCTACAGGAGCAACAAATGTATTAAGACATATTGGGAAACGTGCAGCAATTACAGTATTTCTAATAGACGTTTTAAAAGGAATTCTATCTATTTTATTAGTAAAAAATTTACTCTTAAATGATTCATGGCAAGTAGCAATGGGTCTATCAACTTTAATTGGTCACATTTGGCCGGTTTGGTTAAATTGGAAAGGTGGTAAAGCTGTAGCAACAGGTTTAGGAATATTTCTTGGCCTTTCATGGCAAGTTGGGCTTGCGACTTTAGGTGTTTTCATCTTAATGCTGACATTATTTAGAATAGTATCACTATCAAGTGTTACAGCATCAATAGCCCTACCTTTGATAATGTTTTTAAGCTTTAATAATTCAGATGTTTCTCTTCCATTTTTAGTCATTTCTTTATTAGCTATGACTTTAGTTATTTGGCGACATAGGGAAAATATAATTAGATTAATTAAAGGTAAAGAGCCAAAAATCGGGCAAAACTAATATTTTAAATCAAAACTTTATTACAAAAACTTTTGAATATAAATGCTGGATCATTTGATTGGGTAATTGCTCTACCGATAACTAATTTTGATGCCCCCATCTTGATAGCTTCGGATGCATCAGCAACTCTAGATTGATCGTTATTATCTGAACCTAATGACCTAATGCCAGGTGTTACCAGCTCGAAAGTCTCGGGGTGAATTTGACGAAGGAACCGAACTTCTCTTGGGCTGCAGACACATCCCCCTAATCCAGAATTAGATGCAATCTCTGCTAAATGCTTTACGCGTTGATCTATGGACTGATCAATTAATAGATCATTGGCAAAATTTTCTTGAGTCCAACTAGTTAAAATTGTAATTCCCAAGAGCTTAGGGGGGGGGGAATTAACTTTTGCCGCCCCTTCATGTGCGGCTTCATTAGCCATCTTTAGAGCTTTCACCCCTGAGCAAGTATGCAAAGAAATAAATTCAGCTCCATTTTGTGATGCAACAAAGCATGCTCTAGCAACTGTTGTAGGAATATCATGAAATTTAAGATCTAAAAATATTTTCTTCCCCTTATCTCTTAAGAGAGATAATATATCTGGTCCTTCGCTAACAAATAATTCTAATCCAACCTTAACCCAAATAACTTCAGGTATTTGTTCAAGTAAATTGAGAACATTGTTCTTATCCATACCATCCAGGGCAAGAATTATTTTTTCACTTGGATTATTTATATTCTTCATAAACATCTATCAGATAGAAGCACGAAGAAATTTTTTCTTGCCTACTTGCAATATTTTCCCTATGAGATCATCCGGACTTACAAACTCTAAGTTAGGGTCTGTAATTTTTTTTCCATCAATTCTTACTCCACCTCCAAGAATTTGTCTTCTTGCATCACTACTACTTGAGCACAATCCCATTTTATTAAATAAATAAAATGCTTTGGCTGGGAAATTCACTTTAGAAATTGAGGCTTCTGGGACTTCTTCAAGAGATTCTTGAGTGCCTAAAACTAATTTTTCAGAGCTAGATTGAGCCTTTTTTGCAGATTCCATTCCTTTAAAATTAGATGTTATTGTTAAAGCCATGAATTTCTGAACTTCCCTTGGGTTTGAATCTAAATCCTCCAAATTTTCAGTAGTAAGTAAATTCAAATAACTAAATACTAGATCATCTGGTACCTTTTCTAATTTTGAATACATGGATAATGCATCTTCATTTATCCCTACAATATTGTTTAAACTTTTACTCATTTTTTGAGTTCCATCTAATCCAACTAAAATAGGTAATAACATTCCAAATTGAGGCTTCTGCCCAAAAGCTCTCTGAATATCTCTTCCCATTGCTATATTAAATTTCTGATCAGTTCCACCTAATTCTATATCGGAATTAATTGCTACTGAATCATATGCTTGAAGCAATGGATAAAGGAATTCATGAAGAGATATGGGGGTACCAGATTTATATCGATTACTAAAATCTTCCTTTGCAAGCATTTGTCCAACTGTTGAATTAGACAAAAGTTCTATAACTTTAGACAAATTAAGATGTTCAAGCCACTCACTATTCCTTTTAATTTCTAGGCGACCAGGCGTTGAGAAATCAAGTAAGGAGTCTTTCGGGTCTTGGCTGAATCCTAATTGCTTTAGATAATTCAATGCGTTGGATTCAACTTCATCTTTTTCAAGCTGAACTCTGGTCTTACTCTTACCAGTTGGGTCACCAATCCTTGCAGTAAAATCTCCAATTATAAGTACTGCTGTATGTCCCGCATCTTGAAAAGCTCTTAATTTCCTAAAAAGAATACTATGACCAATATGAATATCAGTTCCTGTAGGATCAATACCTAGTTTAACACGCAAAGGTTTTTTTTCTATAGATGAAAGTTCTAATCTTTTTATAAAACTTTGATCTGGATCTTCAGAGTTATTGAAAGGAAAGAGATCATCTAAACCTCTTGATATCCATTCGGGTAATTGATTTTGCTTATCTAACATAATTTAAATATTTAAAAGGTTGAATATCATTTATCCAATTCTGATTTCATTCTTTCCAACGTTTTATTCATTTGATCAAACATTTGATCAGGAGTGATTCCAAATTGCCCCAACTGCGTCTTCAACTGCTCTACTGTCATTTTTGCCTGAAAATCCTCTGAAAGTTCAAATCGCTTCATGAAAACTTTATATCTCCCCATTAAATTTTCCATGTTATCAATAAACATAACTTTCCCTTCTCTATCAAATTTTCCATAATCAGAGCCTAATTGCATCAGATTCTGATAATCAGTGAAAAGTTTTTTCGCCTCTTCCTGAACAATTTCAGATTCAAAAAAACTCATATCTTAAAGACCAGTTTAAAGCTCAAATGCTTGATTTTGAATTCAAAGTCTAGGACTGATTATATCACTCAAATCCTGAGTTCAGTTTAAACCATTTTCACCAACAAACATTTGTTTAGAGCTTGCAAAAAGCTGTAAAGCTCAAAAAATCAAACTGACAACTCAATTTAATAAAAACAAATTAAAAACAGATCAATTCTTTAAATTGTTTTTTTTTAACGTTGATTCAGGAATGTTATGCAAGTAAAAATTATAAAACATGTTATTATTAGGTTAAAATATTAATTCAAAATTAGTTTTTACTTTAGATTTTAAACTTTCTAAAATGATAAAATTCGAACGACAATATGATCTATTTAATAAAAATAATATTGGTTTTCTTGACACAAATCATTTTAAAAATATCCACATTAGCAAGAAAGTGATTAAGGAATGGCAAGAAAAAATCATTGATCATCAATCTAAAATTTTCAAGTACGGCTATAAAAATATAAGTCAACCTTCGTTATTTGAATCTAGTTCAAAAGATATAGAAGAAACCTTTAACCCTAAAGAGCTTACTCCTTTACCTTTAAGTTTTTGGCGATGGCCAAAAACAATGCATGAAGGACCTGCTGTTTATTTTGTAATGGATAAAATAATAGATTCTGAAGAAAGCATTATTTTATATATTGGAGAAACAATTTCCGCAGATAAAAGGTGGAGAGGAGAACATGACTGTAAAAATTATTTATCAAATTATTCCGAGACTCTACAAAAAGCAAATATGACTACCAAGTTAAACATTCGTTTTTGGCTTGATGTCCCAATCAAGACAAAAGAAAGAAGGAAATTAGAACAAAAGCTTATTCAAGCTTGGCTCCCACCTTTTAATAAAGAGACAAGGGGAATATGGGCAACACCATTTACATCTCAATTCAATTAGAAAAAATTGTTATTATTTAAACAAGTTAAAAAATTAAATGCAAATCTCAGCTGTCTCTAACAGGATTAACGAATGGTCAGGATCAGTACTTATTGTTGGGGTTTTGGAAGAAACAATCGACAATCAAATCAATCTTTTTAAAACAATAATAAAAGACACCTACTTGAACCAAAGATTTAATGAAGCCAAGTTCAAAGGAAAAAAAAATCAAAAGTTATCAATTGAAATTATAGAGGGCAAAGTTCAAAAAATAGTTTTTGTAGGACTAGGTAAAGCCGAAGATCTACTAATTGATGATCTTCGAAAAGCTGCCTCAATAGGAACTCGTCAAGTTTTAAGTTTTGAAAGAAAAGTAGGAATATTTTTTCCTTGGGATGCATTCGATATGTCCTCAGCAGCATTCGCAGTTAGTGAAGCAGTTAGATTAACTTCTATTAAAGATCTTAGATTTAAATCAGAGACTAAAGAATCAACTCAAATAGATAAGGTTGAATTAATAGGCTTGGATGTAAAAGTAGCCGAATTAGCTATTAGTGAAATAAATCCAATTTGCGAAGGAGTAAAGCTTGCCAGAGAACTTGTTTCAGCCCCTCCCAATTTCCTTACTCCCTCTGAATTAGCTAATGAAGCTAAAAAATTAGCTGCTGATTATGATCTAGATTTAAAAATTCTTGATAAAAAAGAATGTGAAAAAAAAGGAATGGGAGCTTATCTAGCAGTTGCTAAAGGGTCAGATTTAGATCCTAATTTTATACATTTAAAATATTCTCCAAAAATCGTTAAAAACAAAATTGTATTGATAGGTAAAGGTTTAACTTTTGACTCTGGTGGATACAACTTAAAAGTAGGTGCTTCTCAAATAGAAAAAATGAAATACGACATGGGTGGAAGTGCCTCTGTTCTTGGAGCAGCAAGAGCAATCGGAGAACTAAAGCCAAGTAACACCGAGGTGCATTTTATAGTTGCTGCTTGCGAAAATATGATTAATGGTTCTGCATTGCATCCTGGAGATATAGTCAAAGCTTCAAATGGGAAAACCATTGAAGTAAACAATACTGATGCAGAGGGGAGGTTAACATTAGCGGATGCCTTGGTGTACGCAAGCGAGCTTCAACCTAACGCTATTGTTGACCTCGCTACTCTCACTGGGGCATGCGTGATTGCATTAGGGGAAGAAATAGCAGGACTATGGACTGAAAATGACCAGCTTTCTGAGCAATTAGCTAGAGCTGCTGGTAAAGCCGGAGAAGGTATTTGGAGGATGCCTATGAGAGATTCATATAAATCTGGAATCAAATCATCTATTGCTGACTTACAAAACACAGGACCAAGAGCAGGCGGATCCATTACTGCTGCCTTATTTCTGAAAGAATTTGTAAACTCAAGTATTCCATGGGCTCACATTGACATAGCAGGTACATGCTGGACTGAAAAAGATAGAGATATAACTCCCAAAGGTGCTACTGGTTATGGAGTTAGAACACTAGTTAATTGGATAAAAGAACTAAATTTGAAATCCAACTAATTTCTTTACAAATGAAATAAAGATCTAAAATAATATTTATTGCTTATATTCTCCCCAAACTTTTTTCAATCTATTATCTCTACCACAACTACTTCTATAAAAATTATATTTAAGAGGATTTTTTACTGCATAATCTTGATGATATTTCTCTGCAATCCAAAAAGGTTTTGAATCAAGTATCTCAACCTTTAATTGGTCATTTGGTATATTAAGTGAAAGTGATATACGAGCCTTGCTCTCTTTTGCTTGATCCTTTTGCTCTTCATTAGATGTAAAAATTATAGGTTTATATGAATTACCTCTATCACAAAATTGTCCATCGCCATCAAAAGGATCTATATTAATCCAATAGCTATCAAGCAAATCTTTATAACTAATAATATCTGAATTAAAACTAACCTTCACGACCTCTTGATGACCATTATGATTTTCATATGTAGGGTTAATAATGGCTCCTCCAGAATATCCACTCTCTGCAGAAATAACTCCATCAAGCTTCTGTAAATCATGCTCTAGACACCAAAAACATCCTCCTGCAAAAATCGCTTCTTGTGATTGAGCAATCGCATTAATTGGAAAAATAATTAATATTTGAAAAAGGATGCATAAAACTATTACTGGTCTCAAAAAATTAATCATGAAATCATTGAACTGCTAAATCCAGAATATCTCTAGATGCTCGATCTGTGACTCCAGGTTTTCCTAATTTGTCTCTTAGTCTTTTATAACCAGAAATTATTTCTTCTCTTGTCGAAAGATCTTCAAGAATTTGCAATGCAGAATTAAAAATCTTTTCAGTTTTAAAGTCCTCTTGTATAAACTCTGGTATTAACATTTCATTTAAAAGAAGATTAACTGGAGAAATATATTTCACATTAAATTGTAACAGGCGTCTTGCAAAAAAAGCTGTAATTCTACTTACTTTATATCCAACGATCTGTGGAACTGAATTTAACGCCAGCTCCATATTAATAGTTCCAGACTTAGATAAAGCTAAATGTGCAGCAGAAAATAAAAATGGTTTCATATGGTCAACTTCATTTGACATAACAACTCTTCCATTAACTCCAGATTTAATGAAGGATTGATTCAATACTTCATCAAATTCTTTTAATCCAGATGGTATAAATACAATGATGGAAGGGTCTTTTTCCTGAAGAAGTTTAGCTACCTGAAGCAAAGTTGGTAAAATATATTTAAGTTCTTGTTTCCTAGAGGCAGGAATTATAAGTAAAAGTTTGTTATTAGGCGATAAACCAATCTTCTTCAAGGCTTCTTCTCTGCTAGGAATATTTCTATAAAAATCCAGCATTGGATGACCAACAAATCTTACATTTCCTCCCTTATTTGAGTAAAACTTAGCTTCTTCTTCAAAGATAGCTAAGATTTTATCCGTAAAACCTATCAAATCAGTTGTACCTGAATCACCTAGTCTCCATGCCCATTCCTGAGGCGCTATGTAATAAATTATTGGAATATTAGGAAAAGTTTTTTTTACTTTTAAACCCAATCGAATATTTGGCCCCATATAGTCAATTAAAACAACTGCATCAGGGGGGGAAGAATTTAAATAATTATCAATTTTAGATTGTGCATTCAAAGTTGGTAACACATAAGGAAGAGCTTCTAGAAATCCAATTGCACCTATAGAGGAAGTATTAGATATTAACTTTGCCCCAGCTTCCCTCATCCTTTCACCACCTAAAGCAATTATATCTAATTTGATTTTTCTTTTTTCTGCATTATCCTTTAAAGCCTTTATTAATAAACTTCCCTGCAAGTCACCAGAAACCTCACCAGTACTTATTAATAGTTTCATTATTTATTAGCTGAAATTAAAGAAGGCATTGGACCTCTTCTTCCTTTACCAATAGATAGTTCTATAAATTCACATAACCTTGAGGATGATTGAAGCAAATTTTCTTGTCTTGCCATTTTCAAACCATCAGAAATTACATATTCTGATTTGAATAATAAATTCCAAATTCTTTTCAATTGTAAATAATCTTCTTTATTTTCTTTATCTAAACTTTTCCTTTTAATTCCAACTTTATTTAGTCCCCGCATTCTTCCAGGGTGGCCTTCAGCTAAACAATACGGGGGGACATCCCTATCAACTCTTGTCATGCCTCCAACCATCGCCAAATAACCAATATGAACGAATTGATGTATCCCTAAACAACCACCAATAACAGCTCTATCTTCTATAAAGACATGGCCAGCTATTTGCACGCTATTAGCTATTACTACATTATTTCCTATTTCACAATTATGTCCTAAATGTGAATAGGCCATCAACAAATTTCCATTTCCAATTATAGTTTTCTCTCCTTCAAAAGTAGCCCTATTAATAGTTATGCATTCTCTAAGAGTATTATTATCTCCAATTAAAACATCAGTAAAATCTCCTTTATACTTTAAATCTTGAGGTTCTAAACCAATACAAGCACCTGGAAAAATCTTATTATTAGAGCCTATTTTAACTCTTCCCTCAATAATTACATTTGGTCCTATCCAAGTATTTGGACCGACAATGACCTCTGGACCAATCACAGCCCCTGAACCGATATAAACACCTTTCCCAAGCTCAGCCTTTGGAGAAACATCTGCATAATCATGAATATTAACGTCGTTATCTCCAAAGAAATTTTTAGAGGATTGAAGTTCACTCATTTCTTCAATCCACAAGAGAAAACATCAAATCTCCAGAACAAACCAATTGATCTTCAACTTTTGCTTCGCCCTTAACCTTCCCAAACCTCTTCCTTTTTATACTTATCAATTCACAAGACAATACTAATTGATCTCCAGGAACAACTGGTCGCCTAAAACGAACTGCATCAATCCCAGCGAAAACGAACAGTCCTTTTGGAAGATCAGGCATTTGAGAAACAATCAATCCACCCACCTGAGCCATTGCTTCTACTATTAAAACACCAGGCATTAGTGGTCTTTCAGGGAAATGGCCTTGAAACTGAGGCTCATTAAGAGTGACATTTTTTATTGCCACAGCTTTTTTACCTGGTTCATGTTCTATCACTCTGTCAACAAGAGCAAAAGGATATCTATGTGGCAAAAGCCCCATGATTTGCTCGCTATTTAAAACAAGAGGTTGAGAAGAAGAAATGTTAGTCAAATTCAGATTTAATTAAGTTAATACCTTTTGAAGCGATGCAGCAAATTCAGTGTGAAGAGAGTGAGAACCTTTATAAACAATAATTTGTGCTCTCGGTAGTCCAACAAAAGCTAAGTCTCCAATTAAGTCTAGTAATTTATGACGCACTGGCTCATTTGCAAATCTCAAAGGTGGATTCACCCAAGAATCTCCATTACAAACAAGTGCATTTTCAAGTCCTCCACCCTTAATGAGACCAGCTTTCTTTAATTCATCTAACTGATCAAGAAAGCCAAAAGTTCTAGCAGGTGCAATTTCTTTAACAAAATTTTTTGGACACATATCAATAGAAAACATTTGTTCTCCAATTGCTTTATATGGAAAATCAATCAAACCTATTAATTTTAAATTTTTTGATGGTGTAGCAATAATGACACTTTCTCCTTCGTGGATAACAATTGAAGAAGTTAATTCTGGTCTTGGCTTAGGAGAAGTACTGGCATTAATCAGACCTGTCCTTTCTATTTCCTCAATCCAACCAATAGCAGAGCCATCAAGTAAAGGGATCTCACTCCCCGTTATTTCAATTTGTGCATGAGTTACCCCGACACCAATTAAAGCAGCAAGCAAATGCTCAACAGTAGATATTATTTTTCCATCTAAATCAAGTGTCGTACATAAAGGAGTTTTCCTTACTTGCGAGATATCAATAGTAAAAAGCTTATTTGGTTCTTCTGATAAGGAAAAATGAAACCCAGGTAATTCTGTTGGCTTGATTAGGACTTTACATTTATTCCCTGTATGCAATCCAATCCCATCTTTTTTGATTTCATTACCTAGTGTCCAACCTTGTTCATAATTTTCGGGGAAAGAAAACACTAGAATTTCCAACCAATCCCTATGTTATATCGCCAATCTCCACTGGAATCCTTACTTGCAGCCTCTATACGAATTGGGCCTACAGGTGTATTAATGACTAGCCCAGGTCCATAAGAAAAACCAGATCCTGGCTTTTCAAGAAGTTCGCCAGGATTCCCTGGGACGCTTGATTGGGAGCCAAAGTCAGATCCTGCATCAACAAATAAGGCTCCAGAAAGCAATCGCCAAATAGGAAATCTATATTCTGCGGTAGCCTCTCCATAATTTCTTGCAACGCCTAGATCACAACTGTTCCAACCTCTTACCGAGCTAGTTCCGCCTAAGCAAAATGCTTCATAAGGAGGCAACTCACCAATAATAGTTCCTAATTTTGCTTGAAAACCTATGGATTGAGAGCAATCTGATTTTTCTCCAGGTTTTGGACGGCAACCCTTATGAAACTTCAGAAAATTAACAGGATAAAATCGAGAATAACTGGCCCTAGCTCTATTAAATGTTGGTGAATTCTCACCTAAACTAATAAATTGCTCTGAGCCAATATTGAAATAATCTCCGGAAGTAGGATTCCTTGAATTATTTAAATTGTTATAAGTAACAGCACTTTTGAAACTAACAAGTGTATTTTCAGTGGCGCAATTGTACGCAACACAAATAATTTTATTTCGGGATACTGTTTTGTCTGTAATATCAGTTACAGCAACTCCGTAAGGTCTTTTCGCTGAGGAATAATCTATTGGCCTAACTTGCTGGAAATTCGCACCTATAAGTACACTCCAAGGAACTTTTTTTAGAGGCTTACCTCCATTCAAAGGTCTGGCGAAAGAAAAACCTCCACCAGTACGTTCAAGCACAATAGAGTCACCTTCATAGTCAAACCAACTATATTGAGATGCTGTTGATTTAGCATCATTAATTGAAGAAAACGGACCTAAACTTATTGATTCGTGAGCTGTATTAATATCATAGCTTGTTGAGGTATTTGATGCTTTATATATATCTTTAACACCTCTAATACTTGCACCTTCTTGACTCCTAAATTCTTGAGGAACTTCCCTGCTTAAAAACAATGAAGTTCTAAGAGATGTTCTATGTTTGTCATTTTTAATCCAAGGATCATATAAAGATAAATTTACAAGTACTCCATATTCACCATAAGTGAGATTCATATTTGATGTCCACGATCTTCCTACAAGATTGGACTCTTGCAAGCCAAGCTGTCCAAATACTCCTTGACCTCCACTATAACCAAGACCACCTGTCAAGGAGCCAGTCCTCTGCTCAGTTATTCCTAATACAATTATAATTTTCCCAGGTTCAGAATTAACTGGTTTAAGAGTAACTTTTACATCATTAAAAAGTGAAGTAGAATATAATCTTTTTATATCTGATTCTAATTTAGATCTATTAAAAATATCTCCAACTTTAGTACTTAATTCTCTTTCAATCACCCATCTTTTTGTTTTTCCTTTAATTAATCTACCTTTTTCATCTTGCATATTTCCATCTTCATTAATAAAAACAATTTCAATACCAGAAACATATCCTTCTTGAATCTTAAGTTCAACAATCCCATCATTCGTTACTCGACTTGGGCCAAATATCCTTGCCAATGAAAAACCATTAGAATTATACCAATCCTTAATTTCTTTTAACCTTATTTGAAGAGTATTAAGATTTAGAGTTTTACCATAATCATCATTAAAAATTTCATTTAATTTTGTATTAGATAATTTTTTTTCGACAGGCAGAATCTTTATCTTATTTAGTATAGGATTTGGTTCAACTTTAATCAAAAGTTGGACTCCTAAAGGACCATTTAAAGATTCAATTCTTGCACCTGAGAACCAACCTGATGAATAAATTCGATTTAAATCTTTCTTAACTTCTTTGCTTGTAACTTTACTACCTGGTCTAATAAGCATTGAATCATAAGCAACAGCCTCCAGGCGATCTTTTTCAGGGTGATTTTCAAGCCCTTCAATAAGTATTTCTGAAATTAATACTTTTTTTTCTTTAGTTATATTATTTTCATTTTTTTCACTCTTCTCTTCAGCAATTAAAAACTCATCAAAATCAAGACTCAATTCATTATCTTTCAATTGATGAGAAAATCGAAAAGTATCTGTTTGTTCGTTTTCAAAGAATAATTGATTTTCACCTGTAAATACTTTTGATGCTTTTGTTTCTCCAAAAGGACTAATAAAAGGAATTGCTAAAGCAACCGCATATAAACTTCTGCTTATTAATTTCATATTAAGGTTGGCATTTCTTTTAAGCATAAATTTCGAACCAATTTCGGTTAAACGAATGAGTTACTATCCAGAGAATAATTTGCTTAAGGAGCATTAGAGGAGTCTTTTTGTATACGTTTCAAAATCTCCTCATAAGCATCTCTCACACCTCCAAGATCTTGCCGAAAGCGATCTTTGTCAAGGATTCGTTCTTTAGGATCAGATGTTTTTTTATCCCAAAACCTACAGTTGTCTGGACTTATTTCATCAGCTACCACAAGTTCTCCTGAAGAATTAGTACCAAATTCTAATTTAAAATCGACCAATAATAAATCAAGTGAATCAAAATATTCTTTTAAAATTTTATTTACGCTCCTAGTTATTTTCTCAATTTCTTTCATCTGAACATCACTTATCAAATCAAGCAACTTTAATCTTTCTTCTGTAAGTATAGGGTCTCCTAATTCATCATCTTTATAATATAAATCCAGAAGTGGTGGGGATAATATTGTGCCTTGATTAATTGGTGTTTCTCTACATAATGAGCCTGTAGCAATATTGCGAATAACAACTTCTAAAGGGATTACACTGATTTTCTCAGCAAACATAAATGTTTCTGAATGAAGTTCTAAAAAATGAGTAGGAATTCCATTTAATTCAAGCAATTCAAAAAGGGCCGTAGAGATTTTGCAATTCAAGCGTCCTTTTCCCTCTATCTGTGATCGTTTTTTTGCATTAAAAGCTGTAGCATCATTTTTGAACTCTATTAATACCCTATCTGGATTTTCACAGGCAAAAATTCGTTTTGCCTTACCTTCATAAATTAGCGATCCTTGGATATGATTCATTAATAGCTTTCATATCGAATTAGTATAAATAGACAATGCTAAAAAAATCACCTCGATCAAAACAAATTTATTTAAAAACTAAAATTCAAACAGCACAACAATGTTTTTAAACACAATTTATTAACTAATAATCAAAAAGTAATTCAAAAGCCCACTAAAACTTTTTTCAATCAAGAAAGGTACAAACTATGGCAAAGAATCAAACAACTTATGGATTAAGAGAATTAAAAAAAATTCTAGTCATAGGAAGTGGTGGAAGAGAAAACTCTATTGCTTGGGCTCTATCAAAAAATACATCTATTGAACAAATTTATGTTTGTCCAGGTAATGGAGGTACTGCTAACTTTGACAAATGTAGTTGTTTACGACCCACGTCTCAAGATGAAAAAACAATTATTTTTGAGTGTCAAAGACTTCAAATCAATCTAGTCATTATTGGGCCTGAACTTCCTTTGGCTGAGGGGTTAGCAAATAAAATGCGTGAAGCAGGATTAACAGTTTTTGGTCCTTGTAAAGAAGGTGCTCAATTAGAAGCAAGCAAAGACTGGGCGAAAAAACTAATGATAGAAAATAATATTCCTACGGCTAAGTACTGGACAACATGCTCTAAAGAGGATGCCCTAAAAATTCTCGATAAATTCAATCAACCTCTTGTTATCAAAGCAGATGGTCTTGCCGCAGGTAAAGGAGTAACAGTTTGTGAAACCATTGAAGAATCTAAAGGTGCAATCAATGAAGTCTTTTCAGGGAAATTTGGCTCTGCAGGAGACAAAGTCATCCTTGAAGAGAAAATTGAAGGGCCAGAGGTTTCTATTTTTGCTCTATCAGATGGAGAAAAACTAATTGTTCTCCCTCCAGCACAAGACCACAAAAGATTACTTGACGGAGATAAAGGTCCTAATACTGGTGGGATGGGTGCCTATGCTCCCGCCCCTCTAATCAATGAAAAAGATCTTCAAGATTTAACTGAACTAATTCTCATGCCAACATTAGAAGGTTTAAAAAGAAAGAAAATAAAATATATCGGCGTAATCTATGCAGGATTAATGCTTACAGCATCTGGTCCAAAAGTTATTGAATTTAATTGCCGCTTTGGTGACCCAGAATGTCAAGCCTTAATGCCGTTAATGGGAGAAGAATTTGCGTCTGTACTTTTTGCATGTGCTCGAGGAGAACTGGAAAAGGCACCAATACTTTCATTTAAGGATTCATGCAGTGCTTGCGTAGTTGCAGCATCTAAGGGATATCCCGAAAAACCTCAAAAAGGCGACCAGATAAATATTCATCCCGAATCAAATTCTGCACTCCAAGTTTTTCACGCTGGGACCACCATTGATCAATTTGACAATATAATTACTTCAGGTGGAAGAGTCCTATCAGTAGTTGCGCAAGGAGAAAGCTTCGATAAAGCTTTTGAATTAGCTTACGGTAGGCTAAAACAAATCAATTATGATGGAATGCATTTTCGGAAAGATATTGGTTACCAAATCAGGAATATTCTAACTTAAAAATATTATCTATGAACAAAAAAAATCTAAATAAAAATATTAATTCATCATCGCAAAACGAGGAAGATTTATTTGATAATTTAAGTATATTAGAAAAATTTTCTTTATGGTGGTCCAGATTCAATCTTAGATCAAAGTTACTTGCTATAGGAACTCTTGTAGTTAGTTTTATAATGACACTTATTACATTCTTTGCTTTAAGTAGTATACAAAAAGATGCCGGAATGAACGACACCAGGTATGCAAGAGATTTAGGATTATTATTATCAGGTAATGTGACAGAATTAGTAGCAAAAGATCAAACAAGAGAGCTTTTTAATGTTGCCGAGAAATTCTGGCGCTCTAGCAGAAACTTAAGGTACATTTTCTTTACCGATCCAGATGGTTTTGTAAAACTGGGTATTCCAGTAAGCGCAACAAATTCAGAGCCAGATAATGAAGGGGCTTTACAACTAACTAGAAAACTTCAACTACCTAATGAATTAAAAAAACAACCTCAATTCCCATTGGTCAGACAACATTCGACTCCTCAAGGTCAAGTAACCGACGTTTTTGTTCCAATGCTTTGGAAAGGAGAATATCTAGGCACCTTAGCTCTGGGAGTAACACCTAATAAAAAAGCCCTTGCTACAGCAGCACTAACCAGAGAGATCACTGTGGCAGTTTTTATTTCTATTTGGGTTTTAGTAATTATTGGAGCAGTATTTAATGCTTTAACTATCACCAGACCTATCAGAGAGTTAGTTATTGGAGTCAGAGAAATTGCTAAAGGTAATTTCAAGTCAAGAGTTGATCTTCCAATGAGTGGAGAACTTGGAGAGCTTTTAAATGGTTTTAATGCAATGGCATCAAAATTAGAAGACTATGATGCGGCGAATATAGAAGAATTAAAAGCTGCACAAGTAAAACAACAGTCTTTAATAGCAACAATGGCAGATGGTGCTCTTTTACTTGATGAGCTTGGGAAAATCGTTTTAGTAAATCCAACTGCCAGAAGACTTTTCCGCTGGGAGGGTAGAAATCTTGAAGGTCAAAAGTTATTAAATCAACTCCCTGATTCACTTAAAAAAGAACTAGACACACCAATAACATCTCTTTTAAATAACTTTGGAGATAGCGATGACTTACGTTGCAATCTTGAAGAGCCACCAAGAACACTTCGAATTGTTTTAAAATCAGTAACAGATACAACTGGCGAAAACATCAAAGGAATTGCAGTTACAGTACAAGATCTTACTAGAGAAGTTCAATTAAATGCAGCACAAAAACGATTTATTAGTAATGTTTCGCACGAACTAAGAACCCCATTATTTAATATAAAAAGCTACGTTGAAACATTATATGATCTTGGAGAGCAACTTACAAAAGATGAGCAAAAAGAATTCCTAGGTGTTGCAACTTCAGAGACAGATAGACTTACTCGTTTAGTAAATGATGTCCTTGATCTATCTAAACTTGAGTCAGGAAGAACGCTACAATTAGAACCACTAAGTATAAAAGAAGCTATTGAACAAACTCTAAGAAACTATAAACTTAATGCCGAAGATAAGAATGTAAAATTAGCATTTAACATAGAAGATAACTTACCATTTGTTTTAGGCAATTGGGATATGTTACTTCAAGTATTGGATAACCTTGTAGGAAATGCACTTAAATTCAGTCATAAAGGAGGAACTATAAATTTAAAGGCTTATACATGGCCAGATATATGCGTTGCTTCTCCAATTGATTTAGATAATAAAGCTCCTCACTGTGAAATATTATCTCCGATGCCTAAAATCAGATTGGAGGTATCAGATACAGGATGTGGTATTTCTGAAATTGATCAACAAAGAATATTTGAACGTTTTTATAGAGTTGAAGATTCTGTACATACTGAAGTAGGAACTGGATTAGGTCTTTCAATTGTTAAAGGTATAGTTGATAAACATGGAAGTGAAATAAGAATGGCTAGTGAACCAAATACTGGTACGACTTTTTGGTTTGAGCTTCCTCTTGAAGACTCTGATGCCGATCAATTATTACTTAAATCTGCTAGGAAAAATTGGGAAATAGAAAATGATAATTCTTTAGTAAAATAAATATTACTATTCATTGGATTTAATACTTTTAAATACTCCAGGGATTTGCTCTTCAGGGTTAACACGATGCGGGGCTCCACTAAATATTTGCTCAAAGTTAGAGAATGAGTCCTTAATCTCAGGGCCTTCATTAGTTATGATATATTCACGTATCCTCTTGTCATGCCATGAGCCACGCATTTTAAAAACATTTATTGCTCTAGCCATTTCACCTCTTATTTCGACATATTGCAAAAGAAGAATAGTATCAGTAATTGTTGATATATGTGAATCAGTAATTGAGTGACTCCCCATAAATTCTTCTGCAGTATTTGTAAAGAAACCTGCTATTTCTTCCTGCTTTGCATAACCAGTTACTCCTATAACAAACTGTCTAAATGCATTCAGACTTACACCTCTAGCTAATGCAGATAAAGAATCGATTGCCATCCTTGAGGGTTTGTATTCACCAATTTCGGATTTAATAATTTGCAAATGATCTTCTAACCCAGTTGATTCTGGATAAGCACAAATTATCTTTAATAAGCCTTCTGCTTCCATTTTTTCAAAATCAATCCCCCAACTAGTCGCATTACGAAGAAGTTGTGCTCTTGATTCCTCATATGCAAAAAGTATTGTTCTTTCTTGATGAATGTAAGCATCTTCAACAAATTTAGAAACTAACATTGTTTTGCCAGTACCAGTAGCACCAGTTGCAAGAATGATGGAATCTTGAAAATATCCTCCTCCACACATTTCATCCAAGTCGGGGACCCCAGAACTTATACGAATATTTGACGATCTTTGAGTCAACCTCATAGCACCCAAAGGAAATGCAACTATTCCCTGGGCACCCATCGTAAATGGAAATTCACCCTTCATATGTGTAGTTCCTCTTAATTTCAAAATTTCTACAGTTCTTCTTCTTTTCTCTGCCTCTAAAACATTTCTCAAAATAACAACATTGTCAGAAACAAATTCTTCAACTCCATACCTAGCAATTGGACCATATTCATCAATTCTTTCAGTGGTCATAACAGTAGTAACACCTATTTCTTTCAGTCTTGCTATTAATCGAAAAATCTCTCTCCTAACAACATATATAGCATCATATTGTTGAAAAACTGCTGTCATTGAATCTATAGCTACTCTTTTAGCTTTGAACTTTCTAATCGCATAACTAATTCTCTCAATTAACCCTGACAAATCAAAACTTCCAGCAACATCTTGTCCATCAGGGTCTGGAGATGCATCTAAAATGAAGAGTTTATTTTGATCAATTAATCCTTGTAAATCCCAACCAAAACTAGAAGCATTTCTAATTATATCTAAAGGAGATTCTTCAAAAGTAACGAAGATACCAGGCTCATCAAAATTGCATATTCCATGATGAAGATATTGCAAAGAAAAAACTGTTTTACCTGTCCCAGATGTTCCACTGACAAGCGTACTTCGAGCATTTGGCAACCCACCGTGACAAATATCATCAAAGCCCTCAATTCCAGTAGGGAGTTTTTGAACTTGCATTTTTGCTATAACCTTTTTAATTAAAGAACACTAAAAGTTCTTGTATACAAAACATAATAAAAAAACAGCAAAAAATGCTTAGTTATAGGTTGGCCTTAAGAATTCATTTACTTCTTGTTTTAAAATTCCCCTTATTTATCGGAAGAATAAAACATTTCTTGGTCTGATAATTCATCATACAAAAGGTCCAATCCAATCAAAACCTTTTCTCTATCTGATAGATCACCAATTATTCTTCGAACAGGTGGAGGTAAAATCTTTGCCAAAGTTGGGGTTGCTAGTATTTTATCTTCTTCTGCTAATTGAGGACTCTTTAAAACATCAATAACCTTAAGAGCATATACACCTTTGAATTCATTTTCTAATATTTGCCGCAATGTATTCAAAGCTCTCATTGAGTTCGGCGTATTCCCAGCAACATAAAGCTTGAGAATATATGTCTTCCTTGCATTCATTTGAAACCTCCAAAAATCCAGAGAGCATATTTACCCTATTAAATCTTGACTAAGTAACCAACAAAAAGCCAGAATGTAAGTTTGTTTTTCGATTACGTTTAAGGCTTAATCGATTTTTAAATTTAAAAGTAGTAAAACTTCTTTTAAATTTATTTCGAGCCTTACCGTGTCTCAAATAATCATGGTTGATAAGAAATCATCCCCCAAGAAGGGAACCCCGAAAGCAGAACCTTATGCGATAGTTGAAGCATCGGGCAAACAATTTTGGCTTGAGTCCAACCGCTATTACGATTTAGATCGATGTCATGCAGAAGTTAATGATGTTTTGACCATCGAAAAAGTTCTTCTAATGAACGATGGTAAAGATTTAAAAATTGGGAAACCTTATATAAAAGATGCGAAAGTAGAAGTAAAAGTTTTAGAACATCGAAGAGGTCCTAAAATAATCGTCTATAAAATGCGCCCAAAGAAGAAAACAAGACGAAAGAATGGGCACCGACAAGAACTTACAAGAGTTTTAGTTCAATCTATATCTGTTGGATCAAAAACAAAAAAAACCAAAGAAGCCAAAGATTCCAAAACCACTGCTAGTAAAGTAGAATCAGACCAAGTTAATTAAAAAGATTACATAACCCATGGCACATAAGAAAGGTACTGGATCAACAAGAAATGGAAGAGATTCAAACTCTAAAAGACTTGGCGTTAAAGCCTATGGCGGTGAGAAAGTAACAGCTGGCTCTATTCTTATTCGTCAAAGAGGAACATCCATTCTTCCTGGAATCAATGTAGGTAGAGGTAAAGATGATACTCTGTTTGCCCTAACAGATGGTTCAGTTCATTTTGAAAGTATTCGTAGAGGTCTAAAGAATAGAAAAAGAATAAATATATCTACGGCCAAAGCACTCTAATTTAAATTAATTTCCTAAATTTTTTGTAAGCCCTAGTAGTAATTAGAAATGGGTGAAAAACCTCAATGTAATTAGATTGTAAGGTGATAAAGAATTTTTCTATAATATCAGGATCATCAAAATGAAAAGGATATTCTCCATTTTTACCTTTATAGAAATACCAATTCATTAGAACTATTCCCTCTTGTGAAAGTCTTTGCAAAAATATCTCTAATTGTTTTGAGGGATCAGGAAGATGCTCAAGCACATCAAGACAAATAACAGAATCAAATATCACATTAGATATGCTTTCTAAATCTCTATGAACAGAAATCTGATCTTCTATACCTAATTGCTTAGCCCTTTGCTCGACGAAACTTCTATTTTGAGGGTTTAGATCAACGAACCAAACATGTTCAACTTTCGACAAAAATGAAGCGGCAAGTGCATGCGTGCCAATACCTCCTCCAAAATCCAAAACTTTTCCATATGCAAAATTTTGTTGTAGACGAAGAGTATCAGCAATGTAATTAGAACTATTTAAATGCCATGATGCAAGGTCTATTAAATGAGCATCTCCTACTTTATCTTCGTAAAAATCGTCTGCATCGTTTTTGTTAAACGCCCCTGGATGCAAAGCTGCTAAATCATCAACAGCCTTAAGCAATCTTTGCTCTAGCTGATCATTATTAATTTGAAGGAAGTTAATAAGATGATTTTTTAAATTAAATCCATCTTGAAGGAAGCTGGAAACACTTAGATCTAAATTACTCATATTATTTGGCTCACCGAAAACAATGAGTTATAACTTTAGATGTTCAGGGTTACTTGAACAATTTTTTATATGAGCTTCAATCTACAAAATTAATTTTGGAAAAGCCATTTGGATTTGTTGTTATTGATAAGCCTGCTGGGGTTACCTCTCATGATTGCGTGAATCGACTTCGAAAAATATTTGGCATCAAGAAAGTTGGACATGGAGGTACTCTTGACCCCTCAGTAACAGGAGTCCTTCCAATAGCCATTGGTGATGCAACTAGATTAATCCCTTTTTTAAAAGGTTCTAAGGCTTACAAAGGAGTAATTCAATTAGGTTCCTCTACGAATACTGATGACATACAAGGAGAGTTAATAGAATCAAAAAGATGGCCAATAATTAGCAAGAATAATTTAAACAACCTACTAGACAGTTTTAGAGGTGAGATATTACAAAGGCCGCCTATATTTTCTAGTGTTCACATTAAAGGAGAAAGAGCTTATAAGAAAGCAAGAAAAGGAGAAAAATTTGCTTTAAATCCTAAGAAAATCACTATAAACAAATTAAATTTAATCAGCTGGTCTCAAACCAAAGGTGAGTTAATAGTTGAAGTTGACTGCTCCTCAGGGACATACATTAGATCATTAGCTAGAGATATTGGCAAAAAAATTGGATGTGGTGCTTGCTTGAAGAAGTTAAGACGAACAAAAGCTTATAGTTTTAATGAAAATCATTCAATATTACTTCCAGATAAAAATGAATTTCAACTTACAAGGAACAAGCCTAAAATTCTTAGTCCAAGTAATTTTTTAGAGCATCTTTCTTCCTTTAAATTAAGTTCGGAAGAAGAGGTCAAAAGTTGGCGATCAGGAAGAAAGATATCTTTTAAAAATCATATTGATCGTTTACATTTACCCAGAATAGATGAAAAGAAAGATACTATATCTGACAACAAAAAAGTATTGGTCTTTGATCAAGACAAAAATATCGCAGGCATTGCAGATATAGAAGTTGATTTCATAATTAGTCCTAAAGTTGTTTTTAATGCAATTGGATAGAAAATATAATATAAATATTTAGCTAGTTAATATTTATATTATATTTCTTTATTTGGACTCCAGTATAATAATGTTTGAGTATTTTGTGAAAACTTAACCCTCTTTCTGCCATTGCTTTAGCTCCCCATTGACTCATACCTACTCCATGACCAGCTCCATAACCCTTCACTAATAAGAAATAGCCTCTTGGAACCTTCGGTAGAGGATAAGGTGCTATACCAGCGTCTATTTTATTATCTAAATGCAAATTATTTTTTTCATTAAAATCATTTATTTTATTAAATTTCAACTCGACCTCAAATTTATTACTCAATAAATTTAAATCACTTCTTAATCTTTTGCCAGATATATATTTAGTGCCACTCGATCCATTTAGTCGAACATTCAAGACTCTACCACTATTACTTTTTTTTATTATTTGAATACTATTTAGCCCACCTAATTCATGAAATATCTTATCCAGTTCTATAGAAGTAATTTTTTTCAACCATCTATAGTTTGTACTATTTTGATCATAATCAATAACACTTATTAAATAAGGTAATTGATACTTCCAGACTTGACCACTATTTTCAGTTCTACCACCAGAACTACTGTGAAAAACTGCCTCTATAAGTTTATTTTCATGAAACAAAGCAAGTTGATTTGTACTTTTAACTGCCCTAGCTATTTTTGCGGTTTCAGCTTCAAGTCCTAAATAAACTTGACTAGCCTGTGTTGAATGAATATCAAATAATTCATTCTTCCCTAAAAGTTTTAAAGCATAAGTTCTAGCTGCTACAGATTGAGCTTGAAGAGCTGCAAGTGGAAATTCTTTAGGCATTTCACTACCTACAACACTTTTTAAATATTTCTCTAATTTTACATAATTTATCACTTGCAACTTCTCATCATTAAATAAAACTCTTAATTCGCCTGGATATCTTCTATTCCTATACCAAATTCCACGTTTATCATTACTTTTAATAATCAACTTAAAGTCTTTATGCAATTCAAACCATGTGTTTATATTATCATTAATAGAGTAATTAATCTTACCATTCTTAACTTTAATATCTATCGATTTAATGCTTATTTGATTAGAAGATAGCCCTTTAACAAAAAATGATTTTATACCATCTGATCTAAACCTTACCTTACTTTCTTGGCCTATTAAGACACGCATTATTGGCTCTTTGGCTGCAGCTACCTTTAATGGGAAGATAAAAAATATTGCCACAAAGACTATTGTCCATCCAGATTTGCTTCTAGGTGATGTGCTCACAATAAAAAATGGATTTAGGTTCTAATTCTGCCTATAAGAAAGAAGGTCTACCAGTGGTCAAAACTATGAATGGCATCATGTATTAAAAGGGGAACACTTGCAAGTAACTTTCCTAGGAACAAGTTCAGGGGTCCCAACCCTGACTAGAAACGTATCAGCAATGGTACTTAAGCCTCCACAAAGATCAGATTTGTGGTTGTTCGATTGTGGCGAAGGTACTCAGCATCAGTTCATAAGGAGCAATCTTAAATTATCTCAAATAAAAAAAATATTTATAACTCACATGCATGGTGACCATATCTATGGCCTACCTGGACTACTAGCAAGTATTGGCTTAGCTGGTAGCAGCTCCGGCATTGAGATTTATGGGCCTACACCTCTTAAAAATTTTGTTGATGCTTGCTTATACAACAGTTCGAGTAGATTGGCTTACTCTTTAAAATTTCATAAAGTTGAACATGCTGCTATTAAAAATGAGATTTTATTTGAAGATTCCGAATTAGAAATCAAAGCTGCTCCACTCAAGCATCGAATCCCCTCTTTTGCTTACAGGGTAAATCAGAAATCCAGACCAGGAAGATTCGATATAGATAAAGCAAGATCACAAAAAATCCCTCCTGGTCCCTTATATGCCGCATTACAGAGAGGTGAAGAAGTGAAGTTAGATGATGGAAGAATTTTCTCTGGGAATGAATTCTGCGGACCACCTAGATCTGGAATTAGCATGGTTTACTGCACAGATACTGTATATACAGAGTCCGCAATTGAAATTTCGAGAGAAGCCGATCTTTTGATTCATGAAGCTACTTATGCTTATCAAGAAACTGAGATGGCTTATCAACGCGGTCATTCAACTGCCACCATGGCAGCTCAAATTGCGGCAAAAGCAAACGTAAATCAATTAATTTTGACTCATTTGAGTCCGAGATATACCCCTGGGAATGAAACAAGTCCTAATGATTTGCTTAATGAAGCAAAAGCAATTTTTCCAAATACCCAGTTAGCGAAAGACTTTTTGCAAATTGACCTAAAAAAACGCTGCAACAGTTCTTGATCCCTTTGCCTATGAAATGCCACTACATGAAACAATGGTCGAGTTTGGTGCTTCCGTCAATCGCTGGCGTTATTAATGGACTCTCTTATTTCTTCTCTTAAACGGTCCCTTACAAGACTATTTGTTTTGATACCTGTGCTTGTAAGTCTCAGTATTAGTCCTCTTTCTGTAAGTGCCCTGTATCCCAGCGACCCTTCTTCAGTAGAGGCGCTAGATACAAGCTTGGCAGGACAGGACTTACAAAATACAGAGTATGTAAAATACGACTTATCAGGAAAAGATCTTGGTGGGGCGAATTTCACTGGGGCTTATTTCAGTGTCTCAAGTTTGAAGGGCTCTGATCTAACAGGGGCAAACATGACTAATGTTATTGCCTATGCAACAAGGTTTGACAATGCAAACCTTACGAATGTCAATCTCACAGGTGCAGAATTACTAAAAAGTATTTTTGATGGTGCTACCATTGATGGTGCTGACTTTACTGATGCTGTATTAGATAGAAGTCAACAAAAAAAACTATGCAAAGTAGCCACTGGTAACACAGCCGATAGCCTTGGTTGTAGCACTACTGCTGCTGGATATGTTCCTGCAACCAAAGGTCAAGGTTTTAATCCAGGTACATAAATTTATCTAAAATTTATTAACCAATAAAAAAAGGGCCAATGGCCCTTTTTTTATTGGTTAATTTAAGACCTAACGTTTATCACTTAGTGATAAGGAAAAAAGCCGCGGCAGCTCCCCCTACTGCAAACATAGGCAGTCCAACAAGCAAATGTGAGGTACCAAAGCCAAAGCCTTTTTGGCGCAATATAAAATAGCCAACCCCAGCAGCTCCAGCTGCTAAAGGAATAGCAGCAGTAGCCGCGGAAGCAACAGCGTGATAGTCGAAGTTCATCCCTGTGTTGAAATTTATTTAATTATAATTATCCTTCGAAAACTTAAAATTGAATGAACTTGTGCCTGAAATGCTTCATATCTTCATCACTTTAAATCCAAACAAATCATTCAACTGAATAAAAGACTTGAGATAATTGCTAATTTTTGAATTCAAGCCAATTGAGGTGCAATATTTGAGCTGTCTCTAGAACGTGGATGTTTGCTGTACCACCATTCCTGCAAATCTGAATCTAAGCGTCGAGAAAATAAAGTCAAAATTGTTTTCGTTGGCTTCACCCCTGGTTGGATAATCTCAACAGAATATGTTGGACATTTCTGAGCTGCTATATCAGCTACCAATCTTTTACCTATTCTTCTCCAGCTAGGCTCTTTACTGCGCCATGAGAGCCTACAACAAGGCCATGGTAAATCTTCACGATCATATAAACGGCAACAAGGGCCTATGACCCTATAACTATATTGACCCCCAATACTTGAGTGAATAGAGCCATGATCCATAAGACTTTGAACTCCTTCTTTTGGCAAAACTTCTGAAATCAATTAATTCTTAAATAATTTTATTTGCGCCCATAAGAACACAAATTAGAGGTTGGCGAAGAAGAAGCTCTTTGGCAAGCAAAACAAGAACAATCTTGTGAAAAATTTAATATCAATACATTTCTTCCTCTGCATGAGTTCTAATTGTGCAATCAGAGGTTGCAAATGCGACACAAGTCAAAATATAACCTTTTTTTATTTGATCATCATCCAAAAAACTTTGATCTTGTTGCTCAACCACTCCTTTTTCTAATTTAGCGACACAAGTTGAACAAGCTCCAGACCTACAAGAAAAAGGGAGATCAATATTTTGTTCAATTGCGGAGTCAAGAATATATTTGTCATCTGGAATATCAATAACTTCTTTAAGACCACTTAACTCATGAATAAAAGTGACCTTAAAAGATGACATAAAGCGTTTGATTTGAAAATAGATAGTTTATTAATTTAAGACATCTTTCGTGTTAAGAGCATCAAAGCCCATTGCTCTTTTGTCTGAATATCAAGTACTTCCCATCCTAGAGGCAAAAAGAATTCTTGAAGTTCTTTAATTTGTCCAACTAATAAACCAGACAAAATAACTTTACCCTTGTATCCAATAATTTTTGAGAAGCCTGGTCCCAATGATTTAATGACAGGTGCAAGAATATTACACAGGAGCAAATCAATTTTTGTTTCAGAGATATTAACCTCAAGTTCATTAATAGAGCCAAGAGAAACATTAAGTAAATGTTCAGGAAAACCATTTAAAGCTGAATTAATTTTAGTAGCAGATATCGCTAAAGAATCCGTATCAACAGCGAAAGCCCTCTTTGCTCCTAATTTCAAACAAGTTAAAGATAATATTCCGCTGCCGCAACCCAAATCGGCAATTGTTTTACCCACTGGTGGATCATTGTCCAATGCTTCAATGCATAAACGCGTAGAAGGATGGCTACCAGTTCCAAAAGCACTTCCTGGATCTAAAAGAATAATTTTTCGTTCTAAATATTTTTTAGGAACGTCTAACCATGCGGGTAAAATTAAAATTAATTTTCCTATAGGATCAGGTTTCCAGTTTTTTTTCCAGAATAGGCTCCAATCTTCATCTTTTACTTGAGTCCATTTACAAGCAGGCAAACTTAATTGAAAAGGTTTTGCTAACGAAATTAAGGATTGGACTAGCTTCTGCTGATCTCTAACTGACCATTCACTCAAAGGAAGCCATACAAAAAGAGTTTGCGTAGAATTATTACCCGGATCTTGTTCAAAAGAAAATCTACTAATTTCTAAATTTTTTAGAAGCCAATAAAACGAATCTTCCAGTTCAAAAGGAATTACTTGTTCTAATCTCAACCAAACAAACTGAGAGTTAGGTAGGTTTATATTTTGTTCAACTAACAAATTATAAAGTCACAGAATGAGCTTCATTTATTCCTTGCATAGATAGGATTGATCCCAGTAGCTCTGATGGAATAGGGTCATCAATACTTAAAACCATCACAGCCTCTCCTCGAACAATCCTTCTTCCTACTTGCATTGATGCAATATTAACATTATGTTTTCCAAGCATTGATCCTATCTGGCCAATAATTCCAGGCATATCTCTATGCCTGGTAAAAAGCATATGTCTACTTGGTACAAAATTTATTGGATATTCATCGATACTCGTAATGCCCAAATCACCATCACCGAAGATAGTGCCAGAGACACTGTGCGAACCTTTATCGCTAAAACTATCCAGTTGAAGGGAACCTCGAGAGAATTCTGGACTCACTTCATCCTTCATTTCGACGACATCAATACCACGACCTTTTGCTTCTAAAGATGCATTTACATAATTGATTTTGTCCCCCAGCGCACTAGTAAGCAATCCTTTTAAAGTAGCAATAACTAAAGGCTGTGATGGATGTTGAGAGAACTCTCCTTGCAGGCGTACTTGTAACTTTTGAATCTGTCCGCCCGAAATTTGACTAACTAACAAACCTAATGTTTCGGCAAGTTTTAAATGAGGTTTAAGACTATCCATTATTTCTGCGCTCAGGCCTGGAATATTTACCGCGCTGCGAGCAGGCAACCCTAAAAGAACATCTCTAATTTGTTCTGCCACATCAATAGCTACATTTGCTTGCGCCTCAACGGTCGAAGCACCTAAATGAGGAGTCAGCACCAATCCATTCTTTACTGAACGCAGTGGTGAGCTATCAGTTAAAGGTTCTTCCGCATATACATCAATGGCAGCACCTTTAATAATATTTGCTTCTAGTGCATGAGCTAAATCATTTTCATTAATAATTCCACCTCTCGCACAATTAACTAATCTCGCATTTGGCTTCATTTTTCTTAGAAGATCCATATCTACTAAATTCTCAGTTTCAGGGGTCCTTGGGAGGTGAAGGGTTACGTAATCAGATTCTTTGAAAAGTTGCTCAATTTCACTTAATTGAACCTGCATTTGCTGAGCTCTTTCAATAGAGACAAAAGGATCAAATCCAATGACTTCCATTCCCATTGCATTCGCAACCTTGGCGACATGAGATCCAATCTTGCCAAGTCCTACAACTCCTAAAGTTTTTTTATAAAGCTCATTCCCTACGTATTTTTTTCGATCCCAGTCTCCATCAAACATACTTGCATTTGCTTGAGGAATATTTCTGGATAATGCAAGCATCATTGCGAGAGCATGCTCTGCTGCCGCAATGGTATTTCCTCCTGGAGAATTAACAACTATTACTCCCTTTTTGGTGGCCGCTGGCACATCAACATTATCAACTCCAACTCCTGCTCTTCCAATAATTCTTAATTTCGCAGCTTCAGAAATCACATCTGAGGTAACCTGTGTTCCTGAGCGGATCATTAATCCGTCGTAATCACAAATTATATTCTTTAACTGGTCTATTGATAGGCCTACTTTTTGGTCAACCTGAGCAACCTGCGTAAGAATATCTAAACCTGCTTGATCAATTGGATCAGAAACAAGAACTTTCGTCATTAAAGGCGATAAACGTGCCGATCTGAACTTTAGTGATCTATTTGCCGCTGACCAGATTTATGTTGAGCAGGATTGAAAATCCAAACATTTCTAGGAGCTAATTCGTGTCCACATGCGTCATCGTATTCAAGGGAAAGCAACCAGCAAAAGAGTTTCTTCTCAAATTAAGAGAGGCTCAAACACCTATCAGGAGCTGCGATCTTATCGAACCCTTGAATAAAAAAATAAGCACTGAGGATATGAATTTAGAAATTCCTGAGGCATTATTTATTAGCCAATTAAATTTTAATAATGTCAAACTTTTGAATCCAACTCTTGCTCGAAATGAACGCCAAAAAACATTAGCGGCATGGTTAATACCTTTTGGTTTTATTACAGGCTTAAGCTTTTCACAAATGACCGATCTAAAAACATTTGCAGACATGGGATTCCCTAATCAATTTGAAAAACTTTTAGGTGGCCTAGTCGGAATGCTTTCAGGATGGTTAGGGAGTTTTTTTTCAGCTGGGAATATTAACCAAGATATTGATGATGACATAAGAGCTCTTCGCAAAAAAAGTGAGCAAGGTTTTTGGTTGATAATTCTTGAAATGCCAATCGAATTAGAATTACCTTGGGCAATCATAAAAGAAACAAATTGCCTAGAAGTTATAACAATAGGACAACAATAATTCTGATTTAAATAATATTTTTAAAAATTGAATATGAATTTAAATATTATTAATTAAAGATTAATTATTTTTCTACTTAATCAGAACAGAATATTAGGATAAGGTATATAATTACCTAAATATAAAAAAAACTTCAATTTCTTTGCATGCATCTTCCAAAAGAAAAGATTTTATACAATAGTCATTTTAAAAAAGAATTAGAAATTTTGCTTAAATATGCAGAGGAAGCATTAAAGAGGAGAGAACAAGTATGGTCTCCTTTTGTTTCAGCACCAATAATAGAAGAAGTTAACAATAAATTTAAAAATTTACATGATATAACTTGTCGATTTGAGGGTGGCTTTCCAAATGCAGAGCGAAAAAGAATATGTTTTGTAATGGCTGAAGAAGAAATAAACTCTTCTTATTCAAATATTCCCATAAAAGGGATTTATCTTAAAGGGAATTTCCTTTTTGATAGAGCCAAACAAAATGAATTTAGAAATTTCTTACATTTACATGATGTAAAAGACGATGAAATTGGCGATATTTGGTTAATTAGAGATAGAGGAGCACAAGCTATTTGCTCTGAAAAATATGCAGATTTGATGCATCAAAAGTTCGGAAAATTAAGAGAAGTCGAAGTAGAAATCGAATCAATATCAATCAGCGACATGGAGCTCCCTTTTACTAGACCAGAAAAAGTAATTCATACCGTTGAAGCATCTACAAGAATTGATGCAATAGCCTCTGCAGGTTTTGGTTTATCAAGATCCAAAATAACAGCACAAATCAAGCAGGGAAGTTTGCGACTTAACTGGGCATTGAATAATCAGCCCAGCAAATTGCTAAATATTGGAGACCTTATTCATTTAGAGAAAAAAGGTTCACTTAAAATTTTAAATATTGATAAAACGAAAAAGGATCGTTGGAGAATCAAATTACTAAGGCAATGATTATTAGGTCCGATTGCCTGCTAACTTCGTTTAAGTAGTTTACCTAAAGTTCTCAATTGAATTATAAGGGCGATTAGCTCAGAGGTAGAGCACTACCTTGACACGGTAGGAGTCACTGGTTCGATTCCAGTATCGCCCATTCATCAACCTAGGATCGTTTGAATACTTATCAATATAAAGCAATACAGAAATTCTATAAAAGTATTTACCTATCAAACATTTGATGAAGTTCAACCCATTTAATTTCACTCTCACTCTGATCAGCTAAATTAATAAAAGCACATTCAACATTGGTTGATTTATCAATTTCCTTTTGTTTTAAAAATTTTTGACCCTCGATGTTTACAGTCATCAAACATAAGCAAATACTTATGTATATAAACAACTATTAAAATACAAAGCCAGAAGTATTAATATTTATTTAACCTCATTGAATTCAAATTAAAACATTAATTCTATGATTTACTAGTTGTAGGAATCGGTACGACAGATTCAAGAAAAATGGACAAATAATTTTGTTTAAAACTCAAAACGATACGAATCTCAAAATATTTTATATTAGAGACTCGTCAAATCTCATAGAATAAAATTAATACAATCTCAAGAACGACCTAAACCTTGAATTGAACATTATTTACATTAAAATTTAAATTAAATTGTCAAAACAAAAAAATCCAAATCAAATACATATTGTACTTGGATTAGGCACCTCAGGAATAAATGCAGCAAAACTACTTCAATCAGAAGGAAAGAACGTTTTAGTATTAGAAAACTATTCAAATGAAAAACTAATAGATATATCTAAGAAATTAAAATCAGATGGAATAAATGCGATTTTATTAGACAAACCTCTTCATATTAATAATTTTAAGGATTGGATAGGAAAAATTTCTTCGATTGTTGTTAGCCCAGGAATAGATTGGGAGCATAAAACTCTTAAAGAATTGAGGGGTAAAAATATTTATATGCAGGGAGAAGTTCAATTAGCATGGGAAAGGTTAAGCCATATTCCATCTATTGGCATTACGGGGACGAATGGTAAAACGACCGTTACTAATATGCTTCATCATGTTCTTAAATTAAATAGTTTAAATAGTGACATGGGAGGGAATATAGGTAAGGCATTATCTAAAATCGCCTTAGAAAATAAGGCTCAAAATCACAAAAAATTAAACTGGTTGGTTATAGAATTAAGTAGTTATCAAATTGAAAGCTCACCAAAAATAAAACCAAGAATAGGAATATGGACAACATTTACTCCTGATCATTTAGAAAGACATCATGATATAGAGACTTATTTCAACATCAAAAGGAGTTTATTAGAGAAATCATCCATTCGAATTTACAACTCTGATGATAAATATTTGTCACATAAAAGAAAAGAATTGCCAGAAGGTATATGGGTTGGAATAAATAATCAGTCCTCCTATTCTCATCATCCAAAATACTGGATCGATGAAAAAGGTTATATTTATGAAGATCAAATACAGCTTTTCAACTCCTCCATTCTCAAAATCCCTGGCAAACATAATTTGCAAAACCTCCTTCTAGTTACAGCTGCAGCTAGAGAAATAGGTCTTGCTCAAGCATCAATAGCGAAATCTATAAATTCATTCAAGCCAATCCCCCATAGACTCGAGTACTTAGGCAAGATAGGGAAATTAGTCATTTATAATGACAGTAAGGCTACTAATTTTGACTCTTCATTAACTGCTTTAAAATCTGTGCCATCTCCAATAATTCTGCTAGCTGGTGGCCTCCTGAAAAAGGGAGATTGCATGACATGGATAGAACAATTAAAGCAATCTACTAAGGGAGTAGTATTATTTGGAGTTAGTGCATTAGACCTAAAGAAAAGCATAGTAAAATCTTCATATAAAGGAGAGGTAATTATTAAAAAAAGTTTAGAAGAAGCTACAAAGGCTTCTATTAATTTTGCAAGAACAACAAATTCAAAAACCATACTGTTGTCTCCTGCATGTGCAAGTTTTGATCAATATAAAAGCTATGAAGAAAGAGGCGAGCACTTCAAAAAAATAGTTAAGAATTATGGAATTAAACAATAATTTTATTCTTTATATCGTACTAGGCTTGGTCGGGGATCCACCCTTGGGAAAGAAGTAATAAATGATAGTTTATTAATAGATAAAAAAATGTAATTTGAATAACAATCAATTTTCTCCTAATGCTATTAGTCACAAGGAATTAAATACCCTTTTGATTAAAGCGAAAAAAGAGATTTCATCAATAGACACTTCTAATAATTCTGATATAAAGGAAAATCATGAGTTTCAGGAATTAATTGCAGATTGGACAAAAGCAAGTCATAAGATATTAGTAATGTTAAACAAAAAAGATCGAGTTCTAACAAAAAATAGAAATTCTAAATCTCTTATTGCTTTTGGTGCTATGGGTGCACATATCAACATGGCGCTACAAGCACTTAAAGCAACTGAATTTGAGCAGTAAACATTAAATAGTAATTACATAAAAAATGAAAATAACTAAATGTAGTTTTTAGAAAATATAATTAGATAAGAAATCCTTTTATAAGGGTTATAAAATCAACCTTATTTTGACTGCACAAAACCAAAATCCGCTTGATCTCGTTCCAGAGTCATTAGCTAAATTAATGAAAACTAAGTCAGGCGAAAGCAAAGGATCGATTGAAGATTTGATTTATTGTCATCTATATGGGGTTGTGGGGGATTGGTACCTTTCGGAGATATCAGAAGATAGGGAAACGGCATTTGGATTCCAAATAATAAATTCTGAACCTGTATGGGAAATGGATAATTGGCTAACTAATTCTTGCGAATGGAGAGATATCTCGATCAAAACTCTTCAAGAACTTGTCAATGAAAAGTTTTTAAAAGAGAAAGATATTCGTTTTTTAATTACAAGAGATTTATTTTGGGAACCTATAAACTTTTCAGAAATTAATATTGAGCAGAATACTCTTTTCTATCCAGGAACAACTGATAGAAATTTTTCTTGATTACAAAATGTGAATCTCTTTTATCTTGATAATTTTTAAATAAAATGAAAGAAATAGATCCAAAAAATGATCCTCTTTATTTGTTAGCAAAAGCTGTTGAAGAAGGTGACCCTGAGGCTATTAAAAAGGTAAAAGAACATTTAAATAGATCAGATGATCCTTCAGAAATGAGATACCTAGAGGGATTACTTATACTACTTGGGGAACAGCCTGGAGAACTAGAAGATCCTCCCGATTTCGAAGATGATCCAGATGAATATTGGAAAGAGAATGATTATTTTGAAGTCTAAATCAAAGTAATACCAACACCGATAAAAGATAACAAAGAATAAATAATAGTTAGTTTATTAATTTTCTCTCCCTCTCCTTTAGAAATAAACAGTGCAAAGATAGGAGAAAGACTTAATAAAGTCCAGCCTATCCCAATAGGCAGAAATTTAAAAACTATCTGCTGAGATAATATTCCAAAATTAGTACCCAGTAAGGTTGATAAAATTAAATTAGAATGATTTTGTTTAGTTA
This sequence comes from Prochlorococcus sp. AG-402-B19, assembly GCA_003279615.1. Taxonomy (GTDB): domain Bacteria; phylum Cyanobacteriota; class Cyanobacteriia; order PCC-6307; family Cyanobiaceae; genus Prochlorococcus_B. The sequence goes on from QCHM01000010.1 coordinate 47,533, forward strand.
TTGCTTTGTTACTAATAAGATCACAAAAGTCTTTTTTGAAAATTAAAAATAAAAATATCGACGCTGATAAAAGTCTAATCTCAGTAGTTTGCAAGGGAGTTAAGGTAGAGCTAGTTAAAATAATCCTTGACAATAACGCTGCAAAAACCGCACAAAAAACTGATCCCAAAGCACAGAGAGTTCCAAGAACTTTTATTTCTCTAGAGTGTTCTTCCTGGGATGTGTTTTGACGAACAATCATCAATAGAGATATAGACACAATAAAAGAACCTAACCATACTTTTTGAGGATAAATCTCGTTGACACTCAATTTCCCTACAGAAGTTGCAATTATTGGAGTTAACGCTTCAAATGAAAGTGTTTTTCTAGTTCCTATTATCTTTAATGAATTTATGTACAAATTGTCTCCTATAGCAATACCAATTATTCCACTTATCATCAAAATAAATATAGAACTTAAATCAGAAACCCAACTAATTGTTAATCCTATTGGCAAAAAAAGGATTGATGCGAGAACATTTTTATAAATATTAATTTGTCTTGGCAATAAGTTTTTAGATTCTCTACGCCAAATAGAACAGGCAAAAGTCCAAAATAGCACTGCTGAAATTGCCGAGAAAAAACCAATCATATTTCAAATATTTTGATACATTAATTTGTAAAGGTATTAAAAATTAATAAAAAATCCTGGAAATAATTAACTCATAAAAATTATTTTTAATTCTAAAAAATTATTTACTCTTTTTGCAATCAGGTGTATTTCTTTTATTGTTTAAGTTAAGTTTTTCATCAGACCAAACTTCTAAAACATCAGGGAAATGCTTCTCCATACAAGAATCGCAAATTCCATGACTAAAGCGAATATCTGTAATTTTTGATAGATATTTTTCTAGATGTTGCCACTCACCCTCCGAATCCCTTACCTCTTTGCAATAAGAACATGTAGTTAAAATACCTTCCATATTGTGCATATGGGTGAGAGCATCTAAAAGACGAATAGATCTTTTTCGAAGTTCCAACAAAGTTACTACCTGTCTAGATAATGCCTCCATAACTTGATGCTGTATATCAGACAAACGTCCTGGCTTTCTATCAATCACGCAAAGAGTCCCAATTCGCTGATCGTTTGGAGTTTGCAGTGGGAACCCTGCATATAAACGAATTTTTGGTTCCTCTACTACTAAAGGGTTTGATTTAAATCGCTCATCTAAGAGAGCATCTTCAATAATCAAAGGTTCTGGACTCGCAATTGCATGAGAACAAAAAGAAACATCCCTTGAGGTTTCTTTTGTTTTAAATCCACACATTGATTTAAACCATTGTTTATCTGTATCAACCAAGCTCATTAAAGATATAGGAGTTCCACATGTTAGAGATGCAATTTTTGTGATGTCGTCATAACATTGCTCTGGCTGAGTGCCTAAAATCCTATATTCAGCCAGCGCACGTAAACGCTCTTCTTCGTTACTTATTTTAGAAGGACTAAAGCCCACATTAAATCTTTTTTATATAAATCAAGAATAGGAACAAAAGCGTTATAAAGACTAATCTCTTTTCAATAATAAATAATTAAGTTTTCATACGAAAAGTATAAAACTTAATTCAATCCTAAAGCCCAATAATACTAGATAATCTATCAATTCTAGTCCTTATTGTTATCTTTTTTCAATAATATACTCTGAAGAAACTTCTAGCTTCAAAAAGTCTTTGTACTTCTAATTTTAAAAGTGCTTTTAGTCATTAAAACATCTTCGCTAAGGTCTAATCCTTTTACGCTAGAAATCTGACCTTTTAGTCCCTCTAACTGAAGTTGTTCAATCATCTGCTGAATAACCTGGCTTTCAACTAATTTCTGATCAACCTGATCTGGTGTCATTTTCTCAAAGATTTTCCCTGCTTTAGAAGCAACAATATCTGAGGCATTAGTAATTTTGAGAAGAATCATAATTTAGATACAAAGTTAAATGAATTGAAAATCAAATTAAATCTATTGATATAAATAATATTATGTGCATAAGAAAATTAACTAATCTCCAAGAATTATGCAAATATAATTTAACTAAAGATCATTATAAGGATTTGGATTGAAGCTAAAGATATAAAAATCCAAAGTGATATCATCCCTAACTTGTTATGAAAAGAACCCTTTTTATAGAAGGATGGGCCAGAGTCCCAATTCCTGGTCATTATTTAAATCAAATAATCTATAAATAATATAGCAAAATATTTTTCAAAGAACATGTGATCCACAAAAATAAAATATATTTTACATAATAATTATTGTTTTCAAAAAATTTATATTTAATTAATGGATCAAAAATTTTGATATGAGGATACAGAAAAGATTAAGAATATATCTTCTAATTTGATTTTTTATTTTTACTCTTTCAAAGTAAAAGCTTGCTTGATAAATGCTGGATTAGCTCGAGGCATAATCAATCCTTTAACTAAATGAAGCAACAAATAATTCTTTTAAAGATCTTTTAAATAATCAATAAATTAAAGCAAAGACAGTTAGGTTTATAGATTTTCACAAATGCCAATTCATATGAATATCAATAGAAACCTCAAGATTAAGTTTAACAGGACATTCTTCAGCAATACTTTGAAGTACTTTGATTTTCTGAGAGTCTAATTCAGATGGCATAAAAATTTCTAAGAAAATTGATTTAACTTTTCTAGGCCCCTCTGATGTCATTGTCTTATAAACATCTATCTTTATTTCACCAAGCTCCCAACCTCTTCTCTTTGCCTCAATACCCATAATAGTTATCACACAACTTCCTAAAGCAGAAGCCAATAAATCAGTTGGGGCAAAATCATTTCCATTCCCATCATGATCCTTAGGTGCGTCAGTATGAATAACACTTCCTGATAGAGAATGTTTTACTTCAGTATGAAAATCTC
>QCHM01000011.1 GCA_003279615.1 Prochlorococcus sp. AG-402-B19
CGAATCCATTATCAATTAAATATTGATAACATTTTCCTGCTTGAGAAATATTTCCATTTGAGTGATTTTTTAATGCATTATTCAGTATTTGATGATGATATTGTTTAGTTGTTAAATCGTCTATTTTTTTAGATTTATTCTGATTGCCAAAGCCTTTCATTCTCAACCTCTAAGGGTTTTCTTGTTAATTATAGTATTTCCTAAAGGACTGAAAATAATAGATTCAATTACCTATGAAGATTGTGATTTGATTTTCTATACCGTAATGACCTCTTCTTTTACTTGAACCTTATATGATGATTAATTAAATCAACTCATATCATACAATAAATCTTTTTTTGGATGATTGTCAGTTCAAGTTAGATCTTGAACTCACTCTCCCAATCTAATCAGGCCATGAGATTTCAAGTAATAAGTAAAAAGGTGCGGATTAGTCATGTCGTCACAGTATGGTCGCAATTTGTTAGACGTGTGAAGCCTTCTCTTGCATCTAATTTCCAAAAGTACAAACCTGATCGATAACACCCAAAATCAATTTATCTCCATTGGGATCTTTCCATTCAGAATCTTGATTCTTGAACTCATTAAATTTCTTTGCTCCTACTGCAACATCTCTAAAAGAATTTTCCGAACAGTTGACATCCATCGTGTACAGAATCTCGTGGGTAATGTCAGTAGTGCTTTGAGGAATAAATTTGCTGAATACTCGTATGGATCCATCTTGATTTTTGTGAACGCTGTTCTTATCCCATAACTGCTCTCCATACTGACTCTTTGGAACTGCAACCCACTCAGGCGATAAAGCATCTATTTTTGAAGGATAGAAAATAATTAAAAGTGCTAAACAACTAAGACAAATACTTTTAATAGTTTTGAAGATCATTGGACAAACAACTTTATTGTTATCGTTGATGGAAACTTCACATTACTACGTCAATTTTATGAACAGACTGCTCTCTGGTGAGAGATCTAAATGGATATTTGCAATTGGACTTGTTGCGCTAGGTCCAGGATTTACAGCAAAGAATGTGATCTCATTTCCAACTGAATTCACTACTCCAGAGATGGTCATTTTGAGATGAAATACAACTGGAAAGATCTTATAGTAGATGCTGCAATCGTGGCGGTTGTTCTTGGAGCAGTGGCACTCATTGTTGGTTGGTTTCCAGCGACCTTTAGCAAGTTGCTTCCATTTGTCAAATAAGTATTAATCAACCTAAAAATTTGCATTAAAGAAGAGAGCGAGATTTGGGTCGCCCACTTTGAGTTCAGCACTCATAATTCCCATTGAATTTTCCATCTGTACGAATCAACTTCGACTTACTGGAATGAAAGTGCTAGAACTCTTAATTTATTTTTAATTCTTCGAAGATTCAAATTCAATAGTTAGAAGTTATCTGATTAGATCTTATGGCAAAAACAGAAAATGCTCTTGATATTGACTATGCAGTTGGGAATGCCAATACTTCTAGGCAGGGAACTGAGATTGGAGAAATTATTAAAAAACGAAATTCACTGGGATGGAAATTAGTCTCTATCAGTACTGCTGTTGTTGATACGTCTAATTAATTCTCTAATTTGTATCTTTTTTCGGAAAAACAATATGAGTAAGAAACAAGAGAAAATCAACTTGACGCAGGTTATGACTCTTTTGCTGCTAAAAAAACTTTCTTTGCCTGCGAACGTAGTTTTTCTAATGATTCTCTTTATTCCTAACCCAGCAAAGAAGATTGGTGATGATGATAAGTAGGCACAAAAAAACCTGCTTTAAAGCAGGTCTTTTTGAAGATCAGTCGCAAGTGTTTCCTTGTTTCCACTGCAGAGGATCTCAACTCCTCACAAAACTAATTTTATACTTTCTATTAGTCGTCTTAAGCATGAGCAGATGAGTTTCTGAACTGGCACATGTGCCAATTCTTTAAAATCAAGCATTAAAAAAGCACCCTACTTGCGCGAAGTCGAGTGCTTTTTTGCAACAGAACGATTGTGTGAGGAGTTGTCCTGTTATTCCTTTTCTACTCCTGCATGAACCTTTTGTCACTATTTAAAAGACAAATAGATGAGAAATTGCAAAATAGGAAGAATAACAAACTTTCCAATAATCAGGATTGAGATTATTAGCGCATAAAAGAAATTCATTCGCAATGTTCCTGAACTGATCTCATAGCAACTTCATCACCTAGCTCTGCTCCTTTTTTCCAGTCTTTGCATGCACCTCTAATATCGCCTATTTCCTTTTTGATCTTGGCACGATTAAAAAATGCATCCGAGTCTTTTGGGTTGATCTTTATGACTTGCGTATAGTCTTCAATTGCACCAGGAAAATCCCCCATCATGTATTTAGCACTCCCTCTATTGAAATATCCATCTACATATAAAGGATCAAAATCTAATGCCTTATTTTGATCAGAGATTGCTCCATCAAAATCATCTAAATTACGTTTGGCATTGCCGCGCATTGAGTAGATAAGGCAAATTTCAGTAGGTGATAGTTCTAATGCTTTGTTGTAGTCGAGTATTGCCTCTTCATAATTCGCAACTTCATATTTATCTTGTGCTCTATTAAAGAAGTATTCATAATTTCTTATTTTTTTATTTAGATTATTTCTATCTCTTAAAGCAATCATCAGTCCTGCACCTATAACGACAGCGGTGGATCCAATTACAACCTCCTTATTAATCTTCAGCATAGATAACCCAGTAGCAGTCAAGACTCCAACTCCAATGACAATTGCAGTATTTCTTAGTTTCATTCTTTAATTAGGTCTTGTAACCATCTCTCATTATGTTTCAGATGGTTCTTAAGTTGAATAGTTTGCAATTGTAATGCTTTACTGGTTTTGTTTCTACCACAAATTCAAAACCATATTAGAAGCATTGGAGTCGTGCAGGATGAGTCCTAAATGGGCTGAAACTTCTTAGCAAGAAGAGTTTTTAGAAATGAAGTCACATACATCTGATGTCGTGAGACTTTTGATGGAAGGAGGAAGATGTTTTAGAGATGCATGGTAATCAGGCGCACTTCATGAGGAGTACAAACGATTGGAGAGGAGATTTCAGCAATTTCAGCCAGAACAACAGCAAAACAGTAATTAAAGAACTTGCCTGGAAACAAGAATTACTTGATTCTGCAGTATGCAATAAGAAACTATTGAACAATGATGCCAAGTCATGAATTGATAGTTGATTGTTTGGTGTTCTCTATCCCAGATGGAAAAAGTTAAAGGATATAGAGAATCTTTTACTCCTAATGTCAGATTTCATTCCTTACATGGGAAAAAAGACTTGTAAATAAGAGAGTTCTATGTATTTATTGAGGACAATACTCTCTATCACGATTGGTAATGAGGTTCCAAGTCAGCATGCTTGACAAGAACAAAAAGACGTTTGAGGAAACTATCGTTGCGGGCAATATGGATGAGGCGGAAAAGATTGCTCAAGGAAGCAACCCAGCAGCAAAAATAGTTTCTGTTAATTGGGTGTATAAGTGATTGATTTTTTAAACTTTATTGAATTCTCAATCTACTTTTTTCTATGTATTGCAAACCCCGTGGAGTGAAAAATGTACCTTGCTCACTGGTGTTCATCCCTTAGGAATAATTGCGTGAGGGATGTACTAGTACAGATATGCTATTTTCATTTGGCGTTGTCTAGTGATTAGAGGAAAATCCATTATGATTTATTTAACTTATAGGTTTTCCTTTTTCAGTTTTTAGGCAGCGATGAATGAATTACGTTTAAGAATTTATAAGCAGATAATTAATAACACACCAGGTGGAAGAACTTCTTTATTTAATAAAATCTGTGGTGTTACCATTTTTATTTCGATTGTTTTTGCAGTTCTTGTTACTGAAAATTCAATTGATTATCAATTTGGTGATCAGATAGACATTTTGGATTGGGTGATAGGAGCTTTCTTTTGTGTTGAATATTTTTGCCGTTTATGGGTCGCACCTCTAGATAACAAATATGGAAAAGGTTGGAAAGGAGTTTTGCGTTATTTGATTTCACCAATGGCAATTATTGATGTTATTGCAATAGTCCCCTCATTTATAGGTGTTCGAGCAGAATTAAAAATTCTTAGGATTATTCGTCTCTTAAGAATATTGAAAATTGGAAGAAGTGAAAAGTTTAAGCAAAGTATTTATCACTTCAATTACGCATTGCGGTCAAAGAGTCAAGAATTACAAATATCGACTTTATATACAGTCTTACTTTTGTTGCTTAGCAGTACTTGTATGTATCTTGCTGAATCTTCGATTCAACCAGAATTGTTAGGGTCAATTCCAAGGTGTCTCTGGTGGTCAATTACAACTGTCAGTGCTGTTGGCTATGGAGATTCAATACCAGTTACCGCAGTAGGCAAAATAATTGCATCGATAACTTCTCTTATGGGTATTGCTGCAATAGCAATACCTACTGGCATACTTGCGTCTGGGTTTAGCGAATCAATTGGGGTACAAAATAAAAATGAGTTTTCTAGAGATACTTTAAAATAATGATATTTAAATCAAACATGGTTTGATCATTCGATCTTGATGTTGAGTATGCCAACAACAAGTTCTCTGATGATTAGCTAAATGAAGTTTTGCTATTAACTAACTCTATTAAAGAGGCCTGGTTTTAGGAAATTATACTATTTTTTTAAGTTGGATTTTTCAAAAGATGAGGAGCATTTCTAATTTTTAGAGCAATTTGTGCAACATCTTTTATTTAATTAATTGCTTAGTTGATCTATCGATTAATTGTTTGTTATTTACCTCCATGGCAGAAGCGAACTGCCTTGGCAGAACTTTTGCCACTTGCTTTGATTTCTTCAACACACTCGTTGAAAAATGTTGCTTCTTTTTGTAACGAGCAAAAACCTAAAGCTATTGCAGAAAGAGCAACAGCAGAAATAACAGTCGACCCTAGTTGAATAATTCCATAGGCAAACATAGCTTTTCCTTTACCACTACATTTCTTTTGAGAGTTGTTATTGTTTTCCGTCATAAAATAAAAAAGCTAATAATCCAACTTAATTGATTAATTGGGAAATTTCTGCAAAAGATTGTGTAGAAAACCGCTCTGCCTTAGTTTTCTTCTTTAAAGATTAATAATAGGCACAAAAAAACCGCCCAGTTCTGTACAAGGCGGTTTTTTGGAGATCAGTCACAAGTGTTTCCTTGTTTCCACTGCGGAGGATCTCAACTCCTCACAAATTCAAAATATCTGGGTGATTTCGAAAGCTCAAGTCAGACCCGATTGGTTTATTGATTGTCACATGTGCCAATTTATAAACTTAGTCATTTAAAAAGCACCCTACTTAAAAAAGTAGAGTGCTTTTTTAACAGAACGAATGTGTGAGGAGTTGTCCTGTTGCTTTATTTTTACTCCTATAAGGACTTTTTGTCACTATGAAAAAACAAAATGACTTAGATCCTTAAAATCGATTGATTGTTATCACGCTTAATTACTTAGTCTTCTGCGTTTTCAAACTGTTTTGCTAATCTAAAACCTTTTCTAATAATCAAATAAATCCCATATAGCCCAGCAATTAAAGGAAGAATAATTAGTGGGTTTGGACTGTAGTTTGAATAATCTTTGACTCCATCAACATATTCGACACCTGAACATTTCAAGAATAGAAAACTTGTGAAGATGATCCCCCATCCAATTATTGATAGAATCCCTCCTTTTTTGTCACCTTCATAAAATCTATCTAAACCCCAACCCCAACCGATAGCAAGGATAACTCCCCTTGTGACAGCATTTTTTTCTTGCTTGCGTAGCATTGTATTGGTTTGAATATGTTCGGAACGAACATAACTCAAATATTGTTCATCTGCAAAAACCTGATTGAATATGTACTTATTATTTTAAGAATTTACCAAGAAGAATTGTGAAATTAAGCGGAATAAGTTCTAAGTGTAATTCAAAGCCTAAAGATATGGATGAAAATAAATTGTATTTATTGCTCTTGGAAGAAAGGACAATTTCGTATTTATTAAGTTGATGAATTTGATTTAGGGGGTGGTCTAGGTTAAAAAAAAAAGATAACTTGGTTCAATAGCTGATGACTTTTGACAGTTGCACAAACGACTGATTTGCAGTTAAGCCGACGCCTTCAGAAGGATAGTATAACCATCTCAGGTAAGGTTATTTACATTAATCCTTTTCTTTATTGGAGAAGGTTCGATAACAATACTGATAGATGGTTGAGGGAGCCTGGTCAGTTAGGAGAAGACCAAATTAATCTTAATAGAGCTCGTTTTTATCCTGAGGTTGATTGGTCTTTTCTTAAAGAAGAAGAGCGGATTATTAAAGATGCGGCAGTTGAAATGTTTTTAAAAACCCTTGAATTAATAGGAACTTTTCACCCTGATCTGACTGCAGGACAATTATTAGAAGTAGAGAGAAAAATGGCAGTCACAAAAAAAAGATCTTTTGAACTTTGGGTACAAAAATCTTTTAGGCAGAAACTTAATCAAGCTTCAAGAGAACGTAATAGGTATGCTAGAGAGCGTTTTGTAAGAGGTTGGCGAGAATGGTTAACTCTTGAAACTACCCATCAAGCTTTTCTTCCATTTTCAGCAATAATTGTGATCTCAATTTTTGGTGGTTGGTCTATAGGTATTTCTAATAATAGTTGTACACCTTATTTTTCATCGTCAGAAACAAGTATTCTTAAGTAGCTTTTGCAAAGCCGTTATGGCTAAAGATCAATTACAAGATTTGCATTTATTTGTAATGGAATCTGCCTTGCCTTTTGGTATGGGCATTATTAATAATGCTAAAACTGGTGGATTGCAAAAAATCATGGATGTATTTAAATCTAAAGATCCAGTCTCAGAATTTCAGGTTGACGGAGAAAGTTCCGCAAAGACAGTCAGGGATAAGATTGATCAATTGATTCCTGGTTTAGGCCATCCAGTTGTTTCAGTGGACGTGACTGTTGAAGAAAAGAATCCTGATTACGATACTAATGATGCGGATTCCTTAGCTTCCACTTTAAAAAGAATTGATGATCAACTCTCTCAATTGAGACGTTATATCGGAAACGACTCTAGTAATACAGATGATAAATAAATATTATTGAATTTTAGAAATGCAGAAAAAGGATAGATTATATCTTAGTTCCAAAAAGCATGTAGGTGCTTCCCACCAACCTCTCGTTTTCTTTCTTTTTATTTGTTGTATTTTCTCAGTAGCAAGTGCTCGTCTTTTTTGGATTCAAATAATTAATGGTTCCTATTATAAAAAGCTATCCGAAGAAAATAGAATTAAGCTAATTGCTAATCCACCAATAAGAGGAAGATTATTAGATCGCAATGGTGAAGTTTTAGCAGATAATAAACCTTTATATTCTTTATCTATTCAACCTAGACTTCTAACTAATAATGAATGGCTTGACTTACGACAGTCTTTATCAGACTTGTTAAATGTTCCTATAAATCAATTAGAAACCTCATTTAAAAAAAATAATTCAGACAATCCCTACAAAAAATTATTATTAACTGATTTATCAGAGGAGCAAGTTATTAGGTTTAAAGAACAAGAAGTGAACTTGTATGGTGCTCAAATTGATATTACTTTAGTTAGAAATTATCCTTATAAGTCTTTAGCTGCCCATGCTTTAGGTTATACACAGTTGATAACGCAGAATGAGTTTTCTAAGCTGTCAGATAAAGGTTATAGATTATCTGACAGGATTGGAAGGAAAGGTATAGAAGCTGCGTTTGAATCTGAATTGCGAGGTGAGTGGGGAGGCGAAATGCTTGAGATTGATTCACTAGGGACGGTTCAGCGTAGCCTAGGGTTAAAGTTGCCACAAGCTGGGCGGGATATTAAGTTAACCCTTGACATAGAGCTACAACGTACTGCAGAAAAAGTATTGTCTGACAAGTCTGGTGGGGCAATAATAGCGCTTGATCCACGTACAGGTGCAATTAGAGCAATTGCTAGTCAACCTACTTTTGATCTAAATTTTTTTTCTAAGCCTTTTACAAATAATCAATATGACAACTTACTTTTGTCATCAAAGCGTCCTCTTTTGAGTAGAGCATATAATGCATATGATCCAGGTAGTACATGGAAGCCAGTCACAGCTATTGCAGGTATTGAAAGTGGTAAATTTCCTGTTAGTCAGAAATTGGATACTGTTCCTTGTATTACATATGGGAGTCATTGTTTTCCAGAATATAATAGAAGGGGTTTTGGTAGGATTGGATATGAAGATGCGCTGAGAGTATCTAGTAATACTTTTTTTTATCAAGTTGGTGTAGGGGCTGGCTCCGAGGCGTTATATGATGCGGCAATCAAGCTCGGTTTTGATAATTACACAGGAATAGAGACTGTTATTGACGAAAATAAAGGTTTAGTTGGAAATAAAAAATGGGCTGCTCAAGGTCGCGGCTGGGCTCGTCCTGGAGAAACCCCTTGGATTGTAGAGGATCTAGCTAGTGCATCTATTGGCCAATCAGTGGTTCAAGTTACTCCATTACAATTAGCTCGAGCATATGCAGTTTTTGCAAATGGCGGTTATCTGATTACTCCTCATTTGGTTGATGGTAACAAAAATTGGAGATCAGCAAAATATTTAAAAAAGGTAGATATTCAAGAAACGACACTCGAAACAATTCGTCGTGGGCTTAGAAAAGTAGTAACTAGTGGTACTGGGATGGCAGTTAATCAGGATATTCCTTCTTTCCTCTCTGTTGCTGGTAAGACTGGAACTGCTGAAGATAGTAGTGGAGGAACAGATCATGCTTGGTTTGCATGTTTTGCTCCTTTTGATGCTGGAGAAATAGTCATTGTTGCATTTGCGCAGAATACTCCTGGTGGAGGTTCAGTGCATGCTCTCCCTATGGCACGAAAAATGTTGCAAACATGGAATGAGTTGAAATCTAATAGTAAGGATATTAGCCGTATGGTGAATTATTGATTCAATTCGATTAGTTTAATTTTAGTAGTTGATTTAGTATTGAGTATATTGATTTATCTTCAGCAATTTTTGATTGATTGCTAGTTAATTGACGACCTAAAACAAGAGCTCCAAGATGGGTTAGTTGAATCCGCATCGAAAGTAATAACTCCATACACCCTCCTCCTGAAAAACTTGCAATTGCGATTGGTCGTTCATTAAATAAGCTGCGAAAATCTTTACCCTGAACAGAAAGCCAAGCTATTGTATTTGTCAATATGGGAGGGATTGAACCGTTATATTCAGGGGCACAAATGACCCAATGAGAGTGATTTTCCATTTGAGTATTGATCGACTTTAAATTTTCTGGTGCTTTATCTTTTGAATTGTGACGTGGATTAAATATAGGTAAATCATTTTTTGATTCCGTCAAATCAAGTAATTCGCATGAGTAATTTAATGCTGTACCTGCGACTAGAAATCTTTTGGCTAATTTGAGATTTTCACCATTACTAGCAGCTATAACAAGAAGGTTTTTATTAGACATTTTGAATCAGGACGTAAGTATAAAAGGAATAAGTCGTTATGTAATGGATTTAGTAGTTCGCTCCAGTCTTTCGATGATGAACTGCTGTTATTCCATCTTTTTTAATGACTTTTCCATGTTTAATCTCAGCATATATCAGCCAATGATCCCCACATTCCATCCGTTGATTAACTGTACCCTCCAACCAAGCTAAAGCTTCGTTTAATAATGGCTGATTGCTTGGACTTAATTTGATCTCAAGATCGTCAAATCTATTATCTCCAGGTTTGAATGATTGAAGAAATTGTTTCAGTAGGCTTTGGTAATTATTTTGCTCTAAAATGTTTAAAGCAAAGTTGTCGCCTTTATGAAGTAGGTTTTCTACAGCTCTTTCTTTAGCTACTGCAATCGTAATACCAGGAGGAGAAAAGCTTGCTTGACTAACCCAACTTGCAACCATTGCTCCGCTAATTAGACTATTTTCACTTCCTTTTTGAGCAGTCAAAATACATAGTGATCCGACTACCCTTCCTAATGCATTTATTGTTGGATCACTTTTACTTGTATTTAAACCAACATTAGCCTTTCTTTGTTGACGTAATTTCGTATTAATTAATTGTTTGCCATATTGGATACCTGTTTCTTCAAGTTTTTTAATCATTAAGTGATCAGGACTAAATTTGATTTTTATAGGTTCGAATCCAAATTTAAAGCCTCCATCTTTTAATTTTTTTTCAAGTAAATCAAGAGCTTCCCCACTCCATCCATAACTTCCAAAGACTCCAGTTGGCTTGCCTCTATCTCCCTCAGCCAAAAGCGTTCCAAGTGCTGAAACAATCGGTGTTGGTGCATGTCCTCCTAATGTTGGTGATCCAATTAAATACCCATCTGCTTTACGAATTTCAGTGATTAAGCTATCTGATGCGGTGAATTCACAATTAATAATTTTAACTTTTACTCCTGTTTTACTAATTCCTCTAGCAATAGCATCCGCAATAGCGGCAGTATTTCCATAGGCACTAGCAAATAACAGAGCAACTCTTAAGTTGCTGTATTTTTGGCTTTCTCCCCAGCTTTGGTAGTTGTTTAATAGACTTCTCCAACTACCACTGATTGCAGGTCCATGCCCAGGGACTATCGTATCAATCTCGAAGTCTTCAAATTTTTCGATAATACTATTCACTTGAGTAGACATTGGTGCCATTAGACAATCGAAGTAATGTCTTCTTTCTTCTTCCGTGCTAATACTGTTTAATTCAGCCCATTTCTCTTCATAAACATGGGCACCAAACAATTTATCACTCATCAATAAACCAGTTTTCTTTTCAAACACAATTAGTCCACCAGGCCAACGAGCTGTTGGTGCGGGAATAAATGTAATCTCAAAATTACTGTCAAATGACAGAGTCTCTAATTGTTTAATGATTTGTATATTCGGAAGGACTTCAACTACCTCCAATGCTTCTTTAGGATTTGTATTTGTGGAGGGTTTTCGTAAGCTCCAAATTTCCTTTAATAATTTTGCTCCTGGATTAGAACAAATAACCGTTAAATTTTTATATTTAACACTCATTCTTTTTACAAAAGCTACTTTATTAGGATTGATATGACCCATTACTAACTTTATTGCAGCTGAATCTCTATTAATTAGTGCATCAAACTCTTCTAAAAATTCTTTTTCAAATGTTAACCCAGGAGGGTGAATTAAAATATAATCTTGTGATTTAGAATGTTCATCTTGAGAAGATATAAATAAAAATGAATTAGTGCAACTCCCTTTTTCAAGAGAATACTCAACTTCAAATCTTGATCTTTTTGGGTTCAGACTTCTTAAGCAAATGAAGTTATCTTCAATAGGAATCTGAATGGTTTTTTTTCTGAAAGCGTTTAAATTTAACGAAGAAATATGTTCTACTTTCATTGTTAATAATTACTACCAACTCTTCTGTGATGAACAGCTGTTTTGCTTTGAGTATTAGATAAATTACCTTTTTCAACTAATGAATAAATTATCCAATGATCTGTTGTTTCCATTCTTTGAATAACTTTACATGAAAGGAAGGCTAGCGCATCAGATAGAACTGGTCCTCCAGCTGCAAGATCATTCATTAATTCAACTCCTTCAAATCGATTCGCACCTGGTGGGAAACGCTTTAAAAAGTGTCTGAAGAGGTGCAAATAGTTATTTTCTTGAAGGATATTTAAAATAAAACGATCATTGACTTGTAATAGTGATTCAATTGCTCTGTCTTTAGCGACTGCCACGGTTATTCCAGGGGGCTCAAAACTGGCTTGACTAACCCAACTTGCAACCATTGCACCGTCTCGACTGTCCGCGCCTGTATTTTCTTTGGCTGTAACAATATAGAGTCCACCGCTTAAGCAACCAAGCGCTTTGTTTAAGTCCCCATCAAGGCTTTTAGTAGCAGCTAAATTTTTCTTTCTAGTCAGAATTTGACCTAAATCTGTACCAGCTTCTTCAAATTGTTGGTATATACTTTTGTTTGGTTCGTCACGAACTCGAAGTGGTTTAAAAGCTTCTTTTTGTCCAAGCTTTCTTAATTGGTTAGTAATAAAGTCAATAGGCTCTTCATTTCCGCCATATGAGTCATAAGTCGCTACCCACTGCTTTTGTTTCAAGGATGCAAGTAGAGTCCCAATATTGCTTTGTAATTCTGAATCAGATTTGATAGGCCATGTTGGTACAACTACTGCACTTGCGTCACTAATTAGAGCACTTAACTCTTGAGTATCTGAAGCAATAAGATCAACTAATTGGACTTGAGCATTTGCTTTGCCTATGCCATGAGCAATTGCTTGACTAAGCCGATCACAAAAACCATATTGGCTTAGATAGCAAACGACAGCGTAATTGTCTCCTTTACTTCTTTGCTTACTCCATTCTCTATAATTATTCAGCCACAACTGCGTATTAAAATTAAGGATTGGTCCATGTCCAACACCAATAGTCTTGATGGTTGGCAATGTATCAATTTTTTTTAATGCTTGAACTACACTACGGGCATTTGGACCCATGAGACAGTCGTAATAAAATCTAAAATCTTCATTTAAAAGGCTTGGATTCTCGTCATACAATTTTTCTGAACAGTAATGTAAACCAAATGCGTCACAAGTGTATAAAACTTGTGTACCATGATCAAACGAAAAAATAGTATCGGGCCAGTGTAGATTTGGTGCACTAATAAATTCAATTTTATGCGGGATACCGCTGATTGAATTAGTTTCTAAATTTAGTTCTTCACCACTTTTGACCGCTCTTGATCTAAAAGGTTGATGAATTTGATCTTCTAGGAATTTTATAGCTACTTTAGATGCGACGATTTCAATATTTGGGTTTAATTCAATCAAGTATTTAATTAGTCCTGAATGATCTGGCTCTGTGTGACTGACTATTAAATAATCAATTTCTTTTGGATTGATTTCTTGTCTTAGTTTTTCAAACCAAATATCTTTAAACTTTAAATGGCTTGTATCTATTAGTGCATTTTTTTTGCCTCTTATTAGAAAGCTATTGTACGTAGTTCCATTTCGAAGGCCAAATTCAATATCAAACCTGCTTCTATCCCAATCCAATGACCTTAAAGTGCAGGTATCTGCACTAATTTTTTCATATTGCAGTGAAAGCTTAGGAGTATCACTTTTCTGATTTTCCAAAGCTGTTGATTCAGTAAAAATCATGTTCTCAAAGCCATTAATTAGAAGAAGCCTGAAGGTTGCAATGAATCAGGTCGCTAAGTGAAAATACCTAGATGACTCCAACCATAATAGGATATTGAGGTTTGCAAGTGTGATACTGCTTCCCGTAAATAGTATTTGTTTGCAATAAGGAAGAATTTAGACTGATTTTTTTGAATATTTTGTCTTTCGAAGTCTCACGGGTTTCCATTTTGTTATTGTTTAGGGTGAGTTGAGCAAATTCGACGCTTTTTGTGATTTTTTTCAAAAACCTTATTAGAGAAAATTTTGAGGTATGAAAAAAAATTCTTCCTCCTCAATGAATCCACCATTCCTTTCGGGAGATGAAATAAGAGAAGCATTTATAAACTTTTTTACCCAACATAATCATAAGAAACTTGCAAGTTCTTCTTTGATTCCAGATGATCCAACAGTTTTATTGACAATTGCGGGGATGTTACCTTTTAAGCCTATCTTTTTAGGATTAAAAGAGTCTTCTACTCCGAGAGCAACATCCAGTCAAAAATGTATAAGGACAAATGATATTGAAAACGTAGGAAGAACGGCGAGGCATCATACTTTTTTTGAGATGCTCGGTAATTTTTCTTTCGGTGATTATTTTAAAAAAGAAGCGATTCAATGGGCATGGGAATTAACTACTGAGGTTTTTCGATTAAATCCAAAGAATATAGTCATTAGCGTTTTTGAAGAAGATTCAGAAGCAGAGCAAATATGGAAAGAAGTAGTAGGTGTTGATGCAAAAAGAATTATCAGAATGGGTACATCTGACAATTTTTGGTCATCTGGAGCTACAGGACCTTGTGGTCCATGTTCGGAGCTATATTTTGATTTTAAACCTGAATTAGGAAGTGACGGAATAGATCTTGAAGACGATAGTCGATTTATAGAATTTTATAATTTGGTGTTTATGCAATACAACCGAGATAACAAAGGCAATCTTCAACCATTGGCGAATTGTCATATTGATACAGGAATGGGCCTAGAGAGAATGGCTCAAATTTTGCAGGGGAAATCTAATAATTATGAAACGGATCTTATCTTTCCTCTTATTGAGGCAGCGGCTTTGTTAGCTCAAATTAATTATGAAACTACACATAAAAAAAATAAAACATCATTAAAAATTATTGGAGATCATTGCAGAGCTGTAACTCATTTAATTTGTGATGGTGTAACCGCTAGTAATCTAGGGCGAGGCTATATTCTGCGTCGTCTTATACGGCGTATGATTCGACATGGTCGACTGGTAGGTATTGATCAGCCATTTTTACCTCAGCTTGCTGAAGTTGCGATTGAGTTGATGAAAAATGCTTATCCTCAATTACTTGAGAAAAAGAAAATTATTCTTAATGAGTTAAAAATAGAAGAATCTCGTTTCCTTGAAACTCTTGAACGGGGAGAGAAACTTTTGGTAGAGATAACAGCTCGTGCAAGAGATGTTATCTCTGGTGCTCAGGCATTTGAGCTTTATGATACTTATGGATTTCCTTTGGAATTAACGGAGGAGATTGCGAATGAAAAAGGTTTTTCTGTTGATATTACTGGTTTTGAAAAGGAGATGGCAAAGCAACGTAAACGTGCTAAGGATGCTTCTGTCAGTATTGATTTAACTGAGGAAGGTTCAATTGAAAGAGAAATTTCTTTATTTGTTGAAACAAGATTTGAGGGCTATGAAAAATTAGAAACGGCTTCAACTGTGATAGGCATTTTTAGAAATAATGAATTAGTCAAAAAAGCTGTCGAAGGTGATTTAGTCAAGATTATTGTTAATAGAACCCCTTTTTATGCTGAGTCCGGTGGCCAAATTGGAGATAAAGGTTTAATAACGTCTCATAATCTTGAGGTGTCTGTGGAAAATGTTAGAAAAAAGAAGAATATTTTTATTCATTCTGGAATTGTTAAAACTGGAGTTCTAACAGTGAACTCATCAGTTCAGATGAATGTTACTCCATCGTTTCGTCAACGAACTACATCAAATCATACGGCTACACATCTATTGCAATCAGCCTTAAAGTTATTGGTTGATTCAGGTGTAAGTCAAAGAGGATCGCTAGTTTCAAATGATCGATTGAGATTTGATTTTAATGCTCCAAAACCTTTGACAATAAAAGAACTTGAAGATATGGAAGTACGAATAAATCAATGGATTAATGAAGATCATCCAATTCAAACTAAAACAATGCCAATTAAGGAAGCTATGGCAGCTGGTGCTTTGGCAATGTTTGGTGAGAAATATGGCGATGTGGTACGTGTTGTCGATGTTCCGGGCGTTTCTATGGAGTTATGTGGAGGAACTCATGTAACTCGCACTTCACAACTAGGTACATTTAAGATCATCAATGAGACAGGTATTGCTTCAGGCATTAGACGAATAGAGGCTATAGCTGGTCCATCAGTTTTTGATTATTTTAATGAACGTGATTCGGTAGTAAAAGAGTTAAGTAAATCATTCAAAGTGCAATCACATGAAATTGTCGAGAGAGTTTCATCTCTTCAACTTGAACTGAAGGATAAAACAAAAGAACTTATCAAATTGAAGAATGAACTCGCATTAGCGAAGGCATTGGTTTTAGCAAGTTCTGCAAAATCTATTGGTTATAGTAAATTATTAATTAGACGTTTAGATGGAGTGGATGGTTCGGGATTACAATCTGCGGCTTCAAGTTTGATAGATCATTTAGGTAAGTATGCTGCTGTCGTTTTAGGAGGTATTCCTAATCAAGAGATTAATAATAAATTGGTTTTTGTTGCTGCATTTTCTCCTGATTTAGTCTCAGATGGTTTACATGCAGGTCAATTTATAAGTGAAGTTGCAAAAATGTGCGGCGGCGGCGGCGGCGGTCGTCCCAACCTAGCTCAAGCTGGTGGTAGCCATCCTCAATCGTTGGACTTAGCTTTAGAAAAAGCTAATGAGACATTGACTGAACAATTATCGCAGTTAACTCTTTAGGTAAGTACTTTGCCGGAGGCTGACTTCTATATGCTCTATAAGTTTTTGTGCATCATGGATTTTTAGATGACCTCCTTGAATTGCTGATTCGCTTGATTTGCGCAATCGCTCTAATAATATCTCTGGATCATGTTCCAAATATTCTAGAACATTTGATTTTGTATTTCCACGAATGACATGCTCCACTTTATATTTGCCTTGTTCTGTAAATCTTATATGAACTGCATTAGTACTTCCAAATAAATTATGTAGATTTCCCATCACTTCTTGATAGGCACCACCTAAGAAAAGACCAATTAGATATTTTTCATCTGTATTGAATTCATGAAGAGGTAGCAAATTTTTAACTTTTCCATTATCAATAAATTGATCAAGTTTTCCATCTGAATCGCATGTTAAATCTGCAAAGTGACCAAGTTTGTTAGGCTCTGTGCTAAGCCGATGTATCGGCATAATTGGAAAAACTTGATCAATAGCCCAAGTATCCGGAGCCGATCTAAATACGGAAAGATTTGCATAATATGTTATGGCTAAACTTTCACTTAATTTCTTTAATTCTTTAGGTAGATGTATATTTTTTGGTAATTGATTAACTATTGTTTTTGCACAGGCCCATGTCAACTGCTCAGCTTTTGCACGTTCAACCAAATCTATATAACCTAGACGAAAAGCTGCTAGTGCATCTGCTTTAAACTTAAGAGAATCATTCCATGCTTCTTGTAATTTGGCTAAATCGTCGTCTTGAGTAGCTTTTAAGGAATTTATATGGATTAATGTTTCACGTAAATTTCTAACAGAGAGACATTCTTTTTCGTCTTTGTTTGGAATCTCAGATGGTAATGAATTTTTACCTAAAATATTAAAGATTAAGATTGAAAAGTGACTAGCAATTGCTCTTCCACTCTCTGTGATCAAAGTTGGTAGTGCTATCTTTTTTGATTCACAACACTCTTTAATTGTTGCTACTACATCATTTGCATAATTTTGAAGTGAGTAGTTAGTAGATGTTATTGATGCACTTTGACTTCCATCGTAATCAATTCCTAAGCCACCCCCAACATCTAAGTATCCCATAGGTGCTCCAAGATTAATTAATTCGGCATAAATTTGTCCGGCTTCTTGTAAGGCATCTTTTAAAATACTTATATCGTTAATTTGACTCCCTAGATGAAAATGTAAAAGCTTTAATTCATTGAGAAGATTTGCTTCTTTTAACCTTTTCGTTGCTTTCAATATTTCTGGAATTGAAAGGCCAAATTTTGACCTATCACCAATGGAGCTACTCCATCTTCCACTGCTCTGACTAGATAGCTTAGCTCTTATTCCTATGAGTGGAGATGCTCCAAGTAAATGACTAGATTTGATTATAAGATCAACATCAGTTCCTTGTTCTATAACGACTATAGGTTGACGTCCAAGTTGACGTGCTAAAATAGCTGTCTCAATATAACGTTGATCTTTGTAGCCATTGCATATTAGTAAAGCTTTAGGATCTTCTAGGATTGATAAAGCAATTAGTAACTCTGGCTTGCTTCCAGCTTCTAAGCCAAAATGCCATTTTGAACCACAGGTGATTAATTCTTCAACTACGTGACGCTGTTGATTACATTTGATTGGAAATACACCTTGGTATTTTCCTTGATAATGAAAGTCATTAATCGCTTTTTCAAAAGCTTTATGTAGGTTTTTTAAGCAGTCTTCGAGAATATCGTCAAATCTTATTAACAATGGAAAATTTAGTTTTCGACTTTCGAGTTCATCTAATAGCTCCATCAAATCATGAGCTTTGTTTTTGGAACCGTTAGGACAAATAGAAATATTGCCTTTTTCATTGATAGTGAAATAACCCTTTCCCCATCGTTCAATCCCATAGAGGTCTGAGCTATTTTTGATAGTCCAAGAGAGAGATTGATGAGCATTTTTCACAGCCATTTATGCGATAACAAAGTTGCTAAGTTTTAATCACTTACCATTAATACAATTAAATCTAAGAACAGTTTTATTAAGTGTCATGTTTTACTTGCCAAGAGGGCAGTTTTAGGAAGACTATGGCTTCATATTATTGAATATTGCAATGACTTTGGAAAGAACTTTTGTTGCTATCAAGCCAGATGGTGTGCAAAGAGGTTTAATCGCTGAGATTCTTGGTCGTTTTGAAACTAAAGGATTCAAATTAGTGGGTCTAAAGCAACTAATACCAAGTAAAGCACTTGCAGAAAAACACTATGGTGTTCACAAAGATCGTCCTTTTTTTTCAGGTTTAGTTGATTTCATAACAAGTGGACCTGTTGTAGCGATGGTTTGGGAGGGTGAAGGAGTGATTGCAAGTGCGAGAAAATTGATTGGAGCAACAAAGCCTCTTGAGGCAGAACCTGGAACAATTAGAGGTGATTTAGCTGTAAACATTGGTCGGAATGTCATTCATGGTTCTGATGGTTCTGATACGGCAGCTTTTGAAATCGATCTATGGTTCCAGGAACATGAACTTTTTGATTGGACTCCATCAGATCAATCATGGAGAGTTGAATAAATTTATTGTTGAACTTCACAATCTTGTTTGAGTGGTTTTTAAAATCTGTCCCAACTGAATTGGGACAAAAAATTGCTTTCTTCATTACTTAAAGGGGTAGAGCAAATTGATTTTCCAATTAATTCTGAAGTTATCGACGCCAATAGCACTCCATTGCGATGATGCCCAGTGGCCAGCCAGAGTCCATTAATTGATGACATTCCAAGCAATGGACCTTCGTCGGGTGTGCATGGACGAAAACCCCACCATCTTTCCATATGAGGTAGTTGATTAAGTTCAGGAATCAGAGATTGAATTCCTTTTTGTAGCTCGCTTTGTCCTTTTGGAGTAAGTCCTTTCTGAAAACCTACCTCACGCTCACTAGTTGCACCTACGATTATTAGACCGTCATCTCTTGGAACCAAGTAAATGCCAGGTCCAAAAACAATTCTTTTTAGAATCTGTTTTGGTCCCTGAATAGATAACATCTGGCCTTTAACTGGAAAAATAGGGAGTGTTTTAAAAATTTGTTTGCTCCAGGCACCGCAGCAGAGAACTGCTTCTTCACTTTTTAAAAGATTGATATTTCCATTAATGTCTTTAATCTTGACCCCATTAAACTTGTTTGAATCTTTTATTATTTCAATCACTTCAACTCCTTCTTGAAAGTGAACACCTAATTCAACACATGCTTTTTCAAGTGCTCTCATTAGTAGTCTTCGATTGTCGATTTGACCATCTTGCCTAAAAAGTAAACCTAATTTCCATTTTTCTGAGAGTCCTGGAACTTCTTTAGTGAGTTCATGCCTGTTTAGCTTTTCACCAAATTTATATGTTGGGAAGGATTCACAATCTTTTTGGCTTTCAAATGGGACAACAATTCCACAAGTTTTGAGACCACATGACATTTTGCTATTTCTCTCAATGCTTTCTATCCATGTCGGATGTCTTTGAAGACTACTTTGACCAAGATTTAAAAGATCACCTTGAAGCCCTTCAGCATGAGGGGCAAGCATTCCAGCAGCAACAAAACCTGCTGCTTCAAGTCTGCTTCTACTTAAAATTTCAACGCGTTTACCTCGCTGAGCAAGTTCATGGGCTATTCCCAGACCCATTAATCCTCCTCCGAGGATTAACAATGGTTTTTCATTTAAGACATCCATTGCTTGGATTTGGAAAATGTTATTTTCAATGTTTTAGATTACGTTAGCTTCCATGACTGAGCTTTTCTTTCATAAGATTCATATATCTAGGTCAAATTAATGTCACAATCAAATGTTTCTTGGGAAGTTGTAATCGGATTAGAAACGCATGTTCAGTTGGGAACTAATAGCAAGATATTTAGTAGCGCATCAACCAACTTTGGTGACGATCCAAATACTCACATTGACCCAGTGGTATGCGGATTACCAGGTACTTTGCCAGTCCTAAATAAAAAGGTTCTGGAATATGCAGTAAAAGCAGCGATGGCTTTGAATCTAAATATTGCCTCTCACAGTAAATTTGATAGAAAGCAATATTTTTATCCAGACTTACCAAAAAATTATCAAATATCTCAGTTTGATGAACCTATTGCAGAAGATGGTTGGATAGAGGTAGAAGTAGCAGAAAAAGGAAAAGAAACTTATACCAAAAAAATAGGCATTGAAAGACTACATATGGAAGAGGATGCTGGAAAACTTGTTCATGCAGGTAGTGATCAATTGTCAGGCTCCACCCATTCCCTGGTTGATTACAACAGAGCAGGCGTAGCACTTGCTGAAATAGTTAGTAAACCTGATTTAAGAACAGGTAGAGAGGCTGCGGAGTATGCAGCTGAAATCAGACGAATTATGCGTTATTTGGGAGTATCTGATGGGAATATGCAGGAGGGATCGTTGCGATGTGATGTGAATATTTCAGTTAGACCAACTGTTAATGATCCATTTGGTACAAAAGTAGAAATAAAAAATATGAATTCATTTTCAGCTATTCAAAAGGCTTGTGAATATGAAATTAAGCGGCAAATTAAAGCTTATGAATCTGGAGAAGAAGTAAAACAAGAAACGAGGTTATGGGATGAAGGCAAGCAACTGACTAAAAGTATGAGATCAAAAGAAGGTAGTAGCGATTATCGTTATTTTCCTGATCCTGATTTAGGTCCGATAGAAGTAAGTCATGATTTAAAAGAAAAATGGCGCGCAGAATTACCAGAATTGCCAGCTGCAAAAAGAAATAGATATGCAGCAGAACTTGGCCTTTCTATTTATGATGCACGAGTCTTGACTGATGAATCTTCAATGGCCCAATATTTTGAAAAAGTTGTTAATGAAGGTGGAGCAGCAAAATCTTCAGCAAATTGGATAATGGGAGATATAGCAGCATTTATCAAATCTAATAGATTATCATTTGATCAATTATCTTTTAAGCCAAATCAGTTAGCAGAAATGCTGCAAATGATTGATGTAGGAGAAATAAGTGGAAAAATTGCTAAAGAAATTTTGCCTGAACTATTAAGTAAAGGTGGCTCTCCTAAGCAATTAGTCAAAGAACGTGGCTTAGGTATGATTGGTGACCCTAAAGTTATTGAGGAAATTATTAATAAATTGATCCTTAATCATCCTAATGAGGTTGAATCTTTTAGAGCTGGGAAGAAGAAATTGTTAGGTTTTTTTGTAGGTCAATTAATGAAGGAAACAAAAGGGAAAGCGGATCCAAAACTCGCTAATCAAATATTAAATAAGAAATTACAAGGTTAGAAATTATATAATTTTTTTAACTGCAGTTTCCATGTCTCATCATTATTAGAATTAGTAATTATATGATCTGCAAATTGTTTTTTAAAAGAATTATCCCATTGGGAATCAATTCTTTGATTTGCTTCTTCGAGACTGCACTTATCTCTTAATTGAAGTCTTTTTAATTGTATAGTTCTAGAGCAATCTATATAACAAATTTCACTACATAAATTTGTATAATTTTTTTCAAATAGAAGTGGAATAATCAAAATTACTACTGAATTTGATTTCAATTTTTCTAAGTCTTCCGCAATTCTTTTGTTAACAAACGGATGTATTATTTCTTCCAGCCATTTTTTTTCAACATCATTTTGAAAAACTATTTTCGCTAATGATTTGCGATTAATAACTTGATCATTTTTACTCGAATTGTGAATTATTTTATCTCCATATCTCAATAAGATTTTCTTGGATATTGGATTTTCAGCTCTCAATGCTTCATGAGCATATAAGTCAGCGTCTAAAATAGGCCATTGCTTTCTTTCAAATAAGAAATTTCCAATGATCGTTTTTCCACTGGCAATACCTCCAGTGATACCTATTCTTCTTTGCTTGCCTTTCCATCTCAGACAAAGTTTGTTTGTTTGTTTTTGGTCAATCATTAATATTGATAGTAAGTGAAAAATGCTCTTCTGAATTTGAGTCTTTTGACATCTTCTGTTTGGTCTCCAATTTCTGGTGGTATTACTACCCCTAATGGTTTTTTAGCAGCTGGCATTTCTGCAGGGTTGAAGCCTTCTGGGAAGAAAGATCTTGCTTTGTTATATGCACCTGATGGTGCTTGTTGCAGTGGAACATTTACTCAATCAGTCACTCGTGCTTATTGCGTGGATCTATGTATTGATCGATTGAAGGCATCTGAGGGAAAAATACGTGCTGTTGTTATCAACTCTGGACATGCAAATGCTTGTACAGGTAGTAGAGGCAAAATTGATAGTGAAATCATCACACATGAGCTTGCTAAACGCCTTGGATTGTTTGATGAAGAAGTTTTGATATGTTCTACTGGTGTCATTGGTGAACCAATACCCGTTGAAAAAGTTAATACCCACTTGGACTATCTTATTAAGAGTTTAGGCAAGGAGGCATACCATGATGCAGCTAATGCAATTCTTACTACCGATCTTCAAGTAAAGCAAATTGCATATCAAGCAGTTTTAGGAGGAAGACGAATATCTATTGGAGGGATGGCTAAAGGTTCAGGTATGATTCACCCCTCAATGGCAACAATGTTGAGCTATATTACATGTGACGTTGGTATAGATCATATTTTATGGTCGCAGATGATTAAGCGAGTTGCAGAATCATCTTTCAATTCTATTACAGTTGATGGAGATACGAGTACAAATGATACTTTTTTGGCTTTTGCTTCTGGATCAGAATTAGATGCCAGGTATTTATCAACGCTTGAAGAGGGACTACATCTAACAGCCCAATACTTGGCTAAAGCAATAGCAAGGGATGGAGAAGGTGCTAATTGCTTGCTAGAGATAAAGGTTAAGGGTGCTCAAAGTGATTTAGATGCTCATGTAATGGCTCGCACAGTTGCTTCATCTTCTTTAGTGAAAACTGCAATTCATGGTTCTGATCCTAATTGGGGAAGAATTATTGCTGCACTAGGTCGTGCAGGTATCTTTTTTAATATCAATGATGTCAACTTATGGATTGGACCTTATGAAATATTCTCTAATGGAAAACCTCTAGACTTTGATAGACAAATAGTTAGTAATTTTATGAAAGCTAGATTAAACGGGAAATATTTGATCGATGATCTTATAACTATCTGTGTAAGGGTAGGGACAGGGAAAGGCTCGTCTACTGCTTGGGGGTGTGATTTGTCTGATCAATATGTACGTATTAATGCCGACTACACTACATGAAAACTGTGATAACTCAAAAGCATTGCCATCACTAGAAAAAAGGTCATGTTTGTATTACATTTATAGCAAGTGTGATAATAGTGTGATCTTATTATAAGACCATATACCCACTTTTTTAATGGGTAGGAAGGGTGCAGGAAAATGGGTAGACTTAAGCCTTGATTCATAGGTAATAATTCTCTTGGTTGATAACCCAGAAACCAACCATGAGACTGAACCCTTTCAAGCTGATCTAGCTCAAGTTTTCATCATCAGGCTTTATATAAAAGCAATGGATGAACAGATCTCATCTGATGTAAATTATCCTTTACTCTTAATAATTCTCCTCTAGTTGAGAAGTCTAGTAATAGCTATGGATTTAAGGAAAAGCCATTGAAAATCATTCCAACCTTTTTGTGAATCCATTCCAACTTTGAATAAATAACTCAGTTTTTAGTGTTTTGTCTATCCACACAATTTTCACGAATTAAATTGACTCACATAAAGGAGCTGTGTATCTGGGTCGTAAATCATAAGAAATCCATCACTGCAAGGATTGAATTCATCTGCTTTTGAATATTGACAACTCCCAAGGTGAAAAAAAGATTTTGATTCAAATAATTCCTTTCTGCTTAAGAATGGAATACTTTTTGGCAATTTTGGTCTTTTATAAGTTCTTAGAAAATAATCCCACTCACTAAAAGCCCATCCATATAACTCGCTGCCCTTTAATTGTTGATCTATTGGTCCTTTCACCCACAGCAGTTCATCTATTTGAATTGTTTGTTGGATATTGGGACTGTCTTCAATTAGTTGAAAAACTCCATTCGCTTCTCCATCAGCCGATAAACTACAACGACCAGAATCATACGAATCCAAAAGTTCAAATTCTAGAATTGGTACATTTAGTTGAGAATAAGGATTAAGAAGTTTGAAAGGCTTCGTACATTGTCTATGCATTTTAGCTATGTGATAGCCAAAATATATTGTGCATGCTCCAAAAAAAATTAGAAAGGCTGACGAGATATATAAACAACCTTTCTTAAACATATAATCACTTAAGATTGTTTTATTATAGAAGACTCTGCACTCTCTTTGAAAAAAATCCTTGAGTATTTTTCTTATAAGAAATGCCTTAAAAGAAGAGCATCAGATGAAGGTGCAAGTGCTGCAATGGCTACTGTGTTTTGCATATTCCCTCCATGCTGGCCTATTTACATAATTACGAGACGATCAATACTTCCAATGTGTTCAGTCGTATTTCTCTCAATCTTGAGTGGATTCATAATTAAGCCTGTCTTTAGTGATCTTTTTGGAATTGATCTTAGTGATCTAAATTGGGCTTGGTTTGATCTCGTGATCCTTTTTATAGGAGCCAGGCTATCTATTTTATTGGAACAGAAAATAGCCTTAAAAAAAATCAAGAACTCTTTTTATATATTAGAAAATGACGATTAAGAATTGAGAATATTAGTAGAGTTTCCTAAATAGTAGTTTGCAAAAGTTTGAACATATTTTCAAAATGCTATGACTGATCTCTTAGTTAAGCGAGCTTTTTAAGTTGGTTCCAATTCCTTAAATCGCTTTTAATCATTTAAAGGCATTTGTTAATTAACCTCATGACAATGAAAACAAGAAATCCACCAATAAGAACTCCTTCACCAAAACCCATCCAGAATACTTGATATTCACTCAATCCTAGTCTTGATCTCCATCTTGCAACCTTTGCTTGATGTCTTTTGAGCAATAAAGATAACATTTGATTTTTTATTCAAAAATATATGCTTTAAACTCTAGTTGGATTTGAGATATTAGTGAATTTTCGGCTATTAACGTCGATCTAATGAAAAGTTCTTCTTGATTAACAACAACCAGTTTTTTCTTTGACTGGATTTTGAAAGGGGATACTCATTCCACCATTATCGAAAATGCCACAATGAGTATTGAAATTTCCTTCAACACCAAGTGCATAACTGCTGCTGTAAGTCCCAGTACCAATACCACAACTTAACTTTGAATCGATAGATACTTGTGGCAGAGCAGTTAATGCAGCAGTTAAAGCAGTTGCATTAGCAACTCCTTCTCCAAGGGTATTGATGTTGTTTTTGTTGGTGGTGATATTTGAAGCATTCGTAGAGATATCAGAAGCGTTAGTGGAAATATCAGTATCGTTACTTGAGATATTAGAGGCGTTAGTAGCAATATCGGTATCGTTGCTTGAGATATTAGAGGCGTTAGTGGAAATATCAGTATCGTTGCTGGAGATGTTTGATGTATTAGTTGAGATGTTAGAGGTATTTGTTACTACACTTGAAGACTGGATATTAACAGTTGCATAAGCAGGATCAACATCTAGAGACTCAGTATTGAGGGTTATATCCCTTGTCCAACTATCATTTGTGATGTCATAACTATGTAATTTATTGTCAGTTTCATCAATAATATATATTTTGTTCTCCGAGGGATTGAAATAAGTAGATTCGGGAGTAGTTCCACTTAATGGAGTTGTCGAAATTTTGGTTAAAGTAAAAGATGAACCAGAAGAGTTGGAAGTTTGTTTGAATAATTCTAAAGTTCGTTCGGAATAACCATTACCAGTCACGTTAACCACGTATTGAAGAACCTCCTCTGCTTTTAGCGAAGAGGAACCACTAATTAAAGCAATTGCACTAGCAAGAGCAGAAGAGGCAAGACGACGCATGATCTATGTATATTAAATTCATGATCATCTAGAATTACTAGATTGTTTATAGTTTTTTGAACGCATGTATTTTTTCATAAAGATTCCTTTACTATTTCACCTAATCACTGTTTAGAAAGAGAAAAAATCCTCTGTTCGTCTTTGCTGAACCTGTAAAAAATTATTATTTTTGGAACTATTGTTAGTTGATAATAAAGGATCAACATAACTGATTTTTTTTATTTTAGTTTGAGATTGATTTGATGATTTTATTTGAGCCTTTGATAATAAAGATTTTGTCGATTGATTCTCTGTCTTGATATTGACCTGACTAGTGTTCACTTCTTTATATGAATTTTGGATAGATTGAATCCTTAAAAGACTTGATCCTCCTATGGCTACAACAGCCAAACTACCAATCCCCCAAAATTTTGAAGGTGGTATGAAATTTAGTTTTTTAATATTTGGCTTTTCTATCTTTTCGTGATTCATTGTTGCTGACTCAAGGGTTAATTGATCTTCTAGCTCTTCTTTGACTAATTCAAGATGTAAACTATCGTCTACTTTGTCAACAAATTGATTTGTTTGATTGTCGAGGATGTTGTGAAAGTAATAACCTATTAATGCAAAAACAATTAATAGACAAAGTATCAATATTGCATCTGTAGGAATTGAAATTGTACTGGCATCGGTCAACTCTAGCTCAGTGATTCCAAGGGACATTTAAAACCTATAACTCTATATATTCAAACTACCTCTAAAAAATATGGCTAGACTTCTTTACTTATCTATTTAATTTCAATGCGTATTAATACTGGCTATATAATTTGCAAGCGTGATTAGTTTGCGCCCATTACTTTTATTTGATTGCCAGCATCACAGAATCTCATCAATTCCTTTTCATCTACATCAGTAAACGTTTCCACTCTTCTTGCATACACGGCATCTGCATTTAAGTCTTCGATCATTTCATAACCGAAGAATTCCAACAATTCCTCTTGATTTTTAAAGCATCGATCACTCCATTCATAATTCTTGTTCCCTTTCGCATTTTCATACTCATAGCACTCATAAAAATAATCAGTTCTATATCGCTCTACTAATGCAAACTTTTTTTGCTTTTCCTCTGGGAGTTTGTCGTAAATACTCCACCCAATTATCAAGACTGGCATTTTTCAACATCATCAACATTCTTATTCCACTCTTGGAAACTGCTACTGCAATCAGGTACAGGTTGTTCTCTAATACCTTTTAACTTTTTCCATCTGGTGTAGAGAGCACCAAGAATCCAACTATCAGTTAAAGACTTTGGACCATGCTTCAAAATCTTCTCTTGCTTTCCATTGAAGTTTGCTGAATCAAGTAGTTCTTGCTTCCAATCTATTTGTTCTCTCATTGCTGTTCTTCCTCTTGTTCTTTTTGCAGTTTTAGTTGCTCATACCTCTTCTTCAATCTTTTGTATTCCTCATGAAGTGCACCCAGTTGCCATGCATCTCGGAATCCTCTTGGATCATCCAATAGCAGTGTCATTACTTCAGGTTTATGTGTCTTCATTTCTAAGCACTCTTCTTGCCATGAAGTGTAATCCCATTTGTTGCTCATGCTTTCCCTCCATATTTTTTAAATTCATCCAATGAACTAACAACTATGCTCTTGTAATCCTCAGGGAATCTTGTCTTCATGATTGCTGGAATTTCCAAGCAATCTGGATAGGGGTTCTGCAAATAAAAAACAACTTCCTTCTCTTCCTTCAAAACAATGTAATTAGATAACCCTCCTGCATAATTATTTTTTTTTGTCATGCTGCTACCTCCCTCTGGATGATGGTTTGCACTGTTGATTTCTTCATCCCTAATGATTTTGCAATACTTCCATAACCTTCGCCTGCTTTTCTCTTTTTCATGATTTTCGCAATCTGGAATTGATCGTATTTCCTCTTTGCTCCAAATTTCACTCCTCTGCTTTTTGCAACTGCTTTCCCTTCCGATGTCCTGTGTTTGATATTTCTTAGTTCGCATTCTGCTGCATATCCCATCACTCCAACGATCAATCTCACAATCTCCTCATTCATCAACGACGTATCAAGACGACCATCAAGAGTTTTGATATAAACCCCGCGCTCAATAAGGTTATTCACTTCGACCAACATGGTGACCATTGTCTTTCCAAGATGAGTCATGTCCTCCAGAATCAAGAGATCATCTTGTTGAAGCAGATCAAGGCACTTGGATAGTTCTTCTCTGTCTCCGTAATTACTAGTGCCATTGATCTTGTCTCCAAAGATATTTTCTTCAGGTATACCTTCTTCTTTAAGAGCAATCACCTGACGCTCTTGATCCTGAAGGTTTTTGGAGCATCTCCAATATCCGTACAACGCCATTAGTCCTCCTTCAAATCCATGACCATATAATAATAAGTTATTTCCGTACTATATTTCCATACTCTAAGACACCAGTCGTATCGTTCATGTGCAGGGGTACGAAACATTTTGCTTTTTTGTACCTCTAATCACAAGATCAAGTTTTATTTGTTATTTTTTTAACTTTGAAAAGCGGAGATTGATGTTACTAGTCAAACTGTTGTCTGATTTAGCTTTCAAAAAAGTTCTCTAGGCGTCAGCGGATAAACTCCGCTTTCTTTTTTCCTCTATTAAATGTGGAGAAAAACTCATTAAGCTATTTAGTCATTTCATTAATATCTTTCTATTAATCGTTTTGCAAAAGGGATTTCTTGCCTTTGCGACCTTATCAGCTTCGTCAAATTTGTCTACGTGAACTATTTCTTTGATGACCATCCCTCCAACGAAACAAGAAACTTCAACTTGCATTGGTGACCTCCTCCCAGTTGTGAATGAAGAGTTCATTTGTAATTGACATATATATGAAAACTCACTCTCTTACTTCTTGCAATAGAGCATCAAAGCAATGAACATTCTCATTAATCTTTTTTTCATCACGAATCGCTAGACAACATATCAGTATCAATGGAGATTATGCTACTTAGCTTAGTCATGTCTTTGAATTAATCATATAGACCAGCTCTATTATCTTTCAATTCAGCGGCATCATTACAACCAATTCTGATCTTGTTTTTCAATTCTTATTATGCAACTTTTTCTTCTTCTTCATTAATCACGTCAACTACCTCTGGGCTAAATGAAGAAAGAGCAGTATCAACATCTTTCTCATGAACTACCTCTAATAATCCTGATTCAATTTCTTGAACTGGTTGGACCAAGTTTAATATTTGCTCATCTTCATCTGAGATATTTTGCTTAACAGCATTTACCTCTCCAGACTCTGAAGAGATGGAACTACTTGCTAAGATTTCGACTAGAGTTTTTAATGATATGAACAACATCTTACAAATATCAAATAAACTCTTTAGCTCTTTTCTAATCAATTTTTGAGAATCTTTTTTAACAAAGTAAGTTGTCAGTGTCCATCCAGTGACGAAAATTAAAAACAAACAGATGGATATGGTTATGAAGGTGAGCATTAACATGAAGATATAGTTAACTATTTATATCGATTCCTTGTAGACATTTCAAGATGTAATATTTTTTATGATGCCTCTCGAAGTTTTGTTGTTATAGCTCTTTCAAGAAAGATCTTTAAGTATTCATTTTATGGTTTCGTATAAGAATAAGTGTGTTAGGGCTATGGTTTAGAAAAAATTTCATGATATGACGGAAGCTAATACTGCTTGTAATAACTCATAGTTGAAAATATTTGCTTCGGGAATGTTCATACGTGATACTTTTACACAGGATTAATTTAAAAGTCACGTTAAAAATGTAACGGCTTCTTTGTCAATCAAGAAGAGAAGTCTATGTGATTATTTTATCTTAGGTCTTTACTTATCAAGTTCTGGGAAAAGCATGTTGATATAAGCCATTATTATCACAACTAAAGGAGGCATATTTGTCTTGTCTTCTCTTGTGATTCGCTTCATTTCTGATAAGAAACCCTTAGCTTCTTGTTCGCTAATTTTGTATTCTGGGTTTTTTTCTACCTGCTCAACAAGGGATTGGATTTGATTGGCAGAATCCATTAATTAATCTTTTTGGCTATTCCAAT
Source organism: Prochlorococcus sp. AG-402-B19 (assembly GCA_003279615.1). Lineage (GTDB taxonomy): Bacteria > Cyanobacteriota > Cyanobacteriia > PCC-6307 > Cyanobiaceae > Prochlorococcus_B. The sequence goes on from QCHM01000011.1 coordinate 29,997, forward strand.
AAAACGAATGAAATATTTGACTACAAGCATATATAAATAAAACTTATCATAGTATTTTCACTTATATTTTTCATTTTTAAGGCTTTGTTGAGATCCGGAAAATGTTGAGTTAACTAAGGAAGACATCTATGTTCTTACTATTTGGCATATAGCAATTTCTCCTTCTCCTGAAGGGCCCGTTAAAGAACTAAGAATTACTGTTGACCAATTTGGACTTATGAAGACTAAGAGACTTGCTTATTGCTTTTAGCTGACATCAAGCTCAGACCTTGAGGGGGATAAACTATCTGTACTCATAGTTAAATAGAATGTTTTATAAAAAGGGTCATTTATATCTCAGTCAAATCTTTACTAGCTTTTCTGTCTGGCCCATTGTGCTGATTGGCTTGTTTTTGAGGATTGTAAATATCAATGCTCCTGTTTTAGGCGTACATAGTTGGCGGCAAGCAGATACAGCTTCTATTGCTAGAAATTTTCTATCTAATAATTTTAATTTTTGGCAGCCTCAAGTAAATTGGTCTGGTTCGACTAATGGCTTTGTTGAATGTGAATTTCCACTTTACCAATACTTAGTTGCACATTTATATAAAATTTTTGGAGTTAATGAAGTCTTTGCAAGAGGACTTTCAGTTGTATTTGGGTGTTTATCTATAATTTTTTTATTTAGATTAATAAGGAGAGTATTTGATATTCAAGTTGCGTGGTGGGGATCTCTTTTTTATTCTATTTTACCAGTCTGTGTTTTTTATAGCAGAAGTATTCAACCCGAATCTTTAATGATGTTTCTTGGTATTTTTTCATTAGAAAGATGGATGGCATTTTTGGATAATAATAATAAAAAGAATTTATTTTTTTCTTGGTTAGCTTTTACTATAGCAGTTTTAATTAAAGTATTACCATTTTTTTGGATAGGAATACCTATTTTAATAACCGGTTTTCAGAAATCTTTAATCTCTAAATATAGGCTATATATTTATCCTTTTATAACCATTCTAATTTGCTACATATGGTATTCACATGCATATAAGTTAGGCCAATCTACAGGCTTGACATTTGGTTTATGGGGATCAGATACTGATAGGTACTCTTGGTCAGTGTTATTTGAATTTAAATATTATATAGATCTATTTATCAGAATTTTATTGAGAAATTTTCTTTTACTTGGCTTTCCACTTATTGTTTTATCAATTAAGGAAGTAGGTTTCAATAATATTTTTGTAATGGGAGTTTTTTCTGTTCTTTTAACTGGATTTATTAGTCCGGTCTCATATGGTATTCATGAGTATTATCAGTTGCCTATGATGATATTTAGTTGTCCATTAATGGGCTTGGGATTTCTTCGATTAAAAACAAGTATCTTGAGAAATAAATTTCTTATTAATTTGTTTATTAGTTTATTATTTATTTTAAGTTTAATAATTTTAAAACTTGATTATTGGGATCTGGAGAATCCTCTTAATCAACCGGTTTGGAATACGGCAGATTTAGTTAAAACTAACACTAATAGTTCCGATCTGATTATTTCGGTCACAGGTGGTGATCCTACTTTGCTATACCTTTCAGAGAGAAAGGGATGGCTGATATCTCCTGTTAATATTAATGAGAAAATAATTTCAGAATTGAGAAATGAAGGAGCAAAATATATTGCCGGTAGTTGGGAGGTCATAGAAAGTTACAATAGATTTTCTGACATAACACAAAAAAAAGATCTTACTCAAATTTTTTGTACTTCATCTATTTATTTTGAATCTTCTAAAAATGCTTGTAATATTCAAGATAAGTCATATTTAGTGAAACTACGATAATTAATAGGACTAAAACTTATGTAGACGTATGCAGCATTTATTCAAAATTTTACAGAAGTGTATTTCAGAAACTAATTTTTGTACAAGCATAAGTGATGTATAAAAGCGGCCGGTATAACAATAACTATTCAGCAAAGAAGCGCGAAAGAGTGTTCATTTCCACTTGTCTATGAATTAATTTGAAATAATCCAGGTAAAATCTTCTAATAAAATCAGGTAGAGAGGATAGGTGAGTTATTCTCCAGATATTGAAGAATTGATAGCTGATTCTATGACTGGTCTTATGATCAGATCTGAAAAGCTTAACGTCTGCGATAAAGTAGCCATTAGTCAAGAATTCAAAGAGTGGTTAAGTGAAGGCGTGAGACTTGAGGATGTGTTAAAGCTAGAGGTTTTAAAAAAATAACCAATCTATCTCAGATTTTCTAATCTTGCTTTAATTTTTTTCTTATAAGTAAAAAAGGCTTGAGAAATTTATGCTGCTTTTTTATCAATATCAAGTAGATAAGCGATATCATTATCTACTTGATCACCTTTTTCTTTTTGCTTTATGAATTTATCAAAGTCAATTACATTACTCTTTTTTCTCTCGAGTTCAGCAGTCTTATTAAAATAATCGAGTGAAACTAGAAATACAGGGATAATACAAAATGGAATTACTAAGAAGTAGAATTCTAAAGGCATTTGGGTTCGCAATGATGCACATAGCTTTACTTAAGTAGCAAACGATAGCAATAGTCGTATAAGGAAATTTGCTGTTTTCCTTATACGATGTGATATTTGATGAATTTCTATTTTTTAAATATTTAGCTTTCTTTTAATTTTATTCATGAATTATTAAGAAGCGAAAAATTTTCATCTTGACTGATGATTTGAGAAATATAAAAATAATTTATCAGATGAATTCGCACTTAAGTATTTGCTGGTGCTCTTACGCTGCCTTATCTTCAACTAACCCATACCGATATCGCATTATATCTATTATTTGATCTTTTGTATTCCAGTTGTGAATTCGATCTTTTATAGTGAGAAGTTGTGATTCAGTAAGTTCAAGTCGTGCTTTTTTAAGATTTGTCATTCAGTTAAATACTTGTTGTAGAGATGATGATTTTCAAACAGAGCAAAAAGCAAAGGTTACCGATCAATCCTCACACGTAATGGTTGGATGAATTAATTCTCACATGCTTGTATAGCTTGTCAATTCTTTCATTTATGGAGCAATATCGATTTTCAAGAAATTAAGTTTGTTAAACATTGAATTTGTATAATCATCTCTTCTTGCCTCATAGTGCTTATCGGTCTATCTTTATTTTTTCTTATATCTTTTTCTAAAGTAGGCTTATTAAGCAACTTTGTTATCTATTTCTTCTTCTAAAACTTTTTTGACATTGGAGTACTTTTTCCCAATCTTATATTGCCTGTGGAATAGATTCAACTGGTTACTATCATCATTTGTAGCTTTTGCTTCTATCTCTGCTACTGGCTTAGTCATTTGACTCCAAACAAAAAGCATCGCTAGAGCAGATACAAGTAATGGAAGATATGCTTTAATCAAACTAACGACTACTAGAGTAGTTATAAAACAAAGAGAAAAGACAGTCCATTTAGAAACACTAATGGCCGTTTGCGTTTGCTTTTTCTTTTTTGAATGCAAAGAAGGAAAAATAGGTAAATTAGTAGTCATTCGTTAATGAGTTGTAGGTGTATTTTCTAAGAGGTTGTAGTAGTTGTGTTAATTGCTGGCATAAATATTCGTTCTTATAATCAGTATTATTTTTTAGCTCTTTTTCTACAAGATATAGTTACTTTCAAATCTTTGTTTTGTCTTGAGATTCGAGATACGGCTTTTGATAATGACACAGAGATTCTATCTTAACTAGATAATTTTTAACAAATTCAGTCAAGCTTGTAAATGTTTATGGATGACTTGTCTCTAGACTTAATGAGTCTGATTATTTTCATATACCCTTTAATATGCATACTATATATCTATTTCTCTAGTGTTGAATAGGTTTTTATTAATATTTCCATAAGTAATTCTACTCTAGATTTGTATGTAGACAAATGATAAAAATTTGAGTAGAAATTTTCAGATGCTGACAGCTACTTCTTGAAAGGACAAAATAAGACAAATGAATTTATTAGAGCTTGACTTATGCAGCTCGCTAATCGACAGCATTTGGTTACTAGTTAGCACAAAAAGTTAGATCTGAGTGATGATTCTTTACTTTCATTTGTGTTGCTAAAACGAGTATCCATTATTTATTAGATGTTTATTATAAATGCTCTTTTAGAATATCTAAGTTCTCCTGAGGGAATAAATAGAATCATCGTAAGTATTGGTATAACTGGCACGATTAATTTTATTTCTATAACATTTAGTCTTAAACTTGTTTATGCAAAGTAAAAAAGAACAAGAGGAACTAAAAATAAAATACGCTCAGATTGATAGATTATCCCTTAATAAGTAATAGGATACAAGCTTTATTTAAATTACCAAACAAAGCATAAAACGTAGACGATTAGATATTGAAACACCTTATATTATTTTCAATTATTCTATGTACGGCTTATGTCTTTATTGATAGCTTTATGCATTTGCTATCTTGTTCTTATATAGTTGGACTGTTAAATGGAAAATGAGTATATTAATTTAATTATTTAATTTCGCAGTTGAGTTCTGCCAGAGCTTCATTTGGAAGATCAAGGAAGATATCCAAAATTTTATTCCCAGTTCGAGGAATTGTGGCAATACCTACTAGCTTTGTTTTACCATTTTTTTGACGAACCAGACCTTTAGCTTCATGTAATGTACTTTTTACTTTTCCTGTTTGAAGTAATGATTTAATTATGAGATTAGGAAATTGAATCATACCTCCAATGCTAAAAATAAATTTGGATTCAAATTCAAATAATACTTCTCCAGAATTCATATCAATAGTACCTTCTAGTTTATCCATATACATTTGGATTTTTAAACCCGGAGGTAATGGAAGAGATAAGAATTTTGTCGTTTTTGACGTTAAGGGAGGAATTGAAAATGATTGAGATGAAAAGCACAGACAAACGATATTATTTTTTTTACTTGGAAGTAATTGCCCTTTCCCTCCTCCTCCGTATGCATTGTAAGAAAAAGGTGGATAAGCTCCGATTATTAATCGACATCCCTCTAAACTTTTTAGTTCCATATACTAAACGATAATCAAATTTTTTTAGTACCTTAATTGATATCAATTATTCCATCAAATGGCATAATAAATAGTTACTTGTACTAATGAAAACAACTGGAATAATAAAATAGTAGTTAGTCATTGACTTTTCCATCATCAAATACTCTTTACAGGCGGCTGTAAAGACTTTTAAAAATTAGTTTTTAGTATATTCATAAGAGCTTAGAAAACCTTGATGAGTATTTTATTTATACTTACCTTTAGTGACATGATCTTTAGTTAAATCTATTTAATTAAATGATTATGTTCATTTGGTCATTCTGCTTATCATTTATCCACTGAGTAAATTATACTGTTAAATTAAATAATGTTAGTGATGTCTTCGAGCTTAACCCCAGATTGGTCCTCAGAATTTGAATATTATAAGAAACTATCTAGAGAAGTAGTTAGCAATGAAGATATAATTAATTTTTTTAATCAGAATCAGAAAGCTTTTTATCTTGATACCTTTTCATCAAGTTGGGCTAAAATGATGGAGGCATATGAAGTAAAGGAAAATATCAGTACAGATGAATTAAATAAACTAGAAGAGATGCAATGGCTTGATATGCCTGAATCATTAAAATTATTTGCTTATGATTTTTGTATTAAGAATGGTTTTTGTTTCACTGGAACCTCAAATTAGTTATATAGTTAGAAGTACTTAAAAGATGTAATTAATTCTTGTTAAGAAATTATTTTCACAGTAATTCTAATTAAATAATGATATAAAAAATGAATATCATCTTTATTGCTTTTTTCTTTTATTTTTTAATCTCTCCTTATTGGAAAGCCATGATTTGAAGTTTTCATCTTCTACTTTTTCTCTCCATTCCTTAGATGATATGGGTAACTTCGTTTTTTGCTTTTGGAACTTTGTTCTTCGAAAGGTTAAATATAAATTGAGATATGCGGCTATTACTAAAAAACAAAGTAAAACTGTGTTGAAATCCATTTTTCTTTAGCTTTTTATTTTTGAATAAAGAATAATATACCTTATGCAAGAACTATAAAAATTAATAATTTCTCATTAATTTTTATAGTAATTAATGAGGTCATAATTTTTTATAAATATTTTTAAACTTTTTTTGTACAAGAGAGAGCAGTAAAAATCACACTCATTATTTTTTTTAGGTTGAGATTTTTAATATTTTTAATTTCTAAATATTCACTTCTGCAAAAATAGTTTTCCTATTCAATTCATTTGCGGTCACTTTTTTGGATTTTCTATATATAATGTCATTATTCAGAATTTTCTTAAATAGCTATTCATTATTTTTCTTATGATTACTATTAAGAATCAATATTTTTTAATTTTAATTATTTTATTATCTATATTCTCCATATTCTATTCTTCATTTGTCCAAGCTACAGAGTTGGATTTATCTGCAGCTCAAGATGCAGTAGGTAAGAGATTTGCAAGTAAATTTTGTGAAGCAAAAAAAGAAGGATTCTCATTAGATGCATCAAGTGAGTTTGCTTTAAATAATACTTATTTAAAATTTGCTACTTTTCCAGACCAAGATAAATTTGTTGAAAATTTATGGGAATTTACTTTAGAAACAGTCAGAAATGAATGTGGTCAATATATAACTAAAACCGAAGAAATTACCTTACGAGATTTTTTTGAAGAGGAGGGAGCTATTGCAATTAATCGTGATTTATATTTGCCAAATTAATGAATAATATTTATGACTTCATAGTTATAGGAGCAGGAATATCAGCTTGTACTTTTGCATCAGCTTTGAATAATAGATTTCCTGATAATTCTATATTATTAATTGAACATGGTAGGAGAATTGGTGGTAGATCCACAACCAGAAATTCAAGAAAAAATATTGCTCTTGAATTTGATCATGGATTACCAGCAATTAGTTTGAGTAAGGATATGTCTAAAGATTTATATACATTAATCTCGCCAATAATAAAAAAAAAATACTGATAGATATAACGAAAGATATCTTAATTATAAATGAATTTGGACAAATAGTTGAAGCATCTTTAAGTCAAAAAACTTATAGGTGTCTGCCTTTCATGGTCAACTTCTGTGATGAATTAATTAAGGTATCAACTAAACCTAATAACATTAATTTTTTATTTCAAACACTAGCTGTATCAATTATACGGAAAAATAGTTTATGGGAGGTAAAAACTAACGATCAAAGACTTCTTAAATCTAAAAATGTCATTCTATCAAGTTCTTTGATTGCACATCCGAGATGTATAGATATTATGAAAATTAATTCTATACCACTTTATGATGCTTTCAAAAATGTAAAAGATGATATAGTTGACTCTATCTTAAGAAAAACAATCAAACAAGAATATCTTAAGAGAAAAAATTATATTTTTCATGTTTCTAATTTAAAAATAGTAAATAATTTTGATCAAAAATATTTACATATACAATTTTCAGAATGTCTTCATGATGATTTTTCTTTTGAAAGAATTATTTTCCAAATGCAAAGAGATGGATCCATGATTATTATTTTACATTGTTCTTATATTAGTACGTTTGTAGATATTCAACTTGAACAAATTTTTCAAATTTTGAGAAGAATTTTTTTTAAAGAGAAAAAGTATTTAAATTTATTTGATCATGCTATATTGCTTGATACGATGGATTGGAGAGCATCTCAGCCTATTAATAACTTATTATCAAAAGAGTTACAGTGGTCTTCAATAAGTAATATTGGTTGTAGTGGTGATTGGTTTGATTTTGGTGATTTCAGTCGAGTAGAGTCTGCTATGAATAGTTCAATTAGGCTGGCTAAAATATTGATTTAGGCAATATTTCATTTAATACTAAACATAATTCTAGTTTTCAAATTTATTTATTCCATTGACGAGCCTTTCAAATTTCTTATGCTTAATCTATAAATAATGCTTTTTTCCAGTATGTCTTTTTCTACTGCATATAGGTATAGTGATAGAAATATTTTTGATATTCAGACTTTAATTGCTGCCATAAGATTTATTTTCCTTAATGTTATCTTAGCCTTTATTTTTATTTTTTTGTCCCTTGAGGAAATTGATTGGGCTCTACTTTCATCTAATGAAAAAATCAATGATACAGTCATTGATAACACATCATGGAATATAAAAACAATATTTTGAATTTATTAAAATTTTGAATAATACAGCTTTTTAGCTTGCATTGTTTAAGACTAATAGATATATATGATTTATATGATGTTTTATTATGATTACTCTAGTTTTTTTTCTTGTTTTAGGTTTGGCTGCATGGACGATATCAACATTAATGAGTAAAGGAAAACATCAAGAGGAAATTAAAAATGAATTAGCAAATATCTTTGATAGCTTTAAGTATCTATCTACTTCTGTTACAGCTCTGGTTAAGCTATTGATGAAGGATTCTATTTCATCAGCTAAAGATGATGATTTTGGACCAATCAAATCTAATGTTATAGATCTACTTAAGCTTGATAAGAAAGACAAAGAAGAGGCGGCTTGATATATGAACTTATAATTTCTAATTTACATTCTTTATAGTCTTTCTTTCCAAAACTTAGCTTCTTCTGATCCATGATGGTGCTCCGGAGAACCATTCTCCTAGATCATCTTGTTCAGGATTAAAAGTTGAATATGGATCAGACGAGCATAAATCTAGTCCATTTAGTAATTCATCTGTGCTACTCGTGTCATGCTTCTCTCTTTGTAGATATGATGCTTTTCTTAACCATGCAGAAACGCTTTGATTACTCGATGCATTTTTGTTGATATATATCCTTTCTGCAAGGGTTACTTTTTTTCCCTTAGATATTCTGGTTAATATTTCTTGTATTCGAACACGAGTTGATGTTGTTAACATGCATATTTATTTATTTTTTTATTTCTAACTTCTAATAGATAAAGTGCAAGATAAGTTGATGAAAATTTAAACTTTTTTTAAAAATTGCTTTACAAGGATATTGGATTTTTAATTTTAATAATCTATTAATCCTGTTCTAATTACTTTGTCTTTTTGGCTTGAGATCGTCTCTCTTCTTTTTGGATTAAACTCTTTTTCTTGGAGATGATTTAGTTAGTATTGTCATTTTTATAATTTTTTTTGACATTAATATATTTTAATCAGTACGATTGATTTTTGGGTTTAAATATTCTACTAATAAGCTTTATTTATAATCTATTGGTTGTAATTTATTTCTTATGAGAAAATTTTCTTAATATTTCTAAGTTAATAATCTTTAAAGTACTCTCTTCGGTTGCTTCTAGGTTAATTAAAGGAGCCATGCCATCATCATAAGCTTCTTTCCAACGTGGAGCACAAAGACACCAATGGTCTCCTTTTTTTAATCCTGGAAATCCTACTTGGGGCGAAGAGAGATCATTACCTTGAGCTTTGCTATAAGAGAGAAATTGGTCTGTCATAACAGCACAAACAGTATGCATACCTTGATCAGTTATGTCGCTTCTGCATGATCCATCTCGATACCATCCCGTCATAGGATTGCAACTACATGATTTCAGCTCAGTACCTAGAACGTTTTTTTCTGTCATGACTATATTTTTATAGATGCATTATGACTTGATTTTTAAACTTTTCAAATCTGAAATGTCATAAAGACTATTTTCTTGTTAGTACAATTTGACGATTCTTTATAGATGAGTATGAATTCATTCTGATTCTAATTTTAATAATAATGGAATCTTCAACCGATACTTTTTCAGACTATTCAGTATATATAAATTTTCGCTATTTAAAGAATATATATTTAATGATTAACTACGTTTTTCATTTTAAGAATTTTCTGATGTTAACACCCATTAACTCACTCTACTTGCAAAGCCATCTTCTTATAGTACAATAGTACTATCTTTGGGCTTTTCAATTGGAAATTTTATCTATTCTTTTGATTCTTCAAAGTATTCTTCTAATTACTTCGCGTACTGTCAGTACTCGGTTGTCTAATTGAATTTCTTTGAGCAGTTGAATTTTGTTTATTCTGGTAATTTTATGATTTTCCAAACAGAATTTCTCTTTTAGTTTTATGATCAAAAATCATTCTTTTTTTAGATACGGATTTTTGTTGATCTAATTATCAATTCGGTTATTGAATGGTTTGATGGCGCTTTGTTGGGGGATAGTTTCTAGAATATGACCTTTTTCGACTACAGGCCTATGAATACCATGTATTTTAGTACTATTAGCTCATAGAATATATAATTCTTCAATCAATTTTTTTTGAATCATTCGAGACTATCTTTTTTTTTTCGAAAATTGTTATCTTTTTTACCGACATAGCTTTTTTATTAGCTAATATTTGTATATGTTTATCTACGGAGGTGATCCATTGTCGCATCTACCAATCGGTCAAGAGTCAATGGAAATGACAAAACTGTGTTGCTCTGTTGCTCCTGCCTTGAAGGGTTTTATCATTAATAGATTTATATAGTTATATTTATCTATTAATATAAAAGCCAGCTACAGAGTAGCTGGCTTTTATATTTTTCATTAAATTACTCTATTAATCAGTTGAATTTACTGATTTATGATTTTTCTGATTATCTATTGATATATATTTTAAAAAGGTTAGTATTATAGTATATTTCCTGTTTTTTATTTCGATGTATAATAATGAAAAAATTGAAGTAGCTGAAAAAAGGATAGTTGAGTTAAAGACATTAATTAATCACTGGAAGACCAGTAATATCTCATCAAGAAAGTCAACTGCAGAATTTGTTGAATCAATCCTTTCTGATAGACAGGAAACAAAAGCAGCTTAAAGTTTAATTAGATATGTTTTTATAACTTTGTTTTACTTACCTTAATGCCTGTATCCAGTATATTGTGTGAACAGAATATAAAGAATAAATTTATTGATAATAAAATTTACAGTAATTTTTCTTGAATTACTTATAATATTGAATATTTTATTGATAATGAAAATGAATCCAGGGTCTGCTTTTAATGTAAAAGAATATTTTTGGACTAGTTTAAAAAGATTTACTAATACTTTTAGTAGTTTGAAAGTGACTAATCTTGGTAATGGCTATGTTAAATGTTTTTGGCAAATTAGTTCTACTGATAATATTAGAATTAAATTGAGCAAAAGTTTTTTTTATGCTATTCGATTATTTGATATAACTAATAATAGAAATAAAAATAATTCAACTTGTATTATGAAAGAGATCCAGGTAAATAAATTTCAATCTTCTATTTCATTTCCTATTCCTATTAATAAAGGTGTGTATTACTTTGAATTTGGTTACCGTAAGAAAAATGGTGATTGGCGAAAGCTTGCATTTCAAAATTTAAACTTGGGCTATAGAATCAAAAAGGTAATGCAAAGTTTTGATGATGATGATTGGTTTAACCCTAAGCAATGTAGAGAAAATTCTCATAAGAATATTCATGATGAGGCTTATCAACTTTCACTTAATACACAAACTGGTGGCTCTGAAAAAATAATTTATGATACTAAAAGTGTTAAATAATTATTTCAAAATCAAAAGTTAAATCAAATCTTTATTAATTTTCGATCAATTTATAATTGATAGGAAATGTATATATAAGATAAATTACTTAATTTTAATTATGAAAAAAGATTTACCAATTAAAATAATTCTTCAAAGCAATGGATTTAGTAGTCTTGATATTCATCAGATCTTTAATTATTTAGAGACATTAGATTATGATTTGAGAAATACTAAATATATCGGTAAGATTTTTGCAACAAATGAGAGGATGGCAAAATATTTTTTTTTAAGGGATCAATTAAAGTTGGATATTAATACTTTAGATTCAAAAGATCATCTAAAGGAAATTCTTGATCAATGTATAGATTGGAGTGAGTTTTGGAGATTACTTGTTATCAAAAAAGGCTTTTGTTGTATTCGTCTTTCTAGAGAATCAGAAAGTAGAGCAAATTTTATATTTTTATCCGGTCCTAATATTCTCTCAGGACCTTCTGCAGATTTATCTGATTCAATATATGAAGATATTGATTATTGATTATTGATTATGTTGTTATTTTATATGTATTTTTTCTGTTTACCTGCTAACATTTCTTCTCAATATTACTGAATCTATCTTTTTTTCTTTTAAGCTAAATTAAAATTTGAAATTATTGTGGCAACTTATCTAATTACAGGAGCTAATAGAGGTATTGGCTTAGAGCTCGTAAAACAATTGAAAAATAGAGGAGAATCTGTAATTGCCACTTGTAGATCTACATCTAAAGAACTAAATGCTTTATCAGTAAGAGTGGAAGCAGGTATAGACATCACTTCAGGCGAATCGGTGATTAAGCTTAGAGATAGTTTAAAAGATACTAAAATTGATGTTTTGATTCAAAATGCTGGAATTGCTGAATTTAACTCTCTCTCTAATTTAGATCCGCAAAGTATAGTTGATCAATTTAAGGTTAATGCCTTAAGTCCATTATGTTTTGTGCAAACTATGCTTAATCATCTGAGTAAATCTGCCAAAATAGCTTTAATAAGTAGTCGTATGGGTTCAATAGAGGATAATAGCTCTGGTGGTTCCTACGGATATAGGATGTCCAAAGTAGCTTTGTGCATGGCTGGCAAATCCTTAGCGGTAGACTTAAAGCCTAAAGATATTTCGGTAGCAATTTTACATCCAGGTTTAGTAAGTACTCGAATGACCGGATTCACTGCAAATGGTATTCATCCTAAAGAATCAGTTAAAGGACTTATTGAAAGAATAGATGAACTTACATTAGATAATACGGGAACTTTCTGGCATTCAAATGGAGAGATTCTACCTTGGTGAAAATTTCTTGATACATCTATCATGGCGTTGACATTGTTCAGATATGATTTGACTTCTCATTTGCATTTATAATCTGCCTACTTTTTCCCTTAACTTTTTAACAAAGCTAATACCAACACCAGGAATGTTTAATAGCTCTTCATCAGATGCAGAAATAATCGACTCTGGCGTTATATAACCGGCTTCATAGAAATTATTACAGTTTTTTGCTCCTATTCCAGGGATAGATGTTAAGTTCTCGCACCTATCTGAAAACTGTTCTCCTTTTGTCTTAAAAATATTAGAAATATTTGCAAGGTTCTTTTTTGTTTTTAATAAAAATTTTTTGATGAACATTTTTCTTCTATTGCATATCATTAAATATGCAATAGAAGAAATTTATTGCAAGCATCAGTATTTTCTTTTCATGATTAGTTAACTCAAGATAATATGAAGATGTAATCAAATATACACATATTTCTGGTATTTATTTGTTTTACTTATAGTTAAGATTCTAATTTATTAGTATTACTTGATTGATGATTCTCTAGCTACTTGACTTTATAGTCAAATCCTGCAAATTATTTTTAGATGTAAATCCTTCCTTTGTTCATAACTGTATGTGGTCAAAAAGGTGGTGTAGCTAAGACTTGTACCTCAATACATCTAGCTAGTGTGTGGTCTTCTCAAGGAAAAAATGTTTGCCTGGTTGATGCTGATAGAAATCGATCAGCTCTTGCATATGGATCAAGAGGTAATCTTCAATTCAATATTGTCCCTGTAGAGGCTGCTGCTAAAGCCACAAGGTTCTCAGAAGTTGTAATCACTGATGGCCAAGCTAGCACCGATGAAGAAGAGTTGAAGCATTTAGCAGCAGGGTCTGATCTTGTCCTTTTGCCGACAGCTCCAAAAGCAAGATCGGTTGAATTAACCGTTGAATTAGCTTCTTTACTAAAGCAGTTAAATATTCCTCATGCAGTTTTACTTGTTAAGGTCGACTTTCGCCAAAGGAGAATTGCAAATGAAGCAAGAGAAGCTTTAGAAAAATTTGATTTAACCGTATTAGAAGGAGATATCCCTTTACTATCAGCCTTTGATAAAGCAGAAAATCAGGGAGCACCAGTACTTTATGCAGTAGATGATAAAGGTCGATCCGATCCCAGGCGAATGTCAGGTTGGTCGGCCTATTGTTCCATTGCCCAACAAATTCAATGCCAGATTTCGAAGCACTTGTTAGACATCAACAAACCAGCCGCAGACCAGCAACTGAGCGCTTAAAAGTAGTTGAGAAATTACCTATTCCTACTCAAGCTCCTACCACTGATGGAAAAACCTTGAGTACATTATTTTTGGGCTTTGTAGGAGGACTATTTGGATCAATTATTGGTATTGGTTTGATTTTTTATTTTTCATCTCAAGAATTGCTAGATTTGAAAACTCTTTTTTAAAGTTTCAGATTGGTATGCTTGAATGATAATAATGAGAGATTATTTTTTTATGATTAAGTTAAATGGGTATCGTCGAGCTTAGTTATCATTGAACGATAGTTTAATATTTTCTAGTAAATAATGAATATCCTAAGAAAATAAATATAATCAGTGGTAATAAATAAATAATTATCATAAAACCAGACAAAAAGATCAATAAACTTAACAAGATTAATAATCCTATAAAAATTATTGTAAGGAATCTTTTTATTCTGTTAACCCAAAAAATACCTTTGATTTTTTCTAGATGGATTTGTAAATTTTTGCGTTTAAAATATAAATCTTTCAGTTCGCTTTGATGCCAATTAATTGAGTCCTCCAATTTTTTGTTGTATACATTTCTTCCTATTTTTTCAATAAAATTATTTGATCTTGAGAAAGTGAACCTGAATTTTATAATTTGCGCTTCAATTAACGCTTTGCTATTTTCCGATATTTTTTGATCAATTGTTATAATGTTATTATTTATTTGATCTTCTTTGTCAGATTTCTTACTGGAATTATATTTGACAATTTTATTACTATGGTCCCTTTTATTTTTGAAAAATTTATAAAAAAAGTTTGCTCTCAACATTTGTCTTACTATTATCTAAAATAGATTTACTATAGAAATATTATAATCATGACTAGTATAGTTTTTAATGGGAGCTACATAACAAAGAAAAATACAGGTATTGGAGTCGTTTCGAAGGATTTAGCAACTGCCTTATCTACTAATAAAATCACTACACTAATCCCACAAGATATAGGAATGAAGGGTGATATTTATATTCCTAATAATCTTTCTCCTGGGCAAGGATTAAAAAGTCATTTGAGACGTTTGTATTGGCTTCAAAAGTTTGTTCCCAGAATTATGAATCAATTAAACGCTGAATATTTCTTATCACCATTATTGGAGGCTCCATTATTTACAAATATAAAATCGATTGTTTTGGCTCATGATTTGATACCACTTAGATATCCATCAATATCATCTTTAACTTTATATCATTTAAGCTATGTCCCTATACTTTTACATCAAGCTAAGATAATTTTATGTAATTCTCGTTCTACAGCAAATGATTTGAATAATTTTTATAAAGTACCAAGGCGTAAATTATTTCCAATTAAATTAGGTTTTAATAATCAGAAATATTATCCAATTAATACAGTAAGAAAGAAATTTTTTCTTATTATCGGCAGACATAATCCTCATAAAAATTTAGAAAGTGTTGTTAAGGCATTCTCATTTGCCAAAATGAATGATTATAAACTTGTTTTTGTAGGTGAATTTGATCAAAGATATACACCAAGGCTTATGAAAATAATAGATGAATTTAATGTTAGACATTTGTGTGTTTGGAAAGGTTGGATCGATGATAATGAAAAATTATTGTTATTAAACGAATGCCAAGCTTTAATAATTGCAAGTCTTTGGGAAGGCTTTGGCCTCCCAGCTTTAGAAGCTATGGCTTGTGGTACTCCTGTTATAGCTTCTGAAAGAGGGGCACTGCCTGAGGTTATGGGTAAATATGGCTATTTGGTTAACCCATATGATATTCAATCAATAGCTTTTGCTATGAAAGCAGTTATAAACGATAAAACATGCTTTGAAAAAGCTCTTCATGAAGGACCTGCAAGAGCTGCTTCTTTTAATTGGTTGAATACTGCTACAGAAATCACAAAAATTATTCAAAAAATAGATTAATATATTTTTGATTAAAATTAGTACTTGACATTATAGAAATTATTCATGAGCATTTCTTTTCTATTATTATTTGGATTCATAAGAATAAATTTCAATTAGTGAAAACTCTTTTCTCTAATATCACTTCTTTTATAATTTATAATTGTTAGTATTATTTTTTGGTATGCCTAGTAAAAAATCTCAAAAAAAAATAAATTCTAAGCTTAATGATTCAGCAGAGGAGAATATAACAACACCTAAAACAGCAAAAATTGTTCTTTTTGTATTTGGAGTTGGACCTTTAATTCTTATGGGTTTATTTTTATTCTCAAATGGTTTTTTTAGTTCCCCTTTATAATTGATTTATTCATGATGATAAACTATTGAATATTTGATAGTGCATTGCCGCTTACTCTTATATTTTTTAACTTTGCTTTATCTTTAAGCAATAGAATAGGAAGACTAGCTAAAATTCCTAATGCGATCAGTGCTAAAGAGTCTGTTGTAAATCTAGCAACGCCCCAGTCTGATGAGGCTAATGCGATAATAGATAACTGCATAGAAACACCTATATTTATAAAAAATAATATCAGATTATTTTTAATCTATTTAATTCCGTATTAAAAATTATTGTATGTATTCAATTTTAAATTTTTTTCAGAAGCTAACTTGTGATTTTATCGAACCTTGAACTTGTTCTTTTAATCTTTTTAATAAACCTTTTAGTAGAACTTTTAAATCATTGACTTTTGCAGCTCTATATAAAATCGATTATTTTAGAAAATATAGTGAATTATTTCATACCTATTTTAGTAATAAAGTGTATTTTTTATAATCTTCTTTTTAGGAATGCTCAAATTTTGATTTTTTAGCTAAACTTGGTTTTTATTGTAATAGAAATGCAACTCTATTTAGTTGATTGTCAGTTTTCTGATAGCGAAAATCAAATTGCGGCTTATAAGCAATTTGTAGAATTTTGGGAGAATGGAGAGATGGCAAAGCAAGATAATTTTGATGGATTTGAAATGCTATTTCGGGTTCATGCTCCTGGAGAAGGTCGTGTTGTAATTCTCTGTAATGCAAATGGTGATAAGGAACTATTTTTACATTTTGCCCCATGGAGAGCTCAATTTGGTATAGATATGGAAATCACACCAGTGATTAGTTGTCAAAACATTGTGGATTATCATAAGGATTTATTTGCTAAAATGTAAAAGAATTATCAAAATAGTTTAAAATATTTAATTCTAAATTGCTAAATAGAGCTATTATTGATTATTCATTAATAGCTCTATTTAATTTATAAGTATAAATAATTTTTCTTATTTCAATAAAATCAATAGTATTTGTTATTTTGGTTTGTTTTCTTGGCTAATATTACCATTTGGCTATAATATCTATTCGTAAAAATATTCTTAATAATCATTTAGATAATCCTATATTTAATCCAAGTGATCATTGTTACAAGTTCTAGAATGTTGCCTTACTAGTTTTCTATTTGTTAGTATCTATAAATGAAAGGCATGATAAGAAGGAATCTAGTTACTGGTGGTGCTGGCTTTTTGGGCTCTCATCTTGTAGATACTCTTCTAGAAAATGGGGAAGAGGTAATTTGCATTGATAATTATTCCACAGGTAATAAAGGAAATATAGAAAAATGGATAGGACATAAAAGGTTTGAATTAATAAGGCATGATATTACAGTTCCAATTCAACTTGAGATTGATCAGATTTGGCATTTAGCTTGTCCTGCTTCACCAGTGCATTATCAAGCTAACCCAATAAAAACAGCAAAAACAATATTTTTAGGAACATTCAATATGTTAGGTCTTGCTAGACGATTGAATGCCAAGCTTTTACTTGCATCAACTAGTGAGGTTTATGGTGACTCTTTAGTTCACCCGCAATCGGAAGATTACTGGGGTAATGTTAATCCTGTTGGTGTAAGAAGTTGTTATGACGAGGGCAAAAGACTAGCTGAAGCTCTTTGTTGTGATTATCAACGTATGCATAATGTTGACATTCGAATCATGAGAATATTCAATACTTATGGTCCTAGAATGTTACCTAATGATGGAAGAGTAATCAGTAATTTCGTGGTTCAAGCTTTGCAAGAAAAATCTCTAACAGTTTATGGTGAAGGAAAGCAAACAAGAAGTTTTTGTTTTGTTGATGATCTAATTAAAGGAATGGTTTTGTTAATGAATAGTAGTTATACAGAACCTATGAATATTGGTAATCCAGATGAATACTCCATTCTTGATATTGCAGAGATTATTCGTTCTAAAATTAATCCTACATTAAAGATAATACATAAGCCTTTGCCTTCTGATGACCCTAATCGAAGAAAACCAGATATTTCATTAGCTAAAGAGTATTTAGATTGGCACCCTAAGATAAATTTTAATAAGGGACTTGATCAAACTATTAATTATTTTAAAACTCAAACAATTAATCTCTAATATTTTCTTTTGGAAAGAATAATTGCTGTTATAGCTCTTTGGAGGGATAGCTCTAAATATCTAACGAATACCTTGTATCAACTTGAAAAACAAGAAATAAGATTATCATCTAAATATAAATTCTTTTATTCTTTTTATGAAAATGATTCTGTAGATAATACTTCTGAGTTATTAAGTAATTGGATAGATAGACATGATGGTTTTCTTTTATCCGAAAAAAGGAATGATCCAAAATGGAAAAGTGTTCCCTCGATTCGTAGAACTAAATTAATGGCGGAATATAGAAATCTTGCTTTAAAAGGTTTGAAAAAAATTAATTTTGATTATTTATTTGTGTTAGATACTGACATTATATTTGATAATAATCTAATAAATAAGATGCTAAATATATTAGATTCTAGTTCAACTATAGGAATGATAACACCTAATACTATTCAAGATATTCCTGATGCTTATGAAAGTAAATCTGAGTATTCATATTATGATAGTTGGGCATTACTAGATATACAAGGCAATAATGGACTGTCTTATGCTTCCAATCCTTTTATATTGTTGGAGGACAGAAATTTATGGAACGCTGGTTTAAGAGTTAATGTTCAAAGCGCATTTGGAGGAGCAGCTTTAATTAGAGGCAATCTCTTTGAGAATACGAATCTTTGCTGGAGTGGAGATAATGGTTGTGAACATTGGGATTTTTGCGCAAAAATAAGAAATTTAGGTTATGAAGTTTCTGTTGATCCACTTTTGGTCTCTCAGATAAATCTCACTAAAAGGACTAATTCTGATTTTCTTTTAGTTCAATATGATAAATCTCGATTACATAAACTTCAACTTGATATTCAATCACCTTTGTTGATAAAAATAATTTATACAATTAGATATATATTTTTCAGATATCTTTTATTATTAAAGAATATGTTTAAATTCATTCTGAGGTTTTTTAATTTAAGAATCTAAGTAGCTTGTAATAGCCTGTTTAAAATAGTTTGGAATATTTTTAATATAATCATTAGAGCTAATATATCCATTATATGCTATTTCTACTGTTTCATCGATATTCTTTTCTGCCCATTTATACTTTTCTTCTAAATCTGAGTAGTCACTTTTTATAGGTATATAATGGACCCATGGTTTCATTAGATTGTAATAAAATAAATATCTTTCATGTTCTGGACGAAAAATTAATAAGCCCATTCTATGCTTTCTTATCGTTCCCCAAGCTAGCGCATTCCCTGGTATATCTGGATAATAACAATAATCTTTGAAACTTTTTTCCGGTATTAAATCTCCTTTTATATTATTAGAATTTAGCCAATTTGATACTTTACTTCCTGAAAGATCTGATTGAACTATTCTACTTATTTTAAGATCAATATTATTTGAGTTGCAATATTTTAAGCATAAATCAATCCTTTGCAATGATTTTAGATCGTCAAAAGATAGAATTTGTCTCCCTGTACTACTTCCTCTCCAAAATATAATATGCTTTCTTTTCATCCACTCGAGTTTAAACGTTTCAAAAGTCAGTAAATCTTTATCGTAATAGCCTTTTGAATAATCTTGCATAGAAAATTCATCAGGAATTAGATTCCTATTATTTACAGAGTCCATAGATAATATGTTTTTTTTTCACCTAAATCTGATGCGTTCAAATTAATTGACAAATCAGAATACTTTATTCTTTTTAATGAACAAATGTATGGTAACCATAATTGCAAACAACTCTTTAATCGTTTTCCATTTTTTTTATCTATATTTATTTCATCAGGTAGCTCAATATATAGCTTTTTTTCTGAATTATTTTTTATAATTTTAATTATAATATTTTCATTATTTAATGAATCTGTATAAATTAACTTATAATTATTTATTAGATATTTCTGGCATATAATTTTTAGGATCAGTTTAAATGGCAAATATTTTTTTTAGTAACGATTTCATATCAAATCATTAATAAATTAATCTACCTACATTATATAGTCAAT
>QCHM01000012.1 GCA_003279615.1 Prochlorococcus sp. AG-402-B19
ATTAGGGTTATTTTTTTATTGTCAGTAACTGATTTGGCTTTTTCTATTGATAGTATTACCGCTGCAGTTGCAATAAGTGATCAATTCCTTCTTGTTATTACCGGTGCAATTATAGGTGTTGTAGCATTAAGATTCACATCTGGATTGTTCATTAAATGGCTAGAGATATATGTTAATTTAGAGAAAGCCGGCTATATAGCTGTTGCCTTAATTGGGGTTAAATTAATTATTCAATTAATATTTTACAA
Organism: Prochlorococcus sp. AG-402-B19; assembly: GCA_003279615.1. Lineage (GTDB taxonomy): Bacteria > Cyanobacteriota > Cyanobacteriia > PCC-6307 > Cyanobiaceae > Prochlorococcus_B. The sequence continues at coordinate 249 of QCHM01000012.1, forward strand.
TATAGTTGTTCCCGAATATTTATTCTTCATGATAATGCTATGTCTTTTCCTTTGGGGTTTTTCTAAAAAGGAAAGTACAATAGATATTATTTAGTTTCCAAAAGTATCATTAATTTTAAGATTAGATTGGTTAGACAATGTAAATCCATCTGTTATATTTTTTCCTTCTAGCTGTGCAATTTTTATTTGAATTGGAAAGTCTTTGGTCATTATCATTATATCAACTTCTTTATTTATCATAATTATTTCTCCTGGGATATTTTTTTGTTCTGAGTTGTCATTTATATCTTTATGTATTAATATTTTTTCTTGATTTCGTAGTATGTTAGCTTCTAAAATTTTAATTCGTTTACCATTATAAAAAGTAAATGCATTAGGATATAGTCCCAGTATTTTCTTTATAATGGTTCTAGCATTTTGACTCCAATCTATTAAATAGTCTTCTTTTTTTATTTGTCTTGCATAACTTGGCTTGCCTTCTAGTTCTATTTGATCAATTGCATTTAATTTCTTGAGTCTAGCCTGTTTATTCAACCCTTCAGTTAGTTTTATATTCTCAAGACATTGTATTAAAAGTTTTGACGAGATATTAGATAATCTATTCGTTAGCAATTCTAGATTATCTGCATCACTGATAATTGTAGATTCTTGTTTGATGACAGGACCTGTATCTAAACCTTCTTCCATTGCCATAATACAGACCCCTGCCTTGGAATCGTCATTTATAATACTCCATTGAATTGGAGCTGCCCCTCTCCATACTGGTAATAAAGAAGCATGACTATTCCAGCATCCAAGTTTAGGTAGATCTAATATTTCCCTTGGAAGTATTTGGCCAAAAGCTACAACTACATAAACATCAGCTTTTAATTTAATGAGTAAATTTTTTATATTTTGATCTTTACTAATTGATTGTGTTGTATATACAGGGATATTAAATTCTAATGCAGTCTTTTTAACTGGTGATGGAGATAAGTTCTTACCCCGACTTCTCCTCCTATCTGGTTGAGTAATTACTGCAGTTACTTCGTAGCCTGCTTTAACTATATTTATTAAATGTTCTGAAGAATATTTAGGAGTTCCCCAAAAAATTATTTTCACGCTTCACCAGTTATTGAAATATCTTTCACCCAAACATATGGACTTATTCCTTGATGAGTAACTATTTGCTCCGATTCTATTTTTACTATATTATTTAGTAATTTTAATATATCTCCGGCAACAGTTGCAGCTTCGATTGATGTCTTTTTGCCATCATTCACAATCCAACCATCGAAGGGTAACGAAAAAGAGCCTTGACTAGCTTTAACACCAGAGTGTATTGCTGATAATTCATCTATTAGAATGTATTCTTTCTTGGTGGATATTACGCTTAGAGTTTCATCCTGATCTATTACATTTTCACATTTGCTTACAACTAGCCAATCAGGAGAGACAGATACTTTAGCTCCTAAACCTGCATGACCTGTGGGTTTAACTCCAAATTTTCTAGCAGTAGCCTCTGAGTGCAGTAAATTAATCAAAACACCTGATTTAATCAAATTAATATTTTGTGTTGGAGTACCTTCCCCATCAAAACTAAATGCCCCAACGTTTTCAGGATGAAGACCTTCGTCACTTATGTTTAGATTTTTTACTGCTATTTGTTTACCAATTGAATCTTCGTTCATTAAACTTAGACCGTCAATAATAGATCTTGCATTAAACATTGAACTAAAAGCATTTATCAATTGCAAAAAGGCTTCAGGTGTAAAGCATATTAAATATTTGTTCGTTTCTATAGCTTCGTAATTTAGATGACTAATTAACTTATTTGAAGTTTCTTTTATACATGAATCTATGTCAAGTTTCTCTAAATTTGAATTTATTCTAATGGCTCCTGCACTTCTTGGTTTTTTATTTTTTTGTTGTGCTTTTCCATATAAATAAATTGAAGATTGTGATAGTTTCATAAATCTATTAGCACCATCGCTATTTATATATAACCTTTCCATATAACTTTCACTTAATCCATTATATGGCACAGAATCTATTGATATATGTGCATTAATTAATTGCTTTTCTGCTTTTTTTAGTATCACCAATAATTCATCAATTCCATGATCTTTTACAGATGTGGAATTTAATTCATTTATCGGTGACTTGGCTAATGTTGAAAAGTCTGGTGACTCTTTTTCATTACCAAAATAACTAGCTTCAATTGCTACTCTCATAGCTTTCTTGATTCCTTGGTTTGTTAAATCAGAAGTACTTGTTATTCCTACCTTTTTTTTATTCCATACTCTTAATGTCATTGAATTTCTTTGAGACCCTTTTAGTTGCTTTGCATTTCCTTGTTGGACCTGCACTGATATATCTCTACTAGATGTAGCACCAATATCCCACTTTTCAATATCTAACTCTTTACTATATTTGATTAAAAGATCTTTAAATAGATTTGGATTTAATTCACCAATATTATTATTAGTAATTGAATTCTTCATTTTTATCTTCCTCCTACAGTAATTGAATCAACTTTTATATGCGGTTGTCCAACTGTTACATTTACACTTCCGCTTACAGATCCACAAAATCCAGCTGCAAGATCTAAATCGTTAGCACACATTGATATCCTGGGTAATATTTCTTTTGCCTCGCCAATTAATGTTGCTCCTTTAACAGGTTTATCTAGTTTCCCATTTTTTATTAGATATCCTTCTTCCACTGAGAAGTTAAATTGACCAGTAGGGCCGACGCTGCCACCACCCATAGATTTACAATATAGACCATTATCTATACTTTGTATTAAGTTATCAGGAGTATATTTGCCTTGTTTGATATAAGTATTTCGCATGCGACTTGCTGCAGCAAATGAGAAGTTTTGTCTTCTTCCGCTTCCAGTTCTAGGATGACCAGTCCTTAATGCTCCTGCCCTATCTGAGATAAATTGTTTTAATATTCCATCTTCAATTAATAAAGTGTTTTGAGGTTCCATACCTTCGTCATCCATTGATAATGAGCCAAAGGCATATGTTGATAGTCCTTCATCAACTGCACTAACAGCTGTGTTGGCAATTTGTCTGTTGACCTTGTCGTGAAAAGGGGAAGTCCCTCGTTCTAGTTGAGTAGTTTCTAATAGGTGCCCGCAAGCCTCATGGAAAATTACGCCTCCAAACTTGTTGGCTAGTACAACAGGCATTTGACCCGCTTCAACAAAATCTGCATGAAGCATTTTTTGAGCACTTTCATTTAATTCAATTGCACTTTTATCGAGGTCCCAGTTTCTCAAATCATTTGGATTACCAGAACTGCCATATCTTCGTGCTGAGGTCGATCTTTTTTTGTCTTTTATTGCAATTACATTTAATCCAACGGTCTGATGAAGTCTTATATCTCTTGCAAAAATTCCATCAGTTGCAGCTACAAGTACTTCTTGCCAGTTTCTAGAATAACTAGCTCTTCTGACTTTTAGATTTTTGTTTTTATTGGATAATAGATTAGTAGACTCTAATAACCTTATTGTCGATTCATCGAGATCTGGTGAATCTGCTAACCAGTTATTTTTATCAGATCCGAAATCTTTTAAGCTATCCAAACCTTCAAATTTATTGACGCATAGAGTCCCGATATTTAGTCCTAACATTCCTAAAGCTTGTGAAAGTGCAAATAACAGTCCTGATTTTGATAAATCATTAGTGCTTACAAAACCATCCTTTTTACCTAAGAAGACTCTTATACCAGCGCCAATACCAAAAGATGGACTGACATTTGAAATATTATCTTGTTCGGCGAGTAGTGAAATATTGTCCGATTTTTCTAAGAAGATCTCTACAAGATCTGCCCCAGCAGACTTGCCAAGTGAAAGTAATTCTTCAATTTGGGGTCTTATTGTTTCATCAAAAGTATGAAATATCAGATTTTCACTTTGTTTAGTCAATAAGGAATCAGTCAATTTTTTTTTTTTTGTATTATGGCATTTAATAGGCTTAACTGCACATTGCCATCTTAAGATCACATATTTATTTTAATTAGCTCAACTATTAATTTACAAAATGAAGTAATTTGGTTAATTATTAATGTTAGGTTTTTAGTTTTCACCAATCCATTTTTGACCATTTAATCTTTGAAGAACTCTTGAAATTAATAAAGGTAGAGTAGTTTTTTTCTCATCAATTAAAAATGATTCAACTATACTTGGATCTGAATTTGATTCAGCTAATAATATAGTCTTACCGGAGGTAATAATATCTTGATTAAAACAAAGCCAAAACTTTCTTTCATCAATTAATTCGCAAAAAACCATCCAACATTTTCCTCCAACTACTGGTCTGTTTCCATGAATAAGCTTTATTTCATATATTTCTTTGCCCTTATCTTGTATAGATGATTTTAATTCAGGAATAAAGTAATTATTTATGAATTCATTAAATGGTTTGTCTTCAATCTTAGGAGGTTTTGCCGGTTTCTTAGGAATCGATGGCTTTTCTATATTTGGATTTTCATTTTTAGATTCGACTTTGGGTGTTGAATTTTCCATAGATCTATATTAGCAAATCATTTCAAAGTTGTTAATTGATGATTGGTTAATATATTTAATACCATATTTTTACCATTTTTCGTGTGAATCATCAAACCAATCATTTATGTATAGTTTTTTGTCATTAATACTTTCATAATTTTCTTGTTCTTCATAATAGATATTATCCGTTTCATTTAAGTAATCTGAAGTTTCATAATCTCGTTCATTATTTTTGCTAGAATTTTCTGCTGCTTTAGTTCTTTTACTTATCACTCTAAAACTTGCATTGATAGTTGGTGATGGATCTTTAATATCTCTTTCAATTAATGTATTATCATAGTAAATATTATTACTTGAGTCTTTTGTTTCATTGTATTCTTCTTGTTCATTCGTATATTTATAATTTATTTTATCAACTTTTGAGATATTGTTATTAGTAATGACATTAGTAATAAAATAGGAAATTAAAAAACCAGTTCCGGAAGATATAGCAAGATATGATCCTATTGATAAAACTGGAGTATCCCATATAAGTATCTTCAACCTAGTAGACTGTTTTTGGTTGTTAATTGCTATAAAAATAATTACAATTAATGTTGATAAAAAAGATATGCTTTTAAATAATTTACTTAGATTCATTTCTTTGGACCATCCCACCTTTTGATTTTACCGAGATCCTCTCCAAGCGAATCAAAAAGTCGAACTACAATAAAATCAATTATATCTTCAATAGTTTGTGGATTTGTATACCACGCTGGTATCGGTGGGACTATTAATGCCCCAGCCTTGGCCAATCTATTTATATTCTCAATATGAATTAAGTTAAATGGTGATTCCCTTGGTGAAATAATTAATGGCCTGTTTTCTTTTAAATGAACGTCTGCACACCTTTCAATTAAACCTGATGAAAAGCCAGAAGCTATTCGACCTAATGTTCCCATTGTGCAAGGGACTATAACCATTCCCTTAGTCTTATGACTTCCGCTAGCAATTGATGCTGAATGATCATTCCATCTATAACAAGTTAATTCACCCGATTGAACATTAAGTTTATCTCTCCAAAAATATGATTGGTTCTTTGGTTCAATAGGAATATTTATATTCCGCTCACTTTTTGCTACTTCGTAAGCACCTTTACTAAGTATTAAATCAATCTTTTTGTTGTTTTCTAGTAATAATTGTATGGATCTCTCACCTAATTGCATGGCTGATGCGCCTGTAATAGCAATGACAATGCTTTTCATTTATAATTAATTTTCAGATTTAATACTAATATCACTCTGTTGTTTATTTATAGATTCTGTTTCTTCATTTGTCACAAGTTCTAGATCAATTTGGTTTTTCAACATATCAACTTTTATAACTTTAACATATACTTTTTGCCCAAGTTGGTATGTTTTTTTATATTTACGACCTATTAAAAGGTTCTGTCTAGATCTGTATTCATACCAATCGTCTCCAAGAGTACTTACATGTACTAATCCTTCAGATGTTATATCTTCTAATTCAGCAAAAAATCCATAACTTTGAACCCCAGTAATAACAGCTGTGACTTTCTTTCCAATTATATTTTGGGCTTCTCGGCACTGAGCAATAGAGATTATATTATTTCTAAATGACTTTGATTGTTTTCTTATTTCATTTAGATATTGAATTAACTTCATATTTGAATTGATATCAATAGTCTCTTTAACTTTTGTTGAAAATAAATCCCAAGATATATTATTCCAACTATCTTTTTTACCTAAATCAATGGTTTCCTTGCTTCGACTTGATAACTTATTTTTACCTTCATTTAAAAGAGAACTTATGAGAAATTGATTAAATATATTCCAATAGTTCAATGTTGGACAACACCATGGAGATTCTATATTTTTCTTGGATAATTCTTCATTTATATTATCGTTGTCTAAAGTATTATTATTTTTATAGAGTTTAAGATGTATTCCTGGTATTATATGTTTTACTAATTTATGTAATATTTTCTTTTCACTACTATTCTCAAATGATTTTATGAGTTCTTTTGTTGATATTGAACCATCAATATTAACTACTATTGTATTATCTAATGCTAGTGCTGATTTTGTAAGTTCATTTATAGAAGATTGTTCAATTTCTTCATACTCCTTATAAATGAATGGTAAATCATATCCGATTAAATGCTGAGCAAGAATATTATTAGACAATCTAATATATACATCTATTATTGACTGAGGATCATAGGAGTCAAATGATTTACTCCAACCGTTGAAATCTCTACTTGGAAATGCTTTTTGTAATTCACTTAGTCTTTCTAAGTTAGGTATATTTTGATCTAGTTTTATAGATCCATTGTAATTCTGATTAATTAGTTTTGATGAATTAATAATAGTGTAAATGACCTCTAAGCTATCTTTAACGGATTTAAGGGCTATAGGAATTGACTTTGATGTAGGTTTTCTATTATTTATTGATTTAAGATGGTTTTCTGTAATAAGTTTTATGGGTTTTATTATACTTAGTGAAAATTTCCAATCAGTAACTATACCATCGCTATTAATATCTATCATTAACGAAATAGACTCTTTTTGTTCATTAAGATTGAATTGAACTTTGGATGTAAGAGAATCATTTAGAAAATCAAGCCAATTATTTCCTAAACAAATTACTTCTCCTTTCTTTTTAAGATAATTATCTAACTTACTACCTATATTTATTCTTTCGGCAACTGCAGGTGAATGAACCCATATTCTATATCCCCCTTCATAAGGTTCAGCAAATAAAGCAGGAAGGGAAGGGGAATTTAAGCATTCCCAGCTTTGAAATAATAGTGATGGTTGTGATGTTAAATCTAATCTACCTTTTAGAGCTATTTTTTTCGGAGAAATTTTTGGTACTACATGATTTTTAGAAATATTATTCTTAGAAAGTAATATTTCAATATCCCCTTCTAGTCCAGAATTTAATGACAATTCTCTAACAATTACCCCTTTAGCATTTATTTGAGCAATAGGATATTTAGTAATTTTTATTTCATAAATTATATTTTTATTAGGAGGATTATTTAATTTATCTATATCGTCTTCTAGTTCAATAATTGAAGAAATCCTGTCATCTAATGGGTATGCTTTTAATACTCCAGAAATTTTATCTAATTCAACTTTTGCAAGCAAGATATCATTAAATCTTTTTAAAACACATTGTATTCTCCCTTCAGGAGCTCTTCGTTTATGAGCTTGCTGAGTGATAACTACAATTACTGAATCTCCATGCCATGCATTATTTAAATTCGATTCTCTTATATAAATGTCTTCACCTTGATCTTCTCTGACAACAAAGCAATAACCTTTGCTGCTACAACGAACTCTTCCTTGAATAAAGTCTATCTGACTGTTTAACGTAAGTGTTTCTTCTTTGTGGTTTTGGATTATTCCAAGCTTATTTAGAGCTTTGATCGCGATTCCTAGATTATCTCTATCAATTTTCTTAGTCAGTTTCAAGGACTTTTCAAGCTTGTTTACTTCTATTCCTTCCTCTTTATCTAGATTTTCTAGTATCTCTGAGACTGTTGTCATGATTTTTTGAAAATCAAGTTAATTCCATTGTATTTAAGTATTTAACCATATAAGACTATTAATTATGATAATAACTTTTGGATTACTAGTTATCAATAGGAACCTCTTTTTTTATTTGTAAAAGGAGATTTGTTCCTATGAATAAAAATACTATTCCAGAAAGGAGCTTTAGTATGAAAGCTGGTATTAGGTTTGCAATAGAACTGCCAGCCAAAGCTCCTAAAAGGGTTGCGAGTATAAGAGCTGTAGACGAGCCTATAAAAACTGCTAAAGGCTTATTGGTTGTACTGCTTAAGGTTATTGTTGTTAATTGAGTTTTATCACCAATTTCAGCTAGAAAAACGGTAAAGAATGTTGTAAAAAGTAGCGTAAGTAGCATTTATTTATTTTTTATTAATAAAAATAGTCAGTTAATCCTTGAGTTACTAGATATATACCTAAACTTAACATAATCAACCCTGAAATCAAAGTAAAACTTTGTCTTGGTAAATTATTCGCTATCCATTGTCCTATTATTACTCCAAGAAGGCTTGTAGTGATAAGTGCTAATGCAGCTCCAGTAAAGATAATTATTGGCCTACCTGACTGAGCAGACAACATTAAAGTCGCAAGTTGAGTCTTATCTCCTAACTCAGCAAGAAATATTGTGCTAAAAGATGTAATTAATATATTGAAAAAAGCAGATGAATCCTTTTGATCACTTACTTTTATTTTAGAATTTGAACTAGGTTGTCTCATTACTTCACAGTGAGAACTGTTATCTATTGTTTTATGTTCGTATAGTTTTATATCTTATATAAAAAACGTCTAAATAATCAAGTTATGAATTTTTCTCTATTTCCTTGGTTCATTTTCGTATAAGAAATGCTTTTACTTTTAACCCTAAGACACATTTGAACCCCTTTAATTCATTAATAAAATGTAGATAAATGTAATAGACGTCATAAAAAGAGCTATTAGCAATGGATTGATGATCAAAATTTTGTAATTATTGTGTACCACAGACTGTTTATTTAGTATAATTTCCCAAGTTAAAAAAAAAACATGGGAAACCTTTTGCCTCTCGTAGCAGTCTTTCTTGCAGGACCAGCCATTATTGCATTGATCTTCTATAGAAGAGGTGTTTAAAGGTTAAGCAGTTTTGCCAAGTGCAATTTCTGCAAACGAAAGAATTTTTTTAGTGAAACTATCGTGCTTTACATTTTTTTTATTAGAGATTTGTGATAAATCTGAACTTATAGTTTGACCTTTTGAGTTTGTAATCTCTATTTTCATATTTTTAGTTAAATTGCATTTATACACTCGTTTGTGCAATTGTAAATGAATTGTACTTGTAAATTTTTTAATATCAATTATATTTAATTGTATTTTTTTTCTTTTTTTCCATTGATTTATTTCAATGTAGAAAGCAATATCAATTAAATCATTTATTTTTAATGTTGATGAATAGTTCCATTTTATAGCATCAATAACTGCTGTTCCATCATCTAATTTCATTTTTAAATGTTCACCTTTAAGATTATAAATATCTAATACTCTGCATTTTCTCGTCCAAAAAATTGGGGTATTATTCATTATTCCAAATGGTCCTAGAAGCTTTAATTGTCTATAGAAGTCGTTGTTTATTTCTGCCAGACTTATATGTGCATCTGGTTTTATCGACTTAATTAAATTACAATTCTTGAATTCTCGTATAGCTATATTATTTAGAATTTCTTGAAGTTTAGGTATATTCTCTTCCTTGATACTTAAACCTGCTGCTGCTGCATGACCACCATGCGCAATAAGGATATCTTTGCATTCATCTAATGCTAGATTTACCTTTAATTGGTTATTTGATCGAATAGATCCTCTATATATTCCATTATTTGCTTCTGATAGAATTGCTGTTGGTAAATTGTATTTTTCTACTACCCTAGCTGCTACGATTCCTATTATTCCATGATTCCATTCTTTTTTTGAAAGAACTAAGAATTTTTTGTTTTTCATATATTCTTCGGCTGCTAATTCCAATGCCTCCGCCTCAATTAATGATGTTAATCTTTTCCTTTCATTATTAATTGAAAATATAATTTTAGTTAAATTATTGACATTTTCTTCTGATGAATTTGTAAAAAGGTCAACTATTATTTTTGGATCATTAATTCTTCCTACAGCATTGATTAGTGGGGCAATTTTATAGCCTATGTCCTCAGAAGTAATTTCATTGTCTTCAATTGACAGTTTTTTAATAATTGATCTAATTCCAATGTTGTTTGTAGTATTAATCTTGGGTAGATACTCTTTAAGCCACTTCCTATTGGCTCCTATTAGTGGAGCCATATCAGCTACAGTGCCAATACAAAATAATACGTGTGCAGTTGTGTCTTCTATATTATAATTTATCTTTTTGCAAATATTTCGAGCTAACATGAATGCAATTCCAACGCCTGCTAAATATCTATACGGAGAATTCTGTGGTGATCTTTCGGGATGAATTAATGCATAAATATCTAATTTATTTTCTGGTATTTTGTGGTGATCCGTTATTATCAAATCTATAGCCATTTCTTTTGACCTTTCAATTGCTTTAAATGCTGAGATTCCATTGTCAACAGTTATTATAAGTGGTATTTGATGATTGTGTATATCATCTATCATTTTAGGATTTAATCCATATCCATCTTCATTCCTGGAAGGAATGTATGGTATAGCATTGGCACCTAACTTAGACAATAGTTCTACTAGCAGTACAGTACTTGTAATACCGTCTGCATCGTAATCTCCACATATTGCTATTTTCTCTTTTCTATTACAAGCTTCAATTATTCTTTTAGTAGCTTTGTTTAATTCATCAAAATGATCTTCAGGGTTAGGTAAACCTGAAGGTGTGAGGAAATTTATCAATTCTCCTTCTAAATTGACTCCTCGTCTGCATAAGACTTTCTGTAAAGTATAATTTATTTTGCAATTATCTATTGCTTCTTTATTTAATGGCTGAGGTAATATCCATCTTTTAATTTGATTATTATCTGATTTCAAAAGCTTAGCCTAGTTTGATTCAATAGAAAATAAAATTTTTAGTGTAAAACATGAATGCATTATCAGCTGTTTTTTGGGATGTTGATGGAACCATAGCCGACACCGAGCTATGTGGCCATAGAATCGCTTTTAATTCTGCATTTATGGATTTTGATTTGGATTGGCAATGGAATGAGGATGAATACTTAGAACTTTTAAAGATTTCAGGTGGGTTAAACCGTATTATTTATTATCGCGACGAAATAGATAGTGAATTACCCGATGACATATGCACTAAAATTCAATTAAGGAAGAGTTTCCATTATAAGGAGTTAATTCAATCTGGAAAAATTAAAATTAGAGATGGTGTCCTTAGGCTCATGGATGAACTTGCTGAACGTAATATAAAACAATTTATAGTTACAACTAGTGGAAGAGATTCACTTGAACCTTTTTTAAATACTTCACTATATTCGCATTTACATATGTTTTCTAAAATAATTACCTATGAAGATGTAAGTAATCACAAACCGTTTCCAGATGCATATAATCTGGCAGTTAAAATAAGTAATTGTTCAAATTCAACTTGTCTAGCCATTGAGGATTCTAGTAATGGAGTAGAAGCGGCTAAGGAAGCAAAAATCAACTGTCTTTTGACTTTGCCTCCATGGTCATCAACTTTTCAAAAAATAACTGATAAGGCTAATGCATGTGTTGATAGCCTTGGCAATAACAATATTCAATCTAAAGTAATTTATGGTAAGCCCTTAATTAGTAAAATAGTAGATTTTGCTTATCTTACAAATATCATTAATTAAATGCAGAAAACTAAATTTAGAGAATTCATAGATTCATGTTTATTGATTGTTTCTCCTCTCATATCTGACTCATGGAGTAAGAGAAGCGTTTTGCTTCTTTCATTATTATCAGGTTTTTATTTTACTAATAGTCTAATTTCTTTTTTATTGGACAAATCAGTCAATACAATATTTTTATCAATCTTATTAGTGTTAATAATGGAGGTTATAATTAGGTCGTTAATATTTTCTAGCTTTTCTAAATTGTCTTTAATATTGTTAGCTATAAATAATTTCAGAATTGGATCGACTTATGCTCTTATCCTTGAGGCTTTTAAACTAGGTTCTTAAATAAGTTTATTCAGCCTCATCTTCTGTTGTTTCATCCATTGGATAAACAAAACCTTGAGCTCTTCCTGTCAGAACTGATTTACCGATTGACAATGCCTTTTCAGCAGCAATAGCTGCTTTACCTTTCCATATCGCATGTCTCTGGTTTCGCTTACCTTTGGAGGTTTTTTTCTTTGGTACTGCCATTGTTGCCGAACTTTTACTTGTTCTATATTTTATAACGTCATCATCCGATTTAACAAAAACCCTTTGAGCACTTGCTAACTTCTTGTCTATTTTTCTATATAAACTTCAGTTAGTAATCATTTTGAGTATAGTTTACATATATATTCTCTATAATTTGCTGAATTAATTATCTGATGAGTAAAAGTTATAGTCAATTATTAAAGGATATTGAAAGTGGGGAAATTATATCTATCATTTTAATTCCCAACAGAAGAGAGGTAATAGTTGAATTCACTAATGGAGATCAAGAAACAATTCCTATATTTTATAATGATCAAAAAATACTTCGAATTTCTGATGAATATAAAGTACCCCTAACTGTTAGAGATATAAGATCAGATCAGCGCATAGCTAACTTGATTAGTGGATTTGGCTTTTCATTAATATTTATTTTAGCTCTTTCATTTTTAATTAGAAGATCATCGAAGTTATTAAATAGTATGCAGGGTTTTACGCGCCGTTCTTCTCAAGTTAAACATGATGATATGCCAAAAATTACTTTTGATGATGTAGCTGGCTTAAATGAAGAATCAGATGAACTAAAAGAAATTGTTTCTTTTTTAAAAAATCCGCAGACTTTAATTGACCTTGGTGCCAAAACTCCAAAAGGTGTTCTTTTAGTTGGACCGCCCGGTACAGGTAAGACATTATTAGCTAGAGCAATTGCAGGTGAAGCCAATGTTCCTTTCTTTTCTATTTCAGCTTCAGAATTTGTCGAAATGTTTGTAGGTGTTGGGGCCAGTAGAGTTAGAGATCTTTTCAAAAGTGCTAAAGAAAAAACACCCTGCATAGTCTTCATAGATGAAATTGATTCTATTGGCCGACAAAGAGGCGCCGGTATTGGAGGAGGTAATGATGAACGAGAGCAAACATTAAATCAACTTCTCACAGAGATGGATGGTTTTGCTTCTAATAATGGTGTAATAGTAATTGCGGCTACAAATAGGCCTGATATTCTTGATCGCGCTCTTACTAGGCCTGGAAGATTTGATCGTCGCATAGATATATCTCTTCCTGATAGAACTGCAAGGTATAAAATTTTATCCGTTCATGCAAGAACAATACCTCTATCCAATTCAGTCAAGCTACAGGAATGGGCTTCAAAGACCACTGGATTTTCGGGTGCTGATTTGCAAAATCTACTAAATGAAGCAGCTATTCATGCTGCAAGAAATGCTAAATCAAGTATTAGCTCTTTTGATCTAGAGAAAGCTCTCGAAAAAACACGCTTTGGATTACTTTCTAAACCGCTTGCAGATACATCAAAAAAAAGACAAATTGCTTATCAGATTATTGGCAAAACATTAGTGGCATTATTAATTCCATCACAAGATAAGTTAGAAAAAATTTCACTATTTAAGTCATTTGGTGATATTTCAGGAATGACATATTTCATTCCTGATGAGGAGACAATTGATAGTGGTCTTATAACTCGAAACTATATTTATCATAAGATTGTAATCTCACTTGGATCTAGGGCTGCTGAGACAATTATTTATGGTTCTAAGGAAGTTACTCAAGGTTCACAAAAAGATCTCGAAGATGTTTATTTTTGGGCTAACCAAATGGTTACAAAATTTGGATTTTCTGAACTTGGACCTATGGCATACAACTCATCAAATGAAACAATTTTTCTTGGTAGAGATATTATGCAAAATAAGAAAGAATATTCTCAGAAAACAAGTAAAGAAATAGATTATCAAATTATATCAATTGCTAAAAAGGCCATTATGCATGCTATCAAACTCCTATCCGATAAAGTTCCTTTAATGGATTTGCTAGTAGATGAACTAGTGGATAAAGAAACACTTGAAGCTGGATATATTATTAGCAAACTTAACTCTTTTGTTTCTACTAATTAAATAATAACAATTATTCATTTTACAAGGCTGAAAAATATTCCTTGCTGCCTTTGGGATCCTCCTTCATGGTTTTATCACCTGGTGTCCAGCCAGCAGGACATACCTCATCTGGGTGAGATTCTACGTATTGATATGCTTGTAATATTCTTAGTGTTTCATCAATATTTCTACCTACAGGGGCTTTGTTGATTGTTGAATGCATTATTACTCCATTTGGATTGATTATAAATAAACCCCTGTCAGCTTCACCATCTTCATTTAACACATTATATGCTTGGCAAATTTCACGCTTCAGATCTGATACGAGTGGATAATTAATATCACCAATTCCACCTTCATTTCTTGGTGTTTGAATCCAGGCTAAATGTGTAAATTTACTGTCTACTGAAACTCCTAATACCTCTGTGTTCTTGCTACTGAAATCAGTATATCTATCACTGAACGCTGTAATTTCAGTAGGACAAACAAATGTGAAATCTAGAGGATAGAAAAATAAAACCACATACTTTCCTCTGTACTGAGAAAGTTTGATGTCTTTAAATTCTTGATCAACGACTGCAGTTGCAGAAAAGTCAGGTGCTTGCATGCCAACCCTAAGGCATTCATTTGTCGTCATGGAAATTGATTCGTATTTTGATTGGTTTAGAGGCTAGAGAACTTCCCCTTTTCCTATATATAATTTATCATGTAAAGACGAAGAATCCTTTCTCTTTTTAGCTAAACGACCATAATCACAAAAATGAACGATCAAATAAGTTGGCATCAGTCACTCGTGAAAAAATTTAGTTCATCAAACCATTTTAAGTTATTGAATCAATTGAGAACCGAAGTTATTAAATATCCAATAATCAGAAAGCATAAATCAACATCAGAATTAGGCAATAATAATACATTTGAAGGTAATTCTAATCTGAATTCTAAAAATAATAATAATTTATCTAAATCTAAAACAACTAATACTGCTAATGAAAGCAGGAGTCCTCAGTCAACAATAAGCTTTAATAATTCTAAGAATTTTTCTATTTATAATAATAATATCAATGATTCATCTAAAGAAATTGAAGAAAACACATTATCAGAGGAGACTCAAGCAAATCATAACTCCTCTTCACAATCTTTTAAAGATCGACTTAATCAAATAGACATGAAATAGTATTTATATTTATTTACTAAATTAATTAATTTTATATCCCACTCCGTTAAAATTGATTATAAAAAGTAATTATAGGCTTGATAAATAATTAGTTAGTATTGAGAAAATAAAATTTGAGTTTAATATTACTTACATCAAATATTAATGTCAGTGGAGAGACTTGAACTCTCGACCTCAGCGTTATGAATGCTGTGCTCTAACCAGCTGAGCTACACTGACATGATGATACCTTTAGATTATCAGAATAAGATTTATTTCTTCTCATGATGATTTTCATGAAATGAGGTCATCTCATCTGAGTTCTTATAGGCATACACTTTCCATAATAATTCAGGATGGTCTTGTTCGGTAGAAATCTTTAGATCAAAAATTTAGTAAGTGTTTTTAATAGATTTAATTCCTTTAATTAGAGGGTGTATGGTGTGTAATGAAAATTTTACTCTACAAAGCTTTGGTTTAAGATACTTATTTCCAATCAAAAATAATGTTTATGGTTGTATTGTCTATGTTTAGTAATAAATCATATTTATTATTTAGTTATCCTTTTGATAATTCTAAAAAAAATGATATCTAAAATACATCAACGTAAACCAATACCTTTGAACCAGTACAAGCATGTAAAGCAAAGAGGAAGAGAATATTAAATAATTTTAGATTGTATTAATCCCATAGTAGAAATAAAAAAGACATATTGTTCATAAGATGAATGGAGACTACCTGCAGGCATACCAATCATTTGTTGAAGATTCCGAAAAAATAAAATTTACTAAAATTTCAAAAGTATCATATCTTTTGAAATTGAAGGCACAAAGAAATTCGATATCAGATCTAGACAAGAAGCACAAGGCATGGGCTAAGAAAGTTTTAATTTCAAACTAGTTTTGTGAATAGTTAATGATTAAGTTCTTTACAGATATTTAATTAATGTATCTCTAATATTATTTTATTAATTTATATCGTTGCCAATATTAAAAGATTTTGCTATTAATTCTATGAGGGTGATCGGAACATATTGAAGCTTCCCCAACAGTTAGCTTCGTCATCCTCAATAATTTATGGGTTTATACGCTCTTCAATCCATTCTCTTTTTTTAATCCATCTCCTTCTAAAGTGAACTGGTTTATCAAGGATTAGTTGGTCTACATAATCAATATTTATCTTAAGCAAGACATAATTATCAATTGGATTTGTATCTTTATTTGGTAGAAAATTTAAATTATTATTTGGTTCAAATTTATTACCAGGAGATGGCCAGCTCCACATTGATTTTGATTTCTCGTCTAATAACTCCCAAGTTTCTTTATCACAATCAATTGTTGTAGTTCCACGAAAACGGAATTGACAGCTTGAATTGGGAAGAAACCAACAAGCTTCAACGTTATTATTATCTTTTAACTCTATAATTTTCGCACTTCTTTTATCTGTGTAGATTTTCATATCGAAGGAATCACTCCAACCTCTAAAGACAACTGTTCTTACTCTTGGCTTATTATCATGTGAAACAGTAGCCAATTGAATCAATTTAGATAAATAAGATTCAGATTCGCTTTGTTGAAGATAGATAAGTTGAGATAACCAAGGAGGCATTATAAGATAAATTAATCAAGTAAATAAATTAGTAATTATATATTTAATCCATAAAATATTGTCTTATAACTAGTGCTATCTAATGGAAAATTAAAAAATGTAATATTAATTTTCGATATATTATGATTCTTCATCTTCATTTCCAATATGAATTTCTACTCCTACAAAAGTTGCAAATAAAACTATTAATAAACCTAAAATTGATCTCCATGCTCCAATATGTGTCATTGGTTCTGGAGAATTGAAGAAATCTGGGATCATTTGTTAATAATACAACTATTTTTCTTCTTCCCAATCTTCTTCTGCCTTATCGAGCAGATCTTCGACAGTGTTATCAAAAGTTTCGGCTACTGATCTCAACATTTTTGAAATTGTTTCATCTGGACATGCTAGATCTTTTTGGATTCCCTCGGCACAGTCTTTGATTTCTTCCCACGCATCCACTAAGACTTGTGAATCAACTGGTTTCCATTCCTCTGTCATAGTTAGATTCCTTACTAAGATTAGAAAAATTGGCTAACTTTATAATTTTAGCTTTTAAATGGAGATTACTGTCTTGATTTCTTCATTTAGTCGTAAGAAGCTTGCTAAAATGCTAGCTTCTTAAACCTATGACATATTCTAAAGTAGAAATTCAAAAGCTTCGTATGAAAGCAGAAGCATCTTTGACTAAGACTGCAGAGCTTCAACAAGTCTTAGCTCAAATAGATGCGGCCTTATCAAGAAAAGAAAATCAAAAAGTGACGGAGAAATCACAAAATCAATAAGTTTGTTATGTCAAGAAGTTTCAAAGCTTGAATTCTTATTTACGAATTCAAAAAAGCCATTAAAAATGAATTAAGAGACTAGTTTTTTATCATGCTTTTGCCAAAACCAGTTAGACCAGTAGATTCTGAAAAAAAAGGTAAAGATAATTAGCATTACATTAATATTTTTTTTATAATTTAAAAAAAAATATTTTAAAGAACGTAGCTTTTAAAATTTAGCTATGTTCTTTTTTTGTTTGTGTGTATTTTAATTATTTGTATCTTTGAGCACATTTTTTATCAATAATTTAATCATAAAATTTATGTAATAAAAAACAAATAATTTTATTGATTTAAACTTTTAACTATTGACATTTGATAAATATTTGGCAAATTTGAATGTGTCCATCAAAAAGCTTTCTTGGATAATTTTCATTTCATGTCCATGAAAGATATTGTCTTTTTTCATTCAATTTATGAAAACAGCCTCTAAAGAACTTCAAAAACTAAGATCAATGGCAGAGCGCTCATTAGATAAAACGGCTGAACTTCAGCAAGTTTTAGCTCAAATCGAAGCAACTCTCTCTAGAGCAGAATTAGAAAAGGTCTCTCAAAAAATTAATAGTAAGTAAAAATATTTTTTTTTAAATGAATAGTAAACTTAAGCTGATTTAGAAATAAAACAGATTTATATTTGATTGTTTTATTATAATATTTAAAACTTTTATTAATTTATTTGTTAGCTGAATAAATCACAAAACAAGTCAAATAATATATATCATACTAAATTAATTTTCTCATTAAAGAATTTATATATATAAATACCCTTATTTTTACTGATAAAATATTAATAATATATAATAAATATTCTAATTTGAAACCAAAATAAAATACATAATTGTCTGGATATTACTTAATGTCTATTAAAAAATAATTATAATAAGAGTATTTGTGGAAAGCACTAGTTATCTAAAAAGGAATTTATTATTATAGATATTATATAAATCTTGATTATCAATTTGAGTAATAGAACTATAATTGAAGTAAAGAGATAAAATTAATGCGATACAAAGTAATGAACTACAAGTGATATTAAAATGCCTGTCCATAATCCCTTTAGCCAACTTAAAACCAGCATTTGATAATTTGATAGCCCAAAGTGGTTTTGTATTGACATAGCCGCCCTTTTATCAAGCTCTAATAAAGAATATGATCTTTTATGATCTAATCTAAAATTTTTTCTAATCATCAATAGCTTTAAGCATTATATTACTATAACATATATTTTGATGCTTTATTAAATCAAAATGTATATGTAATCTAAATAATTTAAATCAAATAAAACGAAAACAGTTGGCTTAAGAATTAGTGAAAAAAAATTATAACTGTTATAAGCGAAGGCGATTTATAAATTGTTCTATTAAAGACCTATGTATTGCTATCTAGAACACGTATTATGACAACATATACAACCAGAATGAATGAATTCAAATTACTTTATTCTGAAATAAAAGCTTAAGTCGTAGATCATTATAAATATATTAACAAAAGGGCTAAAATCAAATAATATCTTCATTTATAATTAATTTATTAATATAATAGTTTTATTTTTTAAATAGTATTTATAAATAAAATTATTATTTATCAAATGGAATTACTGGTATTTCTATTCTTTGGTTATCATATTCAGTAGTGGTTTTAGGTAGAGTTTGCCCTTTCTTATTTCCAAAATCATTCTTATTAGAGTCATTTTTTTTCATATTATTGCTGGCTTCAAGATTGATAAATAAGAAATATATTGTAATCAAAATAAAATAAGGAATTAAATTTTTTATTTTTTCTATTATAGATTTCATGATTTAACTAATTTACATAACATAATTTTCAATATTATAGTTCTATCTTAGAGTTTAATGCAATATTAATTTTATACCTTTAAATATTAGTGTTGCGTACCACATAATCTTCTTACCATAGGCTTTTTCATATATTATTTCCATCAATTATAATATTAGTATTTTTAAATTTTATGGTTAAGTTTTCCGTTATACAAAAAATTAGAATTAAATTATTTTTTTATTAGTATACTCTTAGATTAAAACAAATCAAATATATTCCTAAATCTATCAAGTTATCGCTATTTAATTATATTTTAGGTAAATTTTATTATTTTTATTACTATGTTTATTAATGTCTTACTTTATCGTTTATATTGAATTTATTGATTCTAATTTGATTTATATTTAATATTTTTTTTCTTTTTAATAAGATTAATTCTCTTTTTCATTCTAGTCCTAAAGGAAAATTTATTATTACTAATTCACAATGTAAATACTATGAGAAAACTAGTTAATCTGACAGAAATCCTAGATAGTAATTGAATCTAAATCTTATTTATTTTATTTATATATAAAATATCATATCCTTTTTCATCACATTCAATTGCATTGATCCATTCTCTAAACTCATTATATAATGAAATCTTGTCTTTACCTTCCAAATTTGAAAGCCTTTTGAGAGACTCATTAATTATGACTTCAATACTGATTAGCAATCTATCTTTTGGCATTGAGTAGAATATTCTATTGTTATTTTATCTTTTTTTAATCATCGATGAAATTAGTAAAAGCCGTAATTATAAAAATTAATTAAATTAAATTTTTTTTAATAATCTTCTTTAATTAATCTTGTTTAAATATTAATGTGTATATTATTTTAGATTATGTAATAAATGAAACTGAAATTACAATGTGAGTGAGCTATAGTTATTAAAATTTACTAAATTTATGTCTCCTAAACAATCTGGAGCAATTAAAGCTGTCGAAGTTATGCTTAACAGATCATTAAAACGACTAGATTATTTAGACGGATCGAATAGAGAAGCCCTATACGATGAGTATAGAGAATGGATACAGATTGATGAAAACAATGTAATAAATGATGGGGTCTTATATTGTAATTATCTTGGCTAATAAATTATTTATTTAAATTATTATGTCAATAAATTCAATTGAAGACATGCACTATAACTAACTATTCCACAGGCTACTGACAAATTCAAGCTTCTTACTCCATTGTTCTTTAATTGTTTTTCTCCTCCTGGCATAGGTATTCCTGCAATTATTTGACATTCACTCATTATGGTATCGGGTAAACCCGTATCTTCCCTACCGAACAAAAGTATATCTGTATTTTTAAAACTAATATTAGAGATCATATTATCACTCTTTTTTGTTAGTGCGATAATTCTAGAAGTTGAATATTGATTCTTATACTCATTAAATGATTCATATAAATGTAGATCAACATTATCCCAGTAATCTAAACCAGCTCTTCTTAAATATTTATCTTCAAAGCTAAAGCCGGTTGGCTTTATAATATCTAAGGACAAATTAAAGGCCAAGCATGACCTACCAATGGTCCCCGTATTTTGTGGAATTCTTGGTTCAAATAGTGCGACGCGTGGTCTATGAATTTTTTTCGAATTCATGGTATTTGGTCAGAAATTTTGTCTAAGTCAATAGCAGTCTCATTTAAAGCAAGCCATCGTTTATTTGAATTACGACTTATCAAAGAAGTTAACCTGCTATGTCGTTCACGAAATAAATGACCAATAGCTGTGGCTGGAACAACTCCCCAGCCAACTTCCTCGGAAACAATAACAATGCATAAATCATTTTCTGTAAGGCAATGAAGCAAATTATTTTGGAATATATTCCACTGAAAATCACTTTCATTTAGTTGATGCTCTACTAATCCACCTAATGAGTCTATTAAAACCGATTCATTTCCATTAAGAGAATCAATTGATTTACAGATATCATTTGGTTGTTCAATTAGCCCCCATTTGTCTGGCCTTCTCTTCCTATGAATATCAATTCTTCTTTGCCATTCTGGATCATTTGGTCTTGGCCTTGATGTTGCTATATACGTTACGGATTCTTGATTCTGTATTAAAAATTCAGCTAATTTACTTTTTCCACTTCTTGTTGGTCCTGTAATTGTAATAAGACCTTTAAAATTTTTAGGTATGGGTGTAATCATATCCGTAAGATGTGGATATTACTATTATTAATGTACGCTTTTATATTATATCTATATAAAGTCAAATTTATTGTTAATCCATTATATGTATAATAAAGATTCGGTATATTCCTTGTTAGACTTATTTAAAATATAAATGTTTAAAATTTCAAATCTAGTTATAGTTTTTGGCTCTTTCCTTTTAATTTTTTCGATTATAAATATTGCCACAGCTAATGAAATTAATCCTATTTTAATAAGAGCAGAGACAATATCTGGAATTGCTTCCATAGCTTTGATAACAATTGGTTATCTTTGGACTGAAATTAGCCCTAAACAACCAACTAAAGCAATTTTGAAGGGTGAAGAAGGCTTTGTACTTTACTCAAAACTATCTGATGATCAAAAAAATGAATTAGCTTGGGGTAGTCAACAAATATTAACTGCTACAGCAGCAAGTACAATTTTAATATATTGGGAAAACAAAGTTATCCTTAGAAGAGGTTTGATTTCAAATAATGATTTTATACCCGGTGAAATATGTAATAGAGCTATTGAGCAAAAAAGATTAATTTCATTAGTAAATACAGAATTATTTCCAGGAAGAGATGAGTTTGATTGTGTATTAAATAATTTACCCGCAGTTATAGTTTACCCACTATCTAATAAAGGATTAACTGTTGTTGGTGGCTGGTCAAAGAGATCATTTACTATTTCAGATGAAAAATGGATTTCGGGATGGTCTGATAAGTTATTATCACTCCTTAATGTTTAAAAAATTTATAGTTGTTTCTACTTGTTTGTCGTTAGATGTAAAAACTAAAGTATTTTTATTCTTAAACCACTTAGTAACATCAGAGTTAATTCGAATCTGATATTTCTCTATATCATCTGAATTATATACTGTTCTATTTAATATAGAATTATCAATCTTTAATAATCCTGATTGTATGTTAAAGAAGCCATTAGAAGCGATTATATCTGTATTATTGAAATTAATATTAAGTGGATTTTTTATATCTATAATAGATGTATTTAAGTCCCAGTTAAATGAATTAGTACTTATGAAGTAATTCTCATTATCAAGAAATGAAATGTTTACATTATTAAATACTTTTATAGTGTTTGATAAATTATTGAGAGTAGAATTACCTGATTGGACTTGAATTTCTAGTGTATTCTTATTAAGTATGTCAATCGAACTATCAAAGATTTCTATATCATTACTTATTGGATCAATAATTGCCTTAGGACTTGATATTCTGACACGTGTATCATTACTATTATTTTCCTGAAGTAATTCAAAATTATTAATATAGCTTTTATTATCAATCTGAGAAGTAGATTTGTTAGATTTTTGACAGCCCAATAGTAGTAAAGTTGATAATATTAGTAAGAAATAAATTTGGATGTATTTCACAAGTCAGAATTCTCATTAAATTCAATTTTATCCATTACGGGAGAAGGATCTTGTAGTCCATTATCAGGATCTAGCAAACCCCAATGTAATGATTGTTGAAAATTGATAGCTGAAGAATCAATTTTTAATTGATTTAATATTCTAATACTTAAATTGGGAACAATCGGATTAAGCAATATAGCAATAATTCGACATGATTCAAGTACAGAATATATATCAAGAGCAACAATATCTTTATTTTTTTTATCCTTAATTAGCTTCCACGGTGCACGATCATTTAGGTAAAGATTAGCACTATTAGCAAGGTCTATAATTGCATTTGCAGAATTTTTAAAATTACTATCTTTAAATGATTTCATATATTCATTTATTTTTATCTCTGATTGAGCCTTAAGAGGAGATTTAGGTAATAAAGAACTATCTATTGGAATTTTATCATTAAACCATTTTTTTGACATTGTAATTGTTCTGTTTAATAAATTACCGATGGTATTACTTAAATCACTATTAACAATATCTACAAATCTTCTCATTTGAAAATCACCATCTTCTCCAAATTCAATATCTCTCAAAAGATACCATCTCATAGCATCTATTCCCCCATATTCCAATAGTGCTAGGGGGTCAAGCACGTTACCTAATGATTTACCCATTTTTTGCCCTTCTCGTGTTAAAAAACCGTGTCCAAATACACTTTCAGGT
Source organism: Prochlorococcus sp. AG-402-B19 (assembly GCA_003279615.1). GTDB lineage: Bacteria > Cyanobacteriota > Cyanobacteriia > PCC-6307 > Cyanobiaceae > Prochlorococcus_B. Next base: position 24,167 of record QCHM01000012.1, read on the forward strand.
GGTTTCATACCAGCAGAAATTAGCATTGCAGGCCAATAAATTGCATGAAATCTTAGTATATCCTTTCCAATTACATGTATATTAGCAGGCCAATTACATAACGATTCCTTTGTGAGTTCTGGAGAGTATTGATCACGAAGAGTTCCACTAATATAACCTAATAAAGCATCGAACCATACATAAAAAGTGTGATCTTTGTTTCCTGGAACATTTATACCCCATTTTAAATTTACTCTAGATATTGAGAAATCCTTTAACCCTTTAGAGACAAAATTAATAATTTCATTTTTTCTACTTTTAGGAGAAATGAAACCATCAATATTAATTAATTTTTCAATTTGTTCTTGATATTTTGATAATTTAAAAAATAAATTCTCTTCATCTCTCCATTCTAATTCCTTATTATGAATTGAGCAAATTGGTCTCTTATCATCCTCGTCTACTTCCTTATACTCCTCACATCCAACGCAATACCAACCACTTTGTCTACCCATATAAACATCATCAGATTTCAAAACTTTGAGATAAAATTGATGAACTAATGATGTGTGATCTTCAGAGGTTGTTCTTACAAAACGATCATAACTAATATTTAATTTATCCCATAAATACTTATACTTTTCTGTGATTTCATCACAATGAAGTTGAGGCTGGAGGTGTTTACTTTCTGCTGTTCGCTCTATTTTCTGACCATGTTCGTCAACACCAGTAAGAAAAAGCACTGTATTTCCATTTAGTCTTTGAAATCGAGCTAATGCATCACAAGCTATTGTTGTATAAGAACTACCTAGATGAGGCTTGTCATTAACATAATATAGTGGTGTCGTAATTGTGTATTTCATATTCATCATATATTCTTATTATTATATTATATTTTTAAAACTCTTGCACACTTATGATGATCGATTATTTTGATAATGAAATTAATTCAAAATAAATTATATCATTATTATTATTGACTATATTTTGAACATTAAAGCTATCACCGATATTTAAATTCTTTATTGATTTTAAATTACATATAGTAGAAAAATGATATTCTATAAAGTATAAAATACAAATATTTTTATAATTATTTATCCAATTTAGCAATATCACATTGAATTCCTTATAAGAGTTATTTTCGAACCATTTACTTAACCAATATTTTTGATCTTCTCTATATCTCATTATATTTTGTCTTCCTTGATTATTAATATCATGAATCATTTGTTCAACTTCTTCTTTAGATATGAGATCTTTATTATTTAGATATCTGTTTAGTTGATAATTAACAAGTAAGTCAGCATATCTTCTAATCGGTGATGTAGCATGTAAATAAGATGTTAATCCTAAACTTGAGTGAGGCATTGGATTTATAGAATAATATGACTTACCCATAGTTTTCTTAAGTTTAAAATTGTATAAAATTTTATTATCAGAAGCTTGTATATTATCATTAGAAACTTTATCAATAGGTTGTTGAACCCTGTATGGAACAGGTATTTTATTTACCTTGGTAAAATTTGAAATTAGATTTCCATACAAGATCATTGCTTCACTTATTAATTGTCTCGATAAAGTTGGATCTATTATCTTAATCTTGGGAATATTATCTTCTACAATAATTTTTCCAAATGATTCTAATATTTCCAAAGCTCCTGAACTCTTTCTCCAACATTTTCTAATTTGTAAAATTCCAGAAATAATACCTAAATCTTCTTCCTCTTTTGGCGCATAATCAATAAGTTCATCAGCTTCTGTATAATTTAATCTCAAGTCTACTTTAATAATACTCTTCACTATTTCTGTAGAACTAACACTGCCGTCTTCATTAAAAATAACACCTAAACTTAATGATTCTCTCTTTTCTTTATTACTTAGACTAAATAAACCATTTATTAAGATTTCAGGAAGCATGTAATAAGTATTAGTTGATAAATAAACAGTTGAAATCAGTCTCCTTGCTTTCCTATCAATAGCTGATTGATATTCAAAATATGATGTTGGTGAAGCAATGTGAATCCATAACTTATGCTGTAATCCTATTTTTTCTAAGGAAATAGCATCATCTATTTCAAGAGTTTGAGAATCATCTATTGAATAGGTTTTAAGATGGGTAAGGTCTTTAACTTCAGCATTTATATTATTTGATTGTTTAAATCTAGTTATTATATTTTTAACTTCATTATCTATTATTTTGTTGCACATTCTATTAATAATAGAATATTATCTTACCCTTCTGGATTAACAAAGGGAAGTAAGGCAATAATTCTTGCTCTTTTAACAGCTGTGGTTAAATCTCTTTGTTGCTTAGCTGTTAATCCAGTAAGTCTTCTAGGTAAGATTTTGCCTCTATCCGTAATAAATTTTTTTAATAACTCTACGTCTTTATAGTCAATAGGATCTCCAGGCTTTATAGGAGAGAGCTTTTGCTTGAATAGTGAATTAGTCATTTTTAAAAAGTGTGTAAATGAAATGATTATTTGATTTCTCTATGAATAGTCATCTTATTTAATTCAGGGCAGAATTTTTTAAGTTCAAGTCTGTCAGTAGTGTTTCTACGATTTTTTTCTGTGGTGTATCTAGATACTCCTGCAGAGCGCTTCTCTGAGCTAGGTACAGATCTAGACTCAGTACATTCTAAAGTGACAACAATTCTGGTACCTTTTTTAGCCATATGAACTAGCTCAACTTTTGTGAGTCTATGGAACAAAGTACAATCTTACTAGGCTAAGCACCCTTTTTTATAAATTCATTTGAGCACCTATGTTTAACTCCCATCAGAGCCAATTATGAAGGTATCAGTTTCTTGGCTAAAAGATCTTGTCGAATTTAACAACGATATTGATGAATTAGCTGAAAAGCTTTCTATGACTGGCTTTGAAGTTGAATCATTAGAAGACTTATCAGAGCAAGCTAAGAATGTTGTTATTGGTTTTGTTGACGAAATCAAAACACATCCAAATGCCGAAAAACTCAAAGTTTGTTCAGTAGATGTTGGTTTACCCAAAAAGCTAAGTATTGTTTGTGGTGCACCAAACGTAAAAGCCGGATATCACGTGCTTGTTGCAAAGGTTGGAGCCTATTTATCTTCTAAGTCATTAAAAATAAAATTATCTAATTTAAGAGGCGTAGAAAGCGCAGGGATGATTTGTTCATTGGATGAATTAGGGATTGAAAGTAATAATAAAGGTATAGAAATTCTTGAAGAAAATGACAGAAATATCCCTCCTATTGGTTCAAACGCTGTCGATTATCTTGGCCTGAATGACACCATAATTGAATTAGCTATTACTGCTAACAGACCAGATGGTATGTCTATGGCTGGTATAGCACGAGAAATATCAACTATAACAAATTCAAAATTAACATTACCAACTTTAAATTATAATAATGACTATGAAAAATTTGAACCACAAATAAGAGATAAAGAAACGATAGGATCAGACTTTATTTACTCACTTACTTATATAGATAATATTGACAATACTGGAAAGATAAATAAATCTATTTTTTATAAATTAAATTCATTAAGACAAAATTGTATAAACCCTGTAGTAGACATAACAAATTATTTAATGCTTGAACAAGGCCAGCCACTCCATGCCTTTGATGCAGATCTATTAGATAATATAGTTGGTAGAAAAGTTAAACCAAATGATTTTGGTATAAGAAAAGGTAAATCAGGAGAATCATTTATTGCACTTGATAAAAAAGAATATAAATTAAATGAAAATATAAAGGTAATTACATGCAACGATTTTCCAATTGCAATAGCTGGCGTTATTGGTGGAATCAATAGTTCAGTAAGTGCTAAAACTACAAGAGTTTGGTTAGAAGCCGCTGTGTTTACTCCTAGATCAGTTAGAAGTAGTAGTAGAGAAATAGGGCTCAGGACAGATGCAAGTAGTAGATATGAAAAGGGTATATCACCTAATATGACAACGGCAGTTTCAAAAAGAGCTAGTGAACTTATTTCGTTAGAATTAGGTGGTAATATTATATCGACTCATGTTAATAATGAATTTATTAGAAGCGATGTTAGAGTCAATCTTAGAATTGAGAAAATAAATAAGATTCTAGGTAAATTTATTAGCATAGATAATAATAAATTAGACAAAAACTCTAATTCACTTCGTCAACTTAATAAAGATGAAATTGAGCCCCTTCTCACAAAACTTGGTTGTATACTTACCTCGACTTCTAGTGGATGGAATGTACAAGTTCCTCCTTACAGATCATCTGATTTAACTAGAGAAATCGATTTAATTGAAGAAATAGCAAGACTAATTGGATATGATAATTTCGATTCAAATATGCCCCATCCTCTTGAGCCTGGAGTACTAACACCAGCTAATTTGGTTGAAAGACGTTTACGAAATTCATTTATCCATAATGGTTTTCAAGAAGTAGTTACTTCATCACTTGTTGGTCCTGATAACACTGATGTAAATGCTGTTTTAATCAAGAATCCATTACTAACAGAGACAAGTAGATTAAGAACAAATGTATGGGATGAACATCTTAAAATTCTTCAGAGAAATGTATCATTTGGGGCTGAAGGGTGTTGGATCTTTGAAATAGCAAAGACATACAACAAAGATAAAGAAAATTTTGTTGAAACAAATTTGTTAGCAGGTTCTTTGACTGGGAATAAACGATTTAGTAAGTGGGGATCATCATCAAAACAAACATCTTTAGATTATTTTGAAGCAAGAGGAAAACTTAAGCAATCCCTTGAAATTCTAGGAATTGAAACTATTGATAAGCAACTGACCGACAAAGATTTCATGCATCCAGGTCGAACATGTGAAGTATTTGTTGAAGGAAAAAGTATCGGTTTCTTTGGACAAATACACCCTTCACTCTCCGAGAAATATGATCTAATTAAAGAATCATATTTATTTAACCTTGAGTTTGATTCCTTGATTAAGGCAGCGACAAGGAAAACAAATTGGACAAGAATTTACAAGGATTACCCCACTGTTCCTTTCATGGAAAGGGATATCGCGCTTATTCATTCAAGAAAATATAGCTCCTCAGAAATAATAAATCTAATAAAGAAATCTGGAAGACCACTTTTAGAGAAAGTGGAATTGATAGACCGTTACGATGGATCTTCTATTCCCGATGATTCGATTAGCCAGGCTTTTAGAATAAAATACAGAGATCCTAAAAAAACCCTAGTAGAAGAAGATATAAATCCAATACACGAAAAAATAAGAAAAGCTCTTAAAGAAAAAATAAATGCAGACTTAAGAAGTTAGTCTAACAAGTCTCTGATGTGACGCATTATAGGTCTAGTAATAAGACTTAAATAAGAATAGTTAGATAATTTTTTGCCTAGAATAAAATAAGCAAGCCAGTAGGTTTTTGAGCAATAATATTCTTTGCGTTAATTAGAATCTCGCTCAGGTTGATAACATTTATTTTCATCTAGATAAACTGTCAAAAAAAAAATTAATAGGAGTCTTTTAAATCTTATTCAAGAATCATGAGTAGACTAATTATTGGTCTCATATAAGGTAAACGAGAAAAAAGTAAAAAGCTAATTCCAGGCAAGTTTTTACAATTAATCTAAGTCCTAAAAAAAATAAACTATTTCATCTGCATAACTGCTTATAAAGCAGTTATGCAGACTTGTGAATCAAGTATTGCCAATGATAGTCAAGATGAAAATAAATAATGGACAAATAATGGACCTAATAATTCTTTAATTCACCCGTTAATTATATTTTTATTAAGTCAATACAGAAAATATCAGATATTTATGCAGTTAAAAATGTAATTGATGACTTCATATACCTTTCATCAATTATTAATTTGCATAAAAACCCCAATAATGAATGAACTAAACAGATCTATTGATGACCTGCAGATTTGACGTACACAGAACTCAATCGAAAACAATCTCATGGATCTCATATGGATCTCATAAAAGACTATTAAAGAGACGCATATGAGACAGGTAAGAACTAGTTTTTATACAAATCTTTGAGTAGTTGATAGGCTTCGTTTAGTTTTCTCATACTTTCATTTGATCCACCCGCGTCAGGGTGATTGGAAAGAGCTTTTTCTTTATAGGCATCTCTAATAAAAGATAGGGTTAAAGATGATCCAGCCTTTGTTGGTAAACCCAAAAGCTTTAGAGCACCATGAACTGTCATAGTTGACTCAAGGGTTTGAAATGAAGTCACATTTTGACTACGTTTGAATTTATTAACGAATCTACGAATGAGTGTCGGAATTCGACTTCTTAGGTTTTTAGTTGAAAAGGGGTCTTCGAGGGCGCCTGCCAAAATAACGACATCATCAAATGTTAGTGCATCGATTCTCCACTCACTACAATAAGTATTAAGCATTTTACAGGCAGCATTCCATGTAAAAGGTATATTTTCTGTACCATCTACATTTGGCCAAATATCTCTAGCAAGCCAAATCATCGAAGCCTCAAGAACGCTCTCAGTGGGTTTTTGTCCATAAAGATAGATCCAATGTTTTTCAGCAGCATCTTTAGCTTTTAATAAATCCTCAATATCAATAATAGTTATTGATGTATTATCCATATTTTTAATAGTATTATCTTTACTCAAACTTCTCCTTAGGTTTGTAGTTTGCTTTCGAATAAATCCTGGTAATTCAATGCCTGTGGAGGCAGTATCTCTTTGACAACTCTGAACATTATTAGATTTCTTATCTTCAACAACTACATTTTTAATTTCAATATTCTTATTTCCAACTATCACAAGTGCTTTTTCTTCCTTTTGACTATTATCTTGTAAATTTTGATCAGTGATTACCTGCTGATTGCTATTATCATTTAATTCGAGTTGTTCATTTTCAATTATTTCATCATCTAAGTCTTTAGATAAAATAACTTGTAATAATCTCTCAAAAACAAGTCCTCTTCTCCGTAATCCCCACTCTTTACGAAGTCTATCGACGCCATCAATTAGATCAATTGGTAAATCAATTGAAATTCTCTTAACGTCTTTGTCCTCCCCTTCCGCCACATGATCCTAATAACTAGACACATATTAATCGTCTTTTTATTTTCAACACACGTTTAGCCCTGAATTTATATAATAAATCTCTAATTACGCAATATATTTAATTTTGGATATAATATTTAAAATTTATGATAGGGCCACAACGACCAATATGTTTATGTATTATTTTTCTAATTAAACAAATAGTATTATTAAATGAATTTCTGCTTCTCATCCAAAAACTGGAATGAAAGAAAAAAAAATTCTCAAGTTAGGAAATTAAATTTTTTAATTTCTGTTAAAGAAGCTTATGAAAGAAAACTTGCCGCTATCAATGCATCAATTTCAAAACTCGAAGAACAAATGAATTCAACCACACCAATTGAAGAAAGTTAATTCAGATTTTATTTTCTTGTTCAATTACATCTTTTAATATCTTTTCTGGACCAAATTGAATAAGAGCATCCACATCAGATTCTTTTGTTGCTAGAAAATATCCAGCAAATCCAAGTGCATTTATACTAAATCCGTGGGATCTATCAGTTTTACGTGTTATCAGAGCAATCCATTCAGGTGTTATAAGTAAATTATATGGTTTTAATGGTTTATTAATTATATCGATTTCACCTAAATTCATCTCTTTAATCATAGACATATAAGATATAAATAAATCTCTCGAATCAGACTCTTTGTTTTTGTTCCTTGGTTTAATTGATATACAATCTGAAATTTGTGAGATATTATTTTTTTTGTTATTTAATAAAGAGCAAAACCATTCATATCTTGGACAAACCCTCTCATTCTTATGTCGTGGTAGTAATTGAAAATGACGATGCGGCTGACTAGCACCAGCCTCTTTACTACTATTAAAAAACCATAAACCTGTTGTATCATTATCAACATTTATAATAGAATCAAAGTCATCTTCATTAAGCCAACCATTTTGTGGTTTCCATTTATTTGTTATCAATAACATATGCCCTAGTTGAACTGGATATTTATTTAATATTAATGTATGTTTATCATTTATAGGTTGTATTTCAAGTCTAATATCCCAAGGGATAAATGGATTTCTTTTAGGACCGTATTCAATTAAATACTTTGGAATAGGATCTTTAAGAAAACGTATCTCAAAGTCATAACTTCTGTCTACAGAATTATTTTTAAAAGTTTTAAGAGGAATTAGTGCTCCACAATCTATTGCTTTTCTACTTATCTCAAGAGCTTTTGACCATATTAGTTCGCTCTTCACCTTACTAATAGTCCTTTGAGTAATAATGCTTTTATATTATATAATTAATAATCTAAAATATTAGAATTTAAGTAAAATCTTATTAACAAGTAAATGATCATTAGCCTATTATTACTTCAAAAAATGATCCTCATTGCACAAATCTCGTAATTTATGTCTGAAATGCCATTCATGGGCTAGATGAGGGGATTGTATGAAAATAAATGATTTGAGGCTTCTGAGCCGATCTATGGGGAGTTACAGACTGTTTTTTCTCTTAAAAGATATTGTCGAATAATGGTTTAAGAATTTTTCTCTAAAAAATCAAATTTAAAGAAGTTTGATAAAAAAAAAATTTAAAAGTCCCAAATTGGTTTTTCAAACCCCAATAGCTGAGATCCATTGTACTGGAATGATTTATCAAAAACAGTAAGAAATTGAAATTTATCAAATTGAAAAATATTTCAATTTTTTTGGTAAATAAGGTTGACGAAAGCAGGGGGGAAAGAGGTAAAACCTCATTCAGTAATGTGTCCTCGATGGATTGGGACTTTTCTGAAGACGGAGCTTACCTAGCTCTATGCGATGCCTTTCGCGAAAGCGGGGAAATTTCTGCTATGGAATTTTTGGCAACAGGTGAGGGTGCTTTTCACTTTCAGGAGCTAACTCAAAATGCTGCCGGCGAAGGGATTGATTTAAGTGACTCAGAATCAATGGCAGTATTTCAGATAGAAGTATTAGAAGCTATGGATGAAATAAGTAAATAAATTTATATATAAAGAAAGGAATATATATATATATATATAGATAATAGGAATTAAACACCAAAATATTTAGCTACAGGATGTAGTGCAACAATTGCTGTTGTACTTTGTTCTGGATGAAGTTGTTCACTTTCATCCATAGATATATTAATTTTCTTAGCATCAAGCCATAGTAATTGTTTTCTAGAATCCGAAACCTCAGGACAAGCTGGATAGCCAAATGAATAACGACAACCACGATATTTAACATCTAAGATATCTTTTATATTATCTGGTTCATATTCTTCAAATCCACATTCGATCCTAATAATAGAATGTATATATTCAGCTAGTGCTTCTGCTAGCTGCACGGTTAAACCATGAAAAAATAGATAATCAGAGTATGAATCTTGACTAAATAATTTATGAGAATATTCACTAGCTGATTCTCCCATTGTTACAGCCTGCATAGGCAAATAATCTGTAGGCTGATTGTTATTTAAATCATTATAAAAATCTGCTATACAAAATCTTTTTCCAGATCTTTGCCTAGGTAATAAAAAATCACCTAAAAGACTTTGGTGATCTTTATCATATACATTTAAGTTATTACCAACTCTACCACAAGGAAAATATCCATACACTAATGATGGATTAATAAGCTTTTCATTGATTATTTTATTCATCCAATAATCTAACTTCGGTTCTGCCTTCCTAAGTAAAAAATCCTTATAATCTGAAGCAGACATCTCCTTGGAACGTTTCATTTGCCATTGCCCTGCAAATAAAGCTTTGCGATCTAAGAATTTATAAACTTTTGTTATATCTATATCTTTTTCGAATAAATACTTAGGACCTATAAATGGAGGTTTAATAGGATCTATTTGAGATGTATCTTTTGATCTAGAGGTATCTTCAACAAGCTTATCTTTTATTTTATTGATGATAATTTTATTATCATTATTGGTATTGTTATAATTACCAATCGTGATACCATCAGGAGCACCTTCTTTAAAGCCTGATATATTATCCCAGTTATTTAATTCCTTTGCTTTCATATATGCATCCATAAATTTCAAATCTGTAAAAGCATCTTTACCATAAATAACTTTACCTCTATAAACACTTGCACAATCTTGATTAACAAATTTTGGAGTGAGTGCTGCCCCACCAAGAATAATAGGAACAGATATATCTTCTTCATTTAATGCTTTAAGATTATCTTTCATAAATGCAGTGGATTTAACTAGTAGTCCACTCATAGCAATACAATCAGCTTTATGCTCTTTCTGAGCATTGATTATTGAATTGACTTCTTGCTTAATTCCTAAATTAATAACTTCATAACCATTATTTGATAAAATTATATCTACTAGATTTTTACCAATATCATGAACATCACCCTTAACTGTCGCGATAATAAATTTTCCTTTTGATTGATTAACCTCAGATTTGTCCATATATTGCTCTAAATATGAAACCGCAAATTTCATTGTTTCTGCAGATTGGAGAACAAAGGGTAATTGCATTTGACCCGACCCAAATAATTCACCAACAACTTTCATGCCATCTAAAAGATATTCATTAATTATTACCAATGGTTTATATTTCTTTAATGCCAAATCAAGATTTAAGTGTAAATTGGTTTTTTCACCATCAATAATATGATTCTTTAATTTTTCTTCTATTGGTAATTTAATATCATCATTATTAGTATTTTTATTTAAAAGTGTCTTTGAATCCTCGAAATAACTAGTTAAGGTTGTTAAAGGATCATATGTGCATACTTTATTTTCAAATATTCTTCTATCATAAATAAGATCCATACATATTTTAATCTCTTCTTCACTGATTTTATTTAGAGGTAATATCTTGGAGGGAGAAACAATTGCAGAATCAAGCCCTGCATTAATTGCTTCATTAAGGAATATCGAATTAAGAACTATTCTTGCACTAGAAGATAAACCAAAACTTACATTTGAAATTCCAAGGATTAAATGAACTTCTGGATGTTGCTTTTTTATTAACTTAATTGCGTTTATAGTTTCTAAACCATTCTTTCTGTCTTCTTCTAATCCGGTTGAGATAGGTAATGCAAGAGGATCATAAAAAAGTTCATAGGATTTTAATCCTGAAAGAGTCGCATCCGTATAAGCTCTTTTAGCTATTTCTGCTTTTTTTTCAGCTGATCTAGCCATTCCATCTTCGTCAATTGTTCCAATTACGACAGCTGATCCGTATTGCTTAGCAAGATCAATTACTTTATAGAATCTGTCTGGTCCATCTTCATAATTAGTAGAATTTAAAATACATTTTCCACCAGCATGTTTTAGCCCACTCTCCATTTTTTCATAATCAGTTGAATCAAGCATCAAAGGCAAATTAATATTATTAACTAGCCTTTTGACTAACATAGACATATCTTCAATCCCATTTCTTCCCACAAAATCTACATTTACATCTAATACATGCGCATTTTCTTTCAGTTGAGATTTAGCAATCCCAACAAGGCCGTCCCAATCCTCTTCGTTTAGCAGTTCTCTTACTTTTTTGGAACCACTAGCATTTAATCTCTCACCTACTATCAAGAATGAGTTATCTTGTTCATAGGGAATAGACTCATATATTGATGATGCAGCAGGAATTACTGATCTTTCTTTTGAAAGGGTAATTAATCTTTGTTCAGAAGATAAAAGCTCTTTAGATAAATCTGATAGTTGTTTTATATGTTCTGGTCTAGTTCCACAACAACCTCCAATTAGTTGAACACCTAAATCATTAATAAAATGACTAAGTTGGAACTTAAGTTCCATCGGGGTTAATCGATAATGAGCTTTACCACCTACATTTTCAGGAAGTCCAGCATTTGGTATACAACTTATGTGAAACGGTGAATGCTCCGATAAATATTTAATATGATCTTTCATCTCTTCTGGGCCAGTCGCACAATTAAGGCCCAAAATATCAATATTAAATGGCTCCAGTATTGTTGTAATAGAAGCAATATCACTCCCAATAAGCATTTGGCCGGTAGTTTCCATGGTTACCGACACCATTAATGGAATTCTTCTTCCAGAACCAATAGCTTCATTTACGCTTTGCAGAGCTGCTTTGATCTGAAGGACATCTTGGCAAGTTTCAATAATAAAAAGATCAATTCCACCTTCAATAAGTGCTTTAGCTTGCTCAAGATAAGAATTTTTTAGCTCATCAAAACTGATATGACCAAGGGTTGGTAGCTTCGTTGTTGGTCCAATAGATCCAGCTACAAATCGTGGTTTATCAGCTGATTGATATTTAGTTGCAACATTCCTTGCTATTTGTGCTGCTTTTAAATTGATCTCATAAGCTTTATTACCAATTCCATATTCATCTAGAACAATTGAAGTAGCACCAAATGTATTTGTTTCAATTACATCACAACCGGCCTTTAAAAATGATTCATGTACTTTTTCGACGCTGGAGACTGATGTCAGCACAAGGTTTTCATTACAACCTTCTAATGAAGCACCGCCATAGTCATCTGCATTAAGTTGTTGATCTTGCAGAGATGTGCCGGTAGCGCCATCAAAGACTAATATCGGTCTCTTTTCAGAGTTGAGATAGTCTAAAAAATCAGTCATAAATTATATATTTAAATTATAAAAATGAAAATCATTAATTTAAATAAGTTATGTCTTCTTATTTTAATCTATATGTACACGTTTAACCCAATTTTCATATTCAGGAACTAAACCTTCTGTAATTTTAGTCAACTTCTTTCTTAATGAATTCATTATTGGCATATTTTTGCTCATTAATGTAGTTTCAATCATTTTGATAGGTGTAATTTTTGCAGCCGTTCCTGTAAGGAATACTTCATCAGATATAAACAATTCTGTTTTATCTACTGGTCTTTCAATAACTTTTAGGCCATCTCTTTTAGCCAGTTCTATAACACTGGATCGAGTTATACCTTCAAGAATATCTTGATCGACTCCAGGTGTAATTAATTCACCATTACGTACGATAAAAATGTTCATACCACTAGCTTCACTGATTTTTCCTTGACTATTTAATAATAGTGCTTCATCAAATCCACTTTTTACTGCTTCAGTTTTGGCCAAGGAGCTAGTAATATAAGCTCCACTAATTTTACCTCTTAATGGAAGTGAATTGTCTTGCTGACGAGTCCAGCTACTAACACGACAAGTTACCCCATCAGGTGATAGATAATCACCTAGTTCTATTCCATAAATAAAGAAATTAGTTTCTATATTATGCAACCTTGGTGCAATTCCTAAGTCGCTAGTATATACAAAGGGTCTGATGTATACAGGTTGAGTCGGCTTGTTTTTAACAAGAAAGGTTTCAAGAGACTTTAATACAAAATCCTCATCTAATTTAGTCATCAAGAATCTAGCACTTTGACATAATCTTTTTGCGTGTTTGTCTGCTCTAAATAATAGAAATGATTTACTATTTTTTGGATCAGGAATAGCCCGCATTCCTCCAAAAGCTGCGGTTCCATAATGAAGTGCGTGAGTAGCTATAGATAGCTTCGCCTCATTAAATGGGATACATTGACCTTCAAACCATGCGAATGGAAGAAAATTATGCATTATTAGTTCCAGCTAAGATGAATAAAATCAGCATTTCAGTTTTTACTGCTCTAATTACACATAATAAATGAATGCATAGAATTGCCACCCTTCCGGGGAATGAACCTGAAAAAGAAAATACATTTATCGAACAGCCATCAGCTCCAGTTATCTTCCTAACTAGCGCTACCTCTGATATAACCTGTCTGTCTACAGTATTAAAGATCCCTAACAATAATAAGTGGAAAAATAAAATAAGAGCATTACCAATTGCTTATTTATCTTCAAATGCATCAATTGATCATTATATATCTAATACATGTAATACAGCTCAAATTATTGTTGTTAGGTTTTTAGGGTCAAAGTCATACTGGTCATATGGATTTGAACAATTAGGTTTATGGCAATTAGAGAAACAAAATAGACATCTGATAGTAGTCTCTGGAATTGAAAGTGCCGCAAATGATGTTCAAGAAATTAGTAGCTTAAATAAAGAGAAAGTTGATTTAATTCAAACACTTTTATATCAAGGAGGAATAAAAAACTATAATTATATGCTTCAAACCTTAGAGAATATCATTGATGTTGAAGAAATTAATTTAAATTCAGATTTAATTGAATATCATGATGAGTTAATAAAATGGAAATGGAAAAATAATGATAATACTTCTATTGCCGTATTTCTCTATAAATCACTTTTACAATCGGGTAATACAGAGTTAGCTGATAAAATAATTGATATATCTAATAAGTACAACTTAAATGCTAAAATAATATGGATTACAAGCTTTAAATCTAAAAATATAGAGAATAAAATTATAAGCTTATTAAAAAACGAGAACATAAAAGCAATAATAACTACAACCTCATTCTCATCAGTTGAATATAAACATGATTATTCCAACAATAACTTTTGGGATAGATTAGATATACCTGTTTATCAACTTCTAATATCTAGCTCATCTATAACTGAGTGGAAAGAATCTATAGTAGGTCTTAACCCAATTGACTTATCAATTCAAGTTGTTTTACCAGAAGTGGATGGTCGAATCTGTACTATTCCAGTTGCATTTAAAAACCTTACATATATAGATAATGAATTATCAATTGCTGTATATAAAACGGAGCCATATGAAAAACATATTGAATGGTGCATAAAATATATAAAAAATCTAACTTATCTACAACAATCTAATAATTCAAATAAAAAGATAGCTCTCGTGATAGCAAACTACCCAGTAAAAGATTCAAGAATTGCGAATGGAGTAGGATTAGATACACCCGAAAGCCTATTAAATATTTTACAGTGGCTTAAAGACGAGGGATATAATCTAGGAAATGAAGATATCCCCGATAATAGTAAAGAATTGATTAACCTGATAGTAAGTCATAGAACTAATTCTGAAGAGACAATCTCAAATGAACCTCAATCATATTTAAATATTCAAGATTATTTAATTTATTGGAATGATATCGAATCTAACGTTAAAGAAAAGATATCAAATCGATGGGGAGATCCACTTAATTCTGTTCAATTAGAAAATTCTGGATTTCCCATTAATGGCATTACCTTTGGAAATATCTCAATATTAATTCAAGCAAATAGAGGTTATGAAAGCGATAACTTATCTGATTTACACTCGCCCGACTTACCTCCGACACATAAATATATTGCACAATATGTTTGGTTAAATAATACATTCAAAGCTAATGCAATCGTACATCTGGGTAAGCATGGAAGCTTGGAATGGTTACCAGGGAAAGGGGTTGGTTTAAGTAATAATTGTTTCCCATTTATTCTTTGTCCTCCTATCCCAAATATATATCCATTTATTGTAAATGATCCTGGTGAAGGCTCTCAAGCAAAAAGAAGAACACATGCAATCATCATAGATCATTTAACTCCTCCTTTGTCTCATTCGGGTAGTTTTAATGACCTACTAATAATTGAAAATCTAATTGATGAATATTATGAATCTAAACTAATTAATGATAATAGAAATGCATTATTAGAAAAAAAGATACTGAATCTTTTAATTAAAAATTCATGGCCTGGTATTGAATCTGATAAATTAAAAGCAGAAAATGGTACTTTAATTATACAAGATATAATAGATAATGCAGAGAGTTATTTATGTGAAATTAAGAATTCTCAGATAAGAACTGGTCTACATGTTTTTGGAGTTAATCAGACTATAGAAAAATTAGTAGATTTAACACACACAATTGCAAATGTCCCTACAGGTATAACTCTCGGTCTAAATCAATGTTTAGCAGAAGATTTAGGGTTTACGTTTGACCCTTGGAGTGACGAAGAGAGTAAAAACTTAAAACAAGTAGACATTAATTTATTTAAGGATTTTACAGGTATTAATGCAAGGAAAGTCGGTAAAGTCGTTGACTGGTTGAATGATATCGGAAAATATATAATTGAGTTTCATTGCTTTAAATTCATTAATTACAAAATCAAATCAAATAAGAAGATAAAACTTGATAAAAAAATCTCAAATTACCTTGATCATGAAAAAACTAATTTTTTTATAAATCATTTATTAAATAATATTTTACCTAAACTTTTAAATAGTTCAGCTAACGAAAAAACTAATTTTCTCAGAGCTTTAGAAGGTAAAAGAATTTCTAGCGGTCCTTCTGGAGCGCCTACACGAGGGAAGATGGAGGTTTTACCCACAGGTAAGAATTTCTTTTCTGTAGATATAAGAGCAATACCAACTGAAACAGCTTGGGACTTAGGGAAAAGAAGTGCTGAACAAATAGTGGAACTTTACCTACAAGAAAATGGAGAACACCTTTCACATCTAGCTATTTCTATTTGGGGTACTTCAACAATGAGAAATGGTGGTGAAGATATTTGTCAGCTTTTTGCTCTCATGGGGTTAAAACCAATATGGGACGGGACTTTAAGAAGGGTAGTTGACGTAGAGGTCATTCCCATAAGTGTATTGAACAGGCCAAGAGTAGACGTAACATTAAGAATTTCTGGTTTGTTCAGGGATGCATTCCCTCAGGTAATTGAATTGATTCGAAGAGGTCAAAACCTTATTGGAAATTTAGAAGAAACCTCTTCTATTAACCCACTTGCTGAGTCATATAGAAATGGAAATACAAAATCAAGAATATATGGATCTGCGCCCGGATCATATGGAGCAGGATTACAAGAAATCATCAATAGTGGATCTTGGGAGAATCAATCAGAACTCGCTGATGCTTTTATCGAATGGAGTAAATGGAGATATGAAGGTTCAAATAAAATCATAAAAGACAAAAATGGATTAGAAAGTAATTTATCCAAGGTAAAAGTAGTACTTCATAGTCAGGACAATAGAGAACACGACATACTTGATTCAGATGATTACTATCAATTTCAGGGTGGATTAATATCTGCGATCAAAAAAACTAGTGGAACAAATCCCCAAGCCTATTTTGCAGATAATTCAAGGTATCAACGGCCAAGAATTCATAAACTCTCAAAAGAAATTGATAAAGTCGTTCGTAGCAGGTTATTAAACCCTAAATGGATAGAAGGAATGAAAAAACATGGATATAAAGGTGCTTTTGAAATGTCAGCCAGCCTTGACTATTTATTCTCTTATGATGCAACTACAAATTTAGTTCCTAATTGGTGTTATCAATCTATACTGAATAATTGGTTAATGAATAATAATACGAAAAATTTTATTAGTGACAACAATCCTTGGGCTTTAAGAGATATCGCTGAAAGATTACTAGAAGCATCTAACAGAAAACTTTGGTCAAATGCAACTATTGAAGAAATATCATCTATAAAAAAATTCCTATCAGACATAGATAGTAAAATTGAAACCTATTCATCTAATAATAATTTATAAAATATTTAACGCCTAAGAAGTGATAGTCCGTGGCTATCGGTACCACAAGTTGATAATAATGAATAAGATTTAGCGCAATCAAATATTTTATCGCAGACAAATTCTGATGGGATCCAATTATGTGCTCTTTCGTAGTTATACCAAGTTTCAACAGCATCAAAACTTAGTTTTGATGCTTCATTAATCAAAAGATCAAATGGAATCTTATATCTAGCAGGATGAGCTAATACAGCAATTCCATTCGATTTATGAATCGAATCAACAACATTAGAAGCTAATAATTCATTACCAATAGCAGACTTATGGTCAATATAAGGTAATAAGTATTTTGATTTATGATCAAATCCAAGACCTAAAACATGAACTAAACAACCCTTTAATAGACAAGTAATTTCTATACCAGTCCAAAGTTTAGGAAAATTTGATTTCTCTTTATATATAGAGTCGTTAAATTTACTTAATTCAATATATGCATCAACTGAATGATGATCTGTAATTGCATAATGATCAATATTTAGTTCAATCGCTTGGTAATAAATTTGTTTAGCTGTCAAACTTCCATCACTATATTTTGAATGCATGTGAAAGTTGATAGAATTTGGGCAACTATTCTTAGTAATTGATTTAATTATTTTAATTAATTCAGGAGTATCATTATCAGACATACTAACTAAGTGAGTTGTTTCCTATTTCTTCTCCATTTAGCATAAAACTGTATACTTGCAGCCATAAAGAGAATCAAACCAAATATCAACCAACTTGCTGCACTTGTTGGAAACTGGTTTTTAAATACAACAAGCATTACAACAACTACTAATAATAGTGTCGGCAACTCATTCAAAGCACGGAGTTGTTGTCCACTATAATTATATTGATTATTAGTTAATTCATTCATAATCTTATAGCAATAAAAATGATAAATAAGTAAAAAGGCGACAAACAATAATTTAATCTGCATCCATAATTGAGTAAGATATACAGGCTGCATATATAACAATCCAGATGCCATAATGACAGCTAAGATCATGCCAGGAGTTGTTATAATATTAGCTAATCTTTTTTCCATTAATGTATATTGTTTATTAAATACATCCCTTATTTCTTCTTTCTCATTCTGCACTTCTACATGATAAATAAATAATCTTACTAAGTAAAATAAACCAGCAAACCAAACAACTACACCGATAATATGAAAGGATTTAAACCATAAATATGTCTCTGGTGAAAAAAATCATATTCTATTAAATGTTTCGTGCCTACATATCACTCTATACATTACTATAATATAGATAAACTTTCCCATTGCCGTTAAAAATTTATCAATAGATTATTTATTTTCATTTGGGTGAAAATAATTTCGAATAACACCAGCAGTAGATGATCCTAATCCTGGTGTTGATGAAAGTTCTGAAAGAGATGCCATTTGAATAGCCTCTATTGATCTAAAATGCTCCAATAATAATTTAATTCTTTGTGGTCCCAAACCGGGAATCTCATTTAATTGAGAGCGTTTCATACGTTGACTTCTTTTTTGTCTGTGAAAAGTAATTGCAAACCTATGAGCTTCATCTCTAAGTCTTCTTAACAAAAGCATTCCTGGTTGATTGGGGTCAGTGTCTAATGATTGTTTAACATTTGGAATAAATATCTCTTCTTTCTTCTTGGCTAATGAAATAAGATTTATATTTTGATCAAGATTCAACTCCTCTAAAGCCTTTAATACCGAACTTAATTGCCCTTTGCCTCCATCTATTACGACTAAATCAGGCCAGTCATTCAAATTATCCTTGTCTAAAACACTAGATTCATTACTTGATAGTAAATTCATATCACCACCATCATCCTTATAACGAGCCCATCTTCTAAATCTCCTAGTAATAACTTCAGCCATTGATTCGAAATCGTCACTATGTCCTATTTTTATATTTGAACTTTTAATTTTATATTTTCTGTAATGTTGCCTAGCCGCAATACCATCAATAAATACTACCTGAGAAGCAACAGCATCACTGCCCTGAATATGACTAATATCATAACATTCAATTCTTTTTGGAATATTTGCTAACTCAAGTATATTGGTTAAATCGTCAAGCTCAACTAAATTTTTATCATGAGATTGTCTAATTCTTTGCAACTCCATATTTGCATTCTTTTCTACTAATTTTATAATTTCCGCCTTCTTAGATCTTTTTGGAATTGTAATATTAACTTTTTGATTTTTTAATTCACTTAGCCAATCCGATATTATATCTGTATTTTGTAATTGATGTTGAACTAATATTTCTGAAGGTATTTCAATCGGATCTACATTTGAGTAATGATTCTCTACAACTTTTTGAAGTATTTGAGAAGTAGTGAGATTATTATTATCTGAGAAATAACCAAGTCTTCCAATTAATTTTCCTGAGCGCATTTGAAAAATTTGAATAGAGGATATATTCTCTTCTGATGCCAATGCGATTATATCTCTGCATACAGATGAATCAGGAATAATCATCTTTTGAGATTCATACAATCTATCTAAACCTTTTAGCTGATCTCTGACAGATCCGGCTTGTTCAAATTTCAATGACTCTGAAAAAGAGTGCATTTGTTTTTCTAATAATAGTCTCAATTCTTCTGTTCTACCTTGAAATATCATTTCTACTCGTTTTAGTGTGTTTTTATAATCTTCAGAAGTAATTTCTTCTTGACAAACACCTGGACATCTTCCTATTGAATAATTAAGACACGTTCTATCTTTGTAAAGTGGTATTCTTCTTTGTCTAAGAGGAAACAGTTTTTTTATATTAAATAGGGTCTGTCTAAGTAAATAAACATCTACGTATGGACCATAATATTTATCTTTTATCTGTCTTTCTCGTCTTTTCCTAGTTAAAAAGATTCTTGGATATTTATCACCCCAAGTTATACAAATATACGGATATTTCTTATCATCTTTTAATAGAACATTAAAGTAAGGTTGTTTAGATTTTATTAAATTTGATTCTAGAGTTAAGGCTTCACTTTCGGTATCAGTAACTATCAACTCAATATCTACAACTTGCCTAACCATTAAAGAAATTCTTGGACTCAACTCATCACTTGCTCGAAAATAACTTCTAACTCTATTTCTTAACTTTTTTGACTTGCCAACATATAACAATCTGTCCTCACGATCTTTCATCAAATAACAACCAGGATCATTTGGTATATCCTTCAAAAAATTCGATAGTCTTGACTTGTCTTTTATTAACGGCGTTAATTCCACCGATCTTGTCTCGTTAAATTAGCCGCCATAATTCCAACCTGTGCTCGCTAAATTTAAGGCAGATCCATCTTTATTCAATACTGCACTCTTTACTTCAGCGACAAAAACTGTATGATCCCCGTGTTCTACTCCAGAAATAACTTCACATTCAACACCACCTATTACATCTTCGATTAAGGGCATACCAAACTCTCCATAAGTGAATTTACAAGCTTCAAATCGTCCACCTAAACCTTTTTGAGGTTTAAAGAAAACAGCTGCTAGATCCTTTTGGTCTTCTCTCAAAACATTTAGAGAAAACATTTTAGTTCTTTGAATAATTCCATGACTAGATCCATCAGCGCGAACAGCCATTACAACTAATGGAGGCGTAAATGAACCTTGTGTTACCCAGCTAGCAGTAAAACCATTTATTTCATCTCCTTCTCTTACTGCACATATAAATAATCCATGAGGAATTTTGCGCAAAAGAACTTTTTTGGCATCCTGATTAAGAGTCATGCGCTTTGATACTTTTATAGATATTAGATTCTATGAAAGAAATGGACTTTTTTAAAGTTAAAAAACCATGAAGGCACTTTATCCCGGTAGTTTCGACCCATTAACGTTTGGACATCTTGATCTAATTCAAAGAGGAAGTGATTTATTTGGAGAAGTTCTCATTGCAGTATTAGAAAATCCTTCAAAAAAAGCAACTTTCTCGTGCGAGAGAAGAATAGAACAGATAAAAAATGCTACAAGAGATATATCAGGTTGTAGAACAATAGCCTTTAAAGGTCTAACTGTGGATTGTGCACGTGAACATAATGCTGATCTTATTTTAAGAGGCTTAAGAGCCATGAGTGATTTTGAATATGAACTACAGGTTGCTCATACAAATAGATCTTTAAATAATCAATACGAAACAATTTTTCTCGCGACAGAGACGCATCATAGTTTTTTAAGTAGTTCTGTAGTTAAAGAAGTCGCAAGATTTGGTGGTGAAATTCGTCATATGGTTCCTGAGTTTATAGCCAAAGATCTTTTGTCACTAAATACTAATTAATTACAATTATCATCATTATCTACTATTGATAATATTTTAATTATATGTTTTGTCGAATTATCCATATTATTAACTATAATACTAAAAATTTTTCCCTCTCCTAATATTAAACCAGAAACGGATCTAACATTATTAAGTCTTCCAGATTTAGCCAAAATTCTACCCTTAAGTTCTACTGGAGCATTTAGATTAGCTAAAGAGCCCCTAACACCTAAAATTGAAAAAGATGAGAAATAATAGTCAGAAAATCTGTTCAGTTTCATTCTTCTCAAAAATTGAGATAAACCATAGGTAGTAACTTTATTTTCTCTGGATAAACCACTTGCATCTGCAAAGAAAAAATCGTCAGAATTAAAGTTTTGATCTTTTAACCAATTACTGTATTTTATATTAGGAAAATCATGTGACCAGTCATTTAATGAATGTCTGAAAATAACTTCAGCAGTAAAATTGTGGCTCTCTGAGTTAACAAGATTTAATAAAATATATAAAGGTGCAGAATTTATAACGTTAATTGTCGATACATAATCAATAGGATGATTTTCATTCATGACTTTTACAAAATATTTTTTAGATAAGTTCTTTTTTACCAGCGCTGTCTCTAACTCATAAATAAAGTTATTAATTGGATTGTTTAAAGAATTAATACTTGAATTACTAGCAATTGAATACTTAGTAATAGGTGCTCCATAATCTTGTTTTCTATCAGAATAAGACCAGCTAGAAGGCCACCAATTTTTATCATTATTACTTTTAATTATTATTGGGTATTTAAAGTTAGGATTAATATTTATCTTATTAAGATCCTTAATTAACTCTTCTAAATGACTTTTATCAAAATCGGGATCTCCTGATGCTTCAATATATAAGCTTCCATCATTTATCTCTTTTAATGATGTTTTAAGGGTATAATAGGGGCCTAAAATATCTAAAGAAAAAGCACTAGACAGAATCTTCTGGTTAGAGGCAGGTATCCTAGGTATTTTGCTATTGATATCTACGATAAAATCCCCACTATCGTCTATTATACTAATGCTAATATTGGTGTTAAAGCTAGAAATATAATCTTCGAGTTTATTTTGCAAAGGCAAACATATATTAAACTTCTCAGGAGTTATAGTATTAATATTAACCCTTTGTCTTATGTATGAATATAATTTAGAGAAATTACCATTAAATATATTTATTGATAGTAAAATTAAGCCAATGTATAAATAAAGTTTTTTAATCATAAAGTTATAAATTTAGGATTATAGTTTCATCATCAGGACGTTTATTAAATGATTTAACATAAGAATATCCATTTGGATTTAATTTATAAAGCTCCCAATCATTAGGAAAACTTTTTAATAACGCCCCCATAGATAGTGGTTGAACAAAATAAAGAACTTTCCATTTTTCCGCAAATCTTTTTCTCATTTCCCTACCGACACTTCCAATTCCTACTATTGGATCTTCCAACTTACCATTAATCATAATTACGGTTGAGTTAGTATGGGAACATACTTGCTCAAACATCTCAATATCATATGGTTGAGGTGAACAGACTAATAGTACTGAGTTCAACGAATCTGTAGAATTAATAAACTCCTTAAATGTAAAAATCTTATTAGCCAATTCAGGGTTATCTCTTTTAGCAAGAGCAGCTCCACCAGCATCAGCCCACAATAAAATATTATCGAAGTTAATTTCAGTTAGTTTATTAGATAAACGAAAGACAATTGGATTGATTCTTAATCCTTCAAACTTAAGGTTGATAGAAAGAAAAGATTGTTCAGAACAACTTAAAAAATAACTTTGAATTGATTCATATATATTTGATTCTGCTTCTCTAAGATCTGAGGGTAGCTTATTGTTCATTTGATGATCATTGTTTTTTGAGTTCTATAGATTGCAATGATTCATATATTATATTTGAAACTGAGTTAATATCATCATTTGAAATCCATGGACCAATACTTATTCTTAATCCAGATTCTTGAAGTGTTTTATCAACATTAATTGCTGCCATTATAGGATTTGGTCCTTGACTAGATGATGAGCAAGCACTACCACTACTTATATAAACTCCATGTTGTGATAATAATCGAACAATTTCTCTACCTTTAATTGGAATCATTGATTTTGTATGACAGAGAAATGAAAGATTATTCGGTAGTCTTTGTTTATGAGGTCCAATAAAAGTAAGTTGTTTATTCTTAACTAGATTATTTTTTAAAATAGAAGTCATTTTAGAAACATTATTCTCAGGAAATAATGTTTGATTAGCATTAACTTCTATATATTCATTTAGAAGGCCAATTGCCGTTGAAAAACCTGCAATAAGGGGAACTGACTCAGTACCAGATCTTACAGACCCATTCTTAAATCCATATGAAGGATCATTAAGTAATAACTCTCGAACGCCCCTTCTCAACATTAATAATCCAATACCTTTAGGGCCTTGAAGTTTATGCGCAGAGGCACTAAGCATATCTACGTTTATTTTACTCCAATCAAAAAGACCGCTAGGGAGGACCTGTGTAGCATCAGTATGAAAAAGTATATTTCTTTTTTTACATTCCATACCTATGAGATTTATGGGCTGAATGGACCCAATCTCACTTTGGCCCCAGATTATCGAAACCAATTTTGTTGGAGGAGATAACATCTCCTCCATCAAATCAACGTTAATAATTCCATAACTATCTACAGGCCAGTGTTTAATATCCCAGCCATCATTAAGCAATTGATTGGCTATTAAGTTAATAGAAGGGTGTTCAACGCTACTTATAACAAGTCTTCCTTTATCAAGATTATTAGATACAACCTTAAGGGAAAGATAATTTGACTCAGTTGCTCCAGAAGTGAAAAAAATATCGTCAGATGAAGCTATTAATTTATCAGCTATTGAAAATCTAGACCTTTCCAAAATATCTCTTGCAATAACACCCACCTTATGGATACTTGATGGATTACCCCAGCATTCAGATTGAATATCCTTTAGTTTATTAATAACATCAATATGTGGCGGAGTAGTCGCTGATGCATCGAGATAAATATTATTCATATTGACGAGTAATTAAATATCTATCTGTCCACTAAATACTTTTAATGCAGGCCCCTGCATTAAAACTGGACCTGCTTGGTTGGGCCATTCGACTTCTAATTTGCCGCCTGGTAAATAAATATTAGCATTGTTTAAAGTTTTACCTAGCTTAGAAGTTACGACAAGACACGCACAAGCTCCTGTACCACAAGCTAGTGTTGGCCCGCAACCCCTTTCCCATACTTTAACTTTAATATTTGACTTATCAATTAATTCAACAAAGTGAACATTGGTATGATTAGGAAATGTATTGTGTTTTTCAAGGAAACTTCCCCAATCCTCAAATGGTATATTATCAATTTTATCAACAAATACGATCATATGAGGATTGCCCATACTAACAGCATAAACATTTAAAAGTTGATCATTTATTGTAATCCTTCCATTAGGAACTGCTAAATTATTCATTAATAATTTAGTAGGTATATCATCAGGAGAAAGGATAGGTTCTCCCATGTTTACTTTAATATTTTCATTACCAGCAATAGAGGTGAGAATCAGACCAGCTTTAGTATCAATTCGTATCTCAGACTTATCTTTAACTTCATTATTATCGTTTAAAAAAGCAATCAAGCATCTTATCCCGTTGCCACACATTTCTGGTTCAGAACCATCAGAATTAAATATCCTCATTTTGACAAAACATTTATTTTTGGACTCTAATATAAGAATAATTCCATCAGCTCCGATGCCAAACTTTCTATTACATAGATGTTCAATTAAGTTATCTTTATTTTTAGTAAATAAATTCTCTAAGTTATTATCACGAGCATCATAGATGATAAAATCGTTACCAAGTCCTTGATATTTTGAGAAATTATATTTCATGATTTAAAGTTTGTTTAACTATGTTCTTAGAAAATAAAGCATTCCTGGTAGTAATTTCAGAACTATTCGCATATTGGGCATCAATTTATGAGAACATTATTTGATTGGCAAATCAACTACTGAAGGAGAACTTCCTTGAATAATACTACTTCAGAGATTATTGACCAGCGTTACGATCCTCGTGATATAGAAATTTATTGGCAAAAAGAGTGGGCTAATCAAGGGCTCTATAGAACAAATACTGATGTAAACAAAGACAATACTTTTTACGCCTTATCAATGTTCCCATACCCATCCGGTTCTTTACATATGGGGCACGTGAGGAATTATGTCATTACAGATGTACTGGCTAGATATAAAAGGATGCAAGGTTATAACGTTCTGCATCCAATGGGATGGGATGCCTTCGGTTTACCGGCTGAAAATGCAGCAATAGAGAGAGACACAAGTCCATCTACCTGGACTGATAAAAATATTTCACAAATGAAAGATCAATTAGATCGA
>QCHM01000013.1 GCA_003279615.1 Prochlorococcus sp. AG-402-B19
TCCACCACCAGAAGGGGGTGGAGTCTCGCAATTAATGAAAGGCTTCACTCCTTTTCCTGCTTTCTTTGCTGAATATTCTTTGATATAAGTAATCCCACCAGTGGGGTTATAGCAACCAACTACAGCACTTCCTTTGTTTATATAGTTCTCTCCATTTGGATTGGCCTTTACTTGATATATTTGCCTTCCATCATTTGTATTTATTTTTCTCATTTCCACTTTATAACGACCTGTTGGGGAATAGAAAAGAATCTCTTTCCCCACCGGTACGGGGCGTGTATTTTTGCAAACCGAAGCTCCTTTTAAGTCAGCATTATTTACATCGCATTTCTTAAATGTTGCATACTTTGATACTTCTCCCATATCTTCTGGGAGTCGCGCAAATAAAGCATAATTACTTTGTGCGGATTTAATCATTGAATTAACAATTCCAGTTGCTTCTTTTTGTCTAAACTTATTAACAAGAGGCTCGAATTGAGGAACTGCTATTGAAGAGATAGTTCCAATCACCATGGCTATTAAGATGATTTCTAAAAATGTAAAACCCTCATCATGATTGTTAATGAATAAATTTCCCTGGAGCTTATTAGGAAAATATCTTTTCATTATACCTATGATGTTTGTACTATACTTAATTAGGAGATCTGATTTTGAATTTCTATTGTTGTTGCCTAAATTTAGATTCATGACAACTCATCTTTCTTTTCATTAAAAGTTATTTTGAATATTAAAGGCGCAATTGATATGGATTGCACTGTTTGTCCATCTCCATAAACTTCTAAACTATTATTATCTACAAGAAAGAAATCTATATTCATAGCTTCCTTTAGATTTATTGGTGATAATAAAGCATTCATGTAAAACATATAAGGTAAGTTTGGACCATAACTTTCAATGAAATTACTTCCTAGTCCAATACTAGTTAATTGATAACCATTATATTTTATTTCACATCTTGAGTATGTTCCTCCATTATTATCACAATAGTCATTGTCTTTGTTGTCTTTACCTCTCCAATTCGATAACCTTGATGTATATTCAATTGGTTGACCTTTATTTATGTTTAGTATTCTTTGATTATATTTCTTGTTAAATCCGCCTGTCGTCCAAGTTGTATTACCACTGATATATTTCCCCGAACTTTTAAAACTATTTTCAAAAACTATTGTTAAATAATTATATGAACCAGATCTTATGATACCTCTACCTTCTTCTGGAAGTTTATATTTAGTTCCTTTTTTAAAATTACCTCTATAAAGTTTACCATTATCATTAAACAAGGTGATACAGCCAGCACCAGCATAATCTGCTGAACTTCGGTAATTAGGAAATGGATTTTTCTTGCAAAGATCTACTCTGTAAATATTAGTTTTAATCGATTTTGCTTTTATTAAACAAGCAGTTTTATTTGGTATTTGTCCTTTACACTTTATTATTGTGGCAGCAGATTGAACAGGTCGGTCCCCTTTGATGCTGATAACTCCAAAGAGTATCAAAAATGAGATAAATAAATAATGATTCTTCATTATCAACAATTATCCCAGATGATTAGCAAAAAATCTACTACTGTTTATGTTAGCTTAATTGAGTTTTAAATATTGCTGCTTTCTGTAGGTTTTATATTAACCTAAACCTTAGATGGAAAATGATTTATTGAGATAAGAACCTATAGAACATTGATTTGAAATCGTCGTTTCTTTCTCTTGCCTATTAATCAATAAGAAGTGCTGACTTTTTGGGGGTCAACCCAAATACAATTGTCTTTTCGGCTGAATGTAGATTTTGAATTTTTTTTATAAAAAGTATGCATCACGAGCCATCTCAGATTGATACTTTTTTCGATAATCCTTTTTTGAGAATCTTTTTGATTTAAGTAATCAATATATGTAATTACCAATTTATTCCCAATTAATTTGTTTAATTCTAATCTAGAAGCAATCTCTTCCATAGAATTCCAATAAATGCCTTTATTCACTCTTTGACTTAGTGGCTTAAATTTTTCTTTGGTACGGTCAAAATAATAAAGGTATCCTTTCTTATTATCGAAAATAAATACCTCTTGGGCAGAGGTATTACGGTTTGATCCACATTTTAGTGCTTGGTATGGTCCGGAAAAAATAGGCTTATGCTTTGGGAAAGCTCTAATTAATAAGACCGTTGTCAGTACAAAAATAATCTTCAACATAAACAATTTCATAGCATGCAAAGTTTTTCTCTACTCTTTATGGTTTCATTAGTTCATTATTCAGAGCAGCCAGGCGAGTATAAGAGGCTGATCTAAATACGATGTTATTGCTTTAAATAGAATTCAATTTTCTAAGCTTTTCATTTTAGTATTTGTCTCTTCAGTTTGCTTTGCATTGGAAACCCCCAGATAACTTACGACCCTCCTAATTGGAAATTGAGTTTTAAGAATTGCGGGCAAGATTAGGTCTCTTTTCTTCAAAACCCTTGTCGTAATTGGCTTCTTTAGAGTTAGAGAGTACGATGGTTAACTCATTACCATCCCACCATCAACTTGAATTGTTTGACCAGTTATATATGCAGCAGAGGGGTCTGCTGCTAAAAA
This sequence comes from Prochlorococcus sp. AG-402-B19, assembly GCA_003279615.1. GTDB lineage: Bacteria > Cyanobacteriota > Cyanobacteriia > PCC-6307 > Cyanobiaceae > Prochlorococcus_B. The sequence continues at coordinate 2,570 of QCHM01000013.1, forward strand.
CCTTACTGCACCTGCAACATCTTCTGGGTTTCCAAATCGTCCAAGCGGGATAGCGGAGAGTATTGCCTCGCTATTCAGATCCTTTGTCATGTCAGTAGCAATAAAACCTGGAGCGACTGCATTTACAGTTATCCCTCTGCTTGCAAATTCTTTGGCAGCACTTTGAGTCAGCCCAACTACGCCAGCTTTGGCGGCAGAATAATTTGCTTGCCCTGGGTTGCCCATTAATCCAACAACAGAAGTTATGTTGATGATTCTTCCTTTTTTTTGTTTCAACATTTGTCTAGAAACTGCTCTTGTGCAATAAAAAACACCACTCAAATTCAGGTCTAATACTTTCTGCCAATCGTCAGTTTTCATTCTCATAAGAAGTCCGTCTTTTGTTATCCCTGCATTATTAACAAGAATATCAATTTGATTATTTTTGTCTAATACTGTTTTTATTAATTCATTTACTGAAGTTTCATTAGAAATATCGGCTTGCAAAGGATACGCCTTCCCTCCAAAAGAGTTTATTTCAGAAACGACTTTATTTGCATTCTCTAGTGATGAAGAATAATTGATGATTACTTCCGCACCTTCCTTCGCTAAAGATATTGCAATTGCTTTACCAATCCCTCTGCTTGCTCCAGTTACAAGTGCAGTTTGTCCTTCAAGTAATTTTTTTAATGTCATAATTTTTTGATTTTTAAATCGTTAGAATCGATTCTTTGATTTGATTAACTTACTATTGAGTCAATTGATTTTTGAAAAGACTTTAAGCTTAGACATGAGAAATAGTGATTTCTACTGTTTGAATATATTAAAAGAAGCATTAATGAGGAGGGTTTAGTTGTGCATTTATTAATTGCTGCTGCAGGAAGTGGAAGTCGAATGGGTGCCGATCGAAATAAACTTTTGTTGAAGATAGCAGGTAGGACCATTTTAGAGTGGACTTTGAAAGCAGCTTTCGCCTCTAAATCAATCAATTGGATTGGAATTATTGGACAACCTAAAGATAAAAGTTCTATTTGTTCAATAATTAATGATTCAGTGATGTCAGTTAAATGGATAGATGGGGGATCAACAAGACAGCAATCTGTTCAGCGAGGATTGTCCGGCCTTCCAGATGATGCCGAATCTGTTCTCATTCATGACGGTGCAAGATGCTTGGTAAAACCATTTGTTTTTGATGAGATTGCAAAGATTGTTTCTAGTGGTCAGGCAGTTATAGCAGCATCCCAAGTTACGGATACCATCAAAAAGGTTGGTAAAAATAGAGAAATCATTGATAGCCCTCCACGCTCAGACCTTTGGTCTGCTCAAACACCTCAGGGCTTTCCAGTGGATAAACTGAAGCATGCGCACAGTGAAGCAATCGCAAACGATTGGAATGTAACCGATGATGCATCTTTGTTTGAGCGCTTGGGATTGCCAGTGAAAATATATGATGCAGGGCCTTCAAATATTAAAGTTACGACCCCATTTGATCTTGTAATTGCGGAGTCTTTATTGTCTACTACGAAAGACTAAGACTCCCTTTGTCGCCATTCAAGATAGCCTGACTACCTAGAGGTAGTGATGCATTACCATGGCAGTGTCCAATTGGTAAATTCGAAACAATTGGGATTTTAAGGTCTTGAGTTCGATCTCTGAAAATATCAATAAGGTCAAATGACTTTGTTTTTTCGATGTCTACATCATCGTCATTACAACTGGTAAATGAGCCAAAACCTAAGCCAGATAATTGTTGTAGAATTCCAGCCAATCTTAAGTGAGTTAGCATCCTGTCAATTCTGTAGGGAGCTTCTCCAATGTCTTCGATGATTAGTATTGATTCCTTGAAATCTGGTAGATGTTTAGTACCAATTAAGTGAGTCAAGACAGTGAGGTTGCCAACTATTAGATGTCCCTTTGAAATTCCACCTCCCCATGGATCTCCATAAATATCGGGTACATAGTTCCCAAGCAAAATTGATTTAAGCCTGTCTTTACTCCAGTCTGGTTCGGCTCCTAATGTTGTGATAAGTGGGCCATGAATCCCTCCGTGAAATCCATCTGCGAGCCTTGAAAGAAGTATAGAAGTCAAATCAGAGAAGCCAATCATCCAACCTTCTTTCCATGGTTGCTTTCTTTCTAATAATCTTGCTGATCCCCACCCACCTCTAGCAAAAGCTATGAGAGGGTAATAATTATTTGGGTGTAATTCGTTATATCTAACCTCATCTTTACCTGCTAAATAACCCCATGACCTGCCGACGGCTTCAATATGGTTGCATTTCAATCCCCACTCCTTAAGGACTTTGATCCCAGAGTGAAGATCTTCTGCATTATTAATTGGTGAACTTGCGGCAACTATATGGACAAGGTCACCTTTTTTTAGTGGCTCAGTCATTTCAGAATCTTGCTTTTTGCATTGATTAAATAATCTTGCTTAAGATCATTCCTAAAAGTAAAAAACTGCCAATTCGAACTTGATTTTTAAAATGCGAACCTGAAGTCTTAATACCTTTTGAGCTTGAATGTAGTAAGAAAACTTCTCTTTGCATTCCTAAAGTCGATACCAACCAAAAAGGCCAATAGATTAACCCTAAATTTGCTGATAGAGCGGCAGTAGCTAATAAACAACTGGCTAGAAAGTAGCAAAGAGAAATAGTTTTTATTGACATCTCCCCGAGACTAATCGCACTACTGTTTAGACCAATTGCTTTGTCATCAATTTCATCTGCCATTGCATAAACAGTATCAAAGCCGAAAGTCCAAAATATTGTTGCAAGCCAACAACATATTAAGGTTGTACCTCCTGTTAAAGAGGATTCACTCGCTGCCCAGGGGATTAGGACTGAAAACCCCCAGCAAATAGAAAGAATTATTTGGGGATATTTAAACCATCTTTTTGCTGATGGATACAAAAGGATAAAAGGTAATGATAGTGATGCAAGTTGAAGGCATAAAACTCTACTATCTGTTGGGATTGAAAGAACTATAAAAAGACTAAGAAATAACATTAAGATTAGAAGTATCCATGCAGTCTTAAGGGATATGCTGCCATTAGCTAATGGTCTTTCTTTTGTTCTTGTTACCTTCTTGTCAAATCTTCGGTCCCAAATATCATTAGCAATACATCCTGCACCGCTTACAAAAAATCCACCAAGAAATATCAAAACTAATATAAAAAAAGAGGGTGGGGCTGAAGGAGTTAACCAAAGAGACCATCCAGCAGGAATAAGAAGTATTAGCCTTCCGCTAGGTTTGTTCCATCTAAGAAGTTGAAAACAATATCCCATTTTTTGTCTGAAAAGATTATTCATAAAAATTCAAGTTGATAATCATTTATAAGGTCTTCTCAATGGGGTGCTGAGGGTGTCAGAGTATTGAGGGTAAACCTATTTATATATGTTAGGTGACACAATAAATAATTCCTTCCAACGGAAGTCTCATGAATTTGATCTTGGAGAAAATCAAGATAGTCAATTATGTCGTATCGCAACAATTGATATTGGTACCAACTCAACTCATTTGTTGATTGCAAAGCTTGAACCAAATTTGAATACTTTTAGTATTGAACTAGCGGAAAAGTCAACAACACGATTAGGAGAAAGAGATCCTGGTACTGGAGAACTTACCTCCCTGGCTATGAATAGAGCCTTTTCAACATTAAAGAGGTTTAAGGACTTATCAGAAAGTTATAAAGTTGAGAGTCTTATTATCGCAGCAACAAGTGCAGTTAGAGAAGCACCAAATGGACGAATCTTTATATCGGAAATTAAAAAGAAGATAGGCTTAGATGTTGAATTGATAAGTGGAGCAGAAGAAGCCAGATTGATTTATCTAGGTGTGCTTTCAGAGATGCAATTTGGCAATAAACCTCATCTTGTTCTTGATATTGGTGGTGGTTCAACAGAACTAATACTCGCTGATAGGTCGGAAGCAAGAGCACTAACAAGTACAAAAATTGGAGCAGTAAGATTGCAACGAGAATTTATTAAAAAAGATCCAATTTCCCCTCAGAATGAATTATTTTTAAGATCATTTATTAGAGGCTCTATGGAGTCTGCAATTGATAAAGTAACAAAGAGGATAGAAGTAGGTGAAGAACCAGTTTTGGTCGCAACAAGTGGAACTGCTTTGGCTATTGGCGCATTAATATCGAATAAGGAAAATCATATTCAATCAAAATTACAAGGGTATAAAATCACCAAAAATAATTTAGATAATATTGTTAATCAGTTAATAAAAATGACACCTTCTGAAAGGAGTCAATTGTCTTCTCTAAGTGAAAGAAGGTCTGAGATCATTGTTCCAGGAGCTTTGATTTTGCAAACCATAATGACCATGGTTAATGCTAATGAGATTGTTTTAAGTGAAAGGGCTCTGCGGGAAGGACTAGTAGTGGATTGGATGTGTAGAAATAATTATTTAAAAGACAAATTGAGTTTTCAAGGGTCAATAAGGGAGAGAACTGTTCTCCATCAATCTCGAAGATTTGGTGTTAATTCAAAACGATCAAAAAAAGTATCAGAATTTGCGCTTACTTTTTACGATCAGACTAAAGGAATTTTGCACAATGATAATGGTGAAGGTAGAGAACTTTTATGGGCAGCAGCTAAGCTTCATGCCTGTGGAAAGCATATTAATATTAGTTCCTATCATAAGCATTCATGGTATTTAATTAGGCATGGAGAGTTATTAGGTTACTCTCAAGCTGAGCATTTAATGGTTGCTGCTATTGCTAGATATCATAGGAAAAGTTTTCCAAAAAAAAGACATGAATCTTGGCAATTATTGAGTGATGAAAGTCAAAAAATCTTAGTAACTGATATGTCTTTACTTCTTAGACTTTCATGCTCTCTAGATAGAAGACCTGAACCTTTGATATCAAAAATAGTTATTGAAGCTAGTAATAAAAAAGTTTATACTGAGTTGATCCCTAATGATTTAGGGCGAAATTTAGATCTTGAGAAATGGAGCTTAAGTAAAGAGATTCAATTAGTGAAAAAAATTAAAGATGTTGATATAAATATTATTTAAATATATAGTTTAATTTTTATCTAATAACAGTACATCGCTTTCTTGGCGATTGAATGAATCATTTTGATTGTTTTCGATATATTTTAAGACAAAAATGGAAGAAAGTAATCCTAGGAAACCAGATATAATTACCATTCTAAATTGATTCAAGTATTCCTTTTTTCTAGGACTTTCCTTATTAATTACAGGGTTGTATTTAGGCTCATTTTTTTTGCCTTCATTAAGTTCTTCAAAAATAAAACTTGTATCTAAGTTCAACTTCTCGGCTATTCTTCTTACCATTGCCTTGATGAAAACTTTTTCAGGAAGGGAGCTTTCATTTCCTTCCTCAAGAGCAATTAATTGTTCTTTCCCAATTCTTATTGATGAGGATAAATCCTCGATTGAGAGATTTCTGCCTTGACGAGCTTCTCTTAGAAATTCTCCAACCTTTTTTAAAGGAGATTTATCATGTGCGAAATAGGAATTATCGCTTTTTGGGACCTCACCTTTTTTCAAGTAAAAACCTGCTGATTATTTGATTTTATTCTAAAGGGTTTGTAAAGTCCTTTATCTCTAAAAGATCATTTATCTTTATCTTTGATTTTTTTAACAAGATGTTCATTAATTAATGCACTTTAGTTAGGTCTAAATAAATGCGAATACGTGGGATTATAAAGATTTGATCTGTTACTACCTATTTTTAATGTTGGGCTAATTATATATAGCGTTGTTCTGATTAATTTCCTTTCTTTAGAGGTTTTAGCCATTTCACTTAAAGGTACAACTTTTAACCACTCATCTGTCCAGGTAATTCTATGAGCAATCGCTACAGGTGTATTTGCAGGATAATAATTAATAAGTATGGATTGAACTTCTTCTATATGTCTAGCACTTAAGTAAAGACATAAAGAAGATTGAATTTCAGCTAGCTTTTTAAGACTTTCTGTTTTTGGTTTACCTGTCCTGCCATCTGCTCTACTAAGTATTATTGTTTGGGTTAAGTTTGGGATTGTTAGTTCGAATCCTAAAGTTGCTGCAGTAGCTTGATATGCACTTACTCCAGGAATAATCTCCACTTCTATTCCTTTATCATTTAATTTACATATTTGTTCTGATATCGCTCCATATAAGCAAGGATCACCATCATGAAGTCGAACAACTTTTTTACCTTCAGTATGCTTTTTAATTAGGATATGAATTATCTCTTCTAGAGTTAATGAACTTGTCTTTATTTTTTCACAATCATCTTTAACAAGATTTGTTATCTGTATAGGAATTAGAGAGTCTGTCCAAACTAAAACATCGGCTGTTTTTAATCTTTCCTGAGCTCTTATTGTTAATAAGTCTAATGCGCCTGGACCCGCTCCTACAATTGAAATTGGACTCATTTATTTCTCCTATTACTTAATGAAGGGTTGGGAAGAGTTTTTTTGGAAATATAAATTCTCCATATGCCTAATAAACCTGCACTAATAAAAAATAAGCTAATTAATTGAGCTATTCTAATCCCTCCCTCACAAAAGGGAGCTATTCCACCTAAGCAGAGAGGGTCTATTCTTAAAGCTTCTATCCATACTCTGCCTAAGCTATAGGTTATTAAATAAATGCAGCTTAATGCTCCAGAGGGCATGATTAGTTTATTCTTAGTTGATTTTTTAAAAAGGAAAATAAGTATACCAAAAACAAAAAGGTTCCATATTGATTCATAAAGAAAGGTAGGGTGAAAATAATCCTGTAAGTAAAATATTCCTGGCCTAAATTCATAAGGTATAAATAATTTCCAAGGTAAATTTGTGGGAAGTCCAAAAGCTTCGTTGTTAAAAAAATTTCCCCATCTACCAATAGCCTGTCCTAATGCAACTGAAGGAACTAAAACATCAGTAACATCCCAAAAAGATTCTCTGCGCCAACGGCAAAAAAATATTAAGGATAATGTTCCCATTATTAGAGCCCCATGAATTGCTATTCCTCCTCTCCATATTTCTATGGCAGTAGGTATGGGAATATTTAAGTTCAATATGTTGATTGAACTCCAGAAATTCTTACCAGTATAGTTTTTCCATTCAAACGCTACATAATAAAGTCTTGCACCGATTATTGATGCCAAAACCAAAATAGGGAGTAAATCATTAATGAGGTTTTGTTTTAAGTCTTTTTTGAGTGCTAATTGACTAGATAAATTAAGTCCTACTAAAACTGAAAGAGCTATTAATATTCCATACCATCTTAATGAAAAAGGGCCCAGTTGAATCAACTCAGGCCCAGGTGATCTAAGCGCAATAAATATAATTTCCATCAATTATTTGAATTTATATTCCTTCAGCAGCTTGCACTTTCTCTACTTGCTTCTTCTTAAGTACAAGCATTATTTGAGATAAACCAACTCCTATAAAGAAAACAATCATTCCAATGACTCTTGCCTTACTTTGTAAAACAATTTCTTTGTCAAGTTGACCAAAACCTCCAACATTAGGGTCTTCAGTTAGCTTTGCACCTGATTGAATAGCGTCCCCTTCTTTTACTAGTAATGCAGCACCTGCAGGAATATTTTCAGTAAAATTTTCTCCTGCTTCATTATTGAGATTGATAATTTGTGATCCATCTTCGTTTGTTTCTATTGAGGTTATTGTTCCAGAATTTGTTGCTGTAAACAAATTATTATTGCTCTTTTCACCAGTTGGGTAAACTTGACCTCTTCCTCTATTCCCTCCTACGTGAATTGAATACTTTCCAAAGTTAATATTTTTGTCTTTCGTTGGATCAGGAGAGAGGACAGGGAAGACAATCTCTCTATTTTGATCACCTGGTAATGGTCCTACTAAAATAATATTTTCTTGATCCTCGCTGTATTGAGTGAAATAAACGCCTTGTGTCTCTTCTTTGATTTCATCAGTCCATCTGTCTTGAGGAGCAAGTTTAAAACCATCAGGAAGCATTACAACCGCCCCAACTTGTAGGGGAACTTTGCTCCCATCTGCACCAATTTCTTGTAGATCTTTTTTATAAGGTATTTCTACGACTGTTTTGAAAACACTGTCAGCTGCCACTGCCTGAGGGACTTCGGCTCTTGTTGGCATGCTTGCTACGTGGCAGTTAGCACAAACAATTTTCCCAGTGGCCTCTCTAGGGTTTTCGAATTTTTGTTGAGCCCAAAATGGATAGGCCCAACTTGGTTGAGGAATTAGAAATATTGAAAAGACAAGAAAAAGTGAGCAAAGGAAAAATTTTAATGATCGACTCATGATTTTTTTTTGGGTGTGGGAGTTTTTTTTATTCATTTATTAATCATCCCCACCAAGGATCATTGCCAGTCCTGAAATCAGTTTCTGTCCACTGACTAACTAGTACCTGATCGTCTTCTACTGATACATGAGCAATTGCAAGTGATAAGGGTGCAGGGCCTCTTACCACTTTTCCTGTTGAGTCATATTGACTTCCATGACATGGACACATGTACTTGTTAGCTCCGCTATTCCATGGAACAACACAACCAAGGTGAGTACAAATAGCATTAATCCCATAACTAGTGATTGCGTCCTCCCCTTCAACTATTAAATAAGTAGGGTCTCCTTTAAGCCCTTGCACTAAGCTTCTATCACCAACAGGATGAGTAGATAGCCAAGCACTTGCCTTTACTGGATTGCCTAGCTCGTCTTTAGCATTTGTTCCACCTCCACCTCCACCAGCTCTATAAGGTGTGAAGTATTGAGCTACTGGATATAACGCACCTAAGGCAACTCCTGTAACAGTGCCAAAGGTTAGTAAGTTCATGAACTGCCTTCTGCCCATTGAGGGCACATCTGCAGCATTCATTTGTGTCATTACAGATGTTCACCTGAATACTGATACTAGACCAGAATGGACACGAAAAGATTATTAATCTCTGCCAAGACTGGCTTTTGACATGAGTTTGAAATCTAATGAGTTAAGTTCTGGTAGTTTTTCTTCTTCAATTCCATTGGAAGTAGACGAGGTAGTGGAGTGCTTAAGAAGACGATGGGGTGTAACATATCATTTGAAATTGTTAATCAAAAGAGACCGAATATATTTACAAATCATGTGGGGATTCCTGGAACAACAATCTTTCCCATTGGATGAGGAGGCCTATAGAGAAAATTTGAATCGAACCTTAGAAATTATTAATCGGGCAGGTCAATCGGATTTTGTAAGAAACTGGTTAAAAAATGTACAGGCGAAGCCAAGACTTGGCAGGGCCATAACCTTACCCTTGCCTAGGGATCAAAGGATGTCAGAATTTGTTCTTTGAAATTTGTTGTTAAAGCAACTAATCCGACTCCAAAAAGAAATAATAAAGTTATGGATGTTGAGAGAAGAAGCATAGTTATTGGATCAGTAGATGGAGTTAAAACAGCCCCGGCAATTGCTGAGCACATTACGACAAATCTCCATGCAGATAACATCTGCTTCCATGAAATAAGTTCCAAAAAACCAAGAATTAATTGAAGTATTGGTAATTGAAAAGCCAAACCAGTAGAAAGCATAAGAAGAAGTACGAAATCTAAATACTTTTCTATTGACCAAAGTGGTTCGACCACATCAGCGCCATAACTTATCAAAAAACCTAAGGCAGCAGGTATCAAAGCCTTCCATGCAAAGAAAATTCCTAAGAAAAAGAGAATTGCCGACCCTGCAACTGATGGGGCTATCAAGAGTTTCTCTTTTTTAGTTAGACCTGGAAGGATGAACTTTAAAAATTGGTAAAGTATAAATGGGAGAGAAATAGTAAGTCCCCCATAACCTGCCACTTTTATTGAAGTAAATAAAAATTCACCTGGAGCCACTTGTAAAAATTGTATTTTTCCTGCTGGTATCTCTAATGCTTGTACAAGCTTTCTAACAAATAATAGGCAAAAACCTGATGAGAGAAGAATCGCAATAAGACTCTTCAAGACCCTTTGACGAAGCTCTTCAAGATGATCAACCAAGGGCATCTCTAAGGCTTGAGATGCTTCAATAGATGTAGCTTTTCCCTTGATCCTGATTGGAGGAGGAGCTTTAATATTATTTCCTTTTTTTTTGTTGGAGCTATTCAGGTTGATTTAGATCAATAGAATTATTTTAGTAGAAAATCGAGTCTATAAGTATCGAATATATTTATTCCATCTAGTTAAAGATGATTAAATATGGATAGATTATTGGTTTTGCTAGAAAAAGATCTATTTGTTTTTTGTTGGGTCAGGCAAAATAAAAGGAGGGCAATCATTTAGTGAAGATTCACCATAACTTGCATATTCTTTGTAGCCTCCCATTTTTCCGTTGGTTTTCATTAAAGCACTTGTAAAGGCCAATAAAAGAAAAACTGTGGGTGCGCCAATAATTAATGCTGCTCCAAATGCATATCCAATTAAGAATTCTGGGAAAGTGTGATTACCTAGAAACTCATGAGTGCCTAGCAAAAAGTCAAGCATTTTTATCTGTTCTAATGAAGCTGATAGTAAGGCATTGAAGTTCACTTCTGGTGAAAATATTTCTGTGCTCTTTCAGCTTTTCCCCAAAGGAGCTTCCCACCCCTATGCCTAACAGTGCCAGGTAATGCACCTGAAATCCTTTGAAGATTCTCAATAGGAGCCATAATTACTGGTACAAGATTGCTCCCTTTTGCACGGCAAAAAAAAGAAGCTAAATCAGCAGCTAATTGAATGTCTTTTTCTTCCACAAATCTATTGGATGATTTGAGTACGATATGACTTCCTGGTATTTCTTGAGCATGAAACCAAAGATCTCCTTTTGTTCCTTGTTTTAAACTAATCAATTCATTCTGTCTGTTGTTACTTCCTATTTGGATTTTTAGGCCGTTAGGACTTTGAATCTCTTTTATTTTTGATGTTTGTTCCTTTTTCTTTTTTGATTTGAACTTAGGATTAACTTTTTTTAGGCAGATAAATTCTTCTACTTCTTCTTTAAGTTCAATAATTGAAGCTAATCTATCATCATTAACTTCTTCATATTTTAAGGAATCAAGGAATAATTCACAATATTCTATATTAGATATTTTTTTCTTGTGAAATTCAATTCTATTTAAAATTGACTCCTTAGACCTTTTCTTTCTTTTTGCTTCTTTAAAAAGATTCTGAGCCTCAATAATTTGTTTTTTTGAGGGAGATTCTAAAGTAAGAAGCTTATTTGCCCTGCTTTGCATAGTTATATATTCAGGAACATTTTGAATTAGTAATTCTTGTGTTTCTAGCTTTCTTGTTTCATTTTTTTTTGAGGTTTTTAGATCTTGCCTTAATTTTTCTTTAATAGAACTTATTTCCCTTTCTTCAATCTTTTTTGAATAATAGATGCTTAGGCTAAGCCCTATTTTTCTGTTTTTAACTTTTGTTTGTTTTCCCCCCCATACAACAAAATCTGTTGAACCTTCAAAATGAATAGTGTAATTATTATTCTCGATATCTAATAGCCAATCTTTCCATCTTTGATATAGAGATTCCCATGTTTTTAAATTGATATTTGTTACCGGTTGATTTATTATATTAAATGCTTCATTGTAATTATTACTAGCAATTTGTAACGCTAGGGCTGGACTTATCCCTTGGTAAGTATTTTTAAGACTATTTTTAAAAGTTGATGGAACCAAGCATATATTATTTTTCCATGAATTGAATGATTCAGATGATTTAGGAACTAAGCCTTTAAGGGGTGGAGGAGAGGTATATATATCTCCAGTACCTATTGGTCTTAATCGAGATTGAGAATCTTTTATTTGTTTACCAAGAGTAATTACCTTACTTGTATTGTCTAAAAGCAAAATATTACTGTGTCTACCCATTAATTCGACTATCAGTTCTTTTTCTATTTCTTTACCCGGTCTGCTAGATAATTTAAATCTTACTATTCTCTCAAAGCCAGTTTGTTCTATATCTACCAAGGCTAGATTCGCCAATAAATGTTTAATTTGCTTTGCTAATGTACTTTTTTCACCATATCTATTTGGAGGTGGTATTTGTACAATCCGTGGCGACTCGGCTAGCCAGCTAATTTCTATCCAGGTAAGATTTTCTAGGGTTCTAAATGCTAATTGAAGAGTATGTGAATCAATTTGCTGAGCATTTTCAAATCGACTTGGAACAATATCTTGGCTAAGTTCAAATACAACCGCTTTAAGGGTTGTTAAGTCCATGATTTGAATTGGAACTTTGTTCATATATCATCCTTATAACTTTATAAATAATGTAATTAACCTTTGGTAGGTAAATTAAATAGGATTTAGTTATGTCATCTTCAGGAAATCTTACTGTTCTTACTGGCCCAAGCGGCGTAGGTAAAGGAACAATTGTTAGGAAAATCCTTGATAGACATAGTGATGTATGGCTTTCCATTTCTGCTACCACTCGCCAACCAAGATCTGGAGAAATTGAGGGAAAGCATTATTTTTTCTTAGAAAAGAAAAATTTCCAAGAGATAATAGATAAAGAAGGTTTCCTTGAGTGGGCTTCTTTTTCTAATAATTTTTATGGAACTCCAAAAAAAATAGTTAAAGAGAAAATAGAACAAGGAACTAATGTTCTTCTAGAAATTGAATTAGAGGGTGCTAGACAAATTCGTAAGTCTTTTCCTGAAGCATTGCAAATATTTCTAGCACCACCAAATTTGTCTGAGCTTGAAAAACGTATTAGAGGAAGAGGCACTGAAACGGAAAAAGCTATTAGAGATCGTCTGGCAATAGCAAATAAAGAACTTATTGCAAAAAAAGAGTTTGATGCTGTAGTAATAAATGAAGATATAGAAAAAGCCTTCATTGAAATTGAAGGCTTAATGGGATTAAAATCTTAGATCTAATTAATAACTTATCTTTTTAAAAAGACATTGGGTGGAAAAGCAAGTCCGGTACAAACCTATTGAATTCAACAATAATGCTTGCAGTTAGAAAGATCCAAATTGTTGCTACTACTGGAGCAGATCTAAACCATTTAGTACGAAATAATTGAAACATGATTGAAAAAAAGTGTTTTTTTAGTATTTAAATAATTTTTTAGCCTCTTGGACCATTAAGAGAAACATTATTATCTTTTTCCCTAAGCTCTCCATTTTTTCCTTCTCTATTAGCTTGAAGAGGCCATGCAGCTCCTCTTTTTAAACATTGCCAGGCTAGATCAGTATCGATAATGATTTCATACTCTGCTGCATTCTTTTTACCTCTAACAGCTCTTACATACTCCCTTCCTGACCAACCAATAATTCCTGCAATGTATATAAACATTACTCCAGGTATAAGTAAGTCTCCTTCATGACCTCTGTTAAACCATGCACCCCAGGGTTCTATTGGGGGACCAATGATCAAATGAGGTAGTCCATCATCTCCACACAATGCTTTGCCATATCTTTCAAATCTTTTTTTTGCTTGATCTGTAGAAGCTGTACTTGCTCTTTCTTGAAAGCGGGCATTCTCAGAGCAAGTAACTAAGGCAGAAGCTGTAAAATCTGTAGGTGCTCTATCAGCATTTAAAGCTGGACCAGGTCTTGCGTTTGCTATTGGAGCTATTCCTAAAAAGAGGAATGCTGAAAGCAGAATTGATAAAAGACGACTCATGAGTTCTGATTTCTTCCTGTTGTCCTGTTTTAATAGGATTTCAATATTAAACTTAGTTGATAACTAGTCATTAATGTCAATAATTTTATCCCTCGAAACAAGTTGTGACGAGTCTGCAGCGGCTCTCGTTTCTAATGAAAAAGGAAAAATTGAATTATTAGCTAATGAAATAGCTTCTCAGATTGAAGAACATTCCAGGTGGGGTGGTGTTGTGCCAGAAATAGCCTCAAGAAGACATCTGGAGAATCTTCCATTTTTAATCGAACAAGTTTTTTTGAAATCAAAATTACAATTAAAAGATATTGATGCAGTCGCTGCGACAGTTACTCCAGGATTGGCAGGCTCTCTTCTGGTCGGATCAATTACAGCAAGAACTATTGCGAATTTGCATCAAATTCCTTTTCTGGGTGTTCATCATTTGGAAGGACATCTCTCGTCAATCTATTTGGGGGAGAATTATCCAAGCCCTCCTTTTTTAGTTCTGTTAGTAAGTGGAGGTCATACTGAATTAATTAGAGTAGATGCCGAACATAAGTTTCAGCGTCTTGGTAGAAGTCATGATGATGCGGCTGGAGAAGCTTTTGATAAAGTCGCAAGATTATTGGGTCTTTCTTATCCAGGAGGACCAGCGATACAGAAAGTCGCAAAGTCTGGAAATCCTAAAAGATTCTTGTTCCCAAAGGGCAGGGTCTCTAAACCTGAAGGCGGTTTTTATCCATATGATTTCTCATTTAGTGGCTTAAAAACAGCTGTTTTTAGGCAGATAGATAAACTTAAGTCAGAAAATAGAACATTCCCTTTAGAGGATATTGCAGCAAGTTTTGAAAATATAGTTGCTGAAGTTTTAGTTGAAAGGAGCCTTCGTTGTGCACATGATCAAGGGATAAATTCCCTTGTATTGGTTGGAGGGGTCGCTGCAAATGAGCGATTAAGAAAAATGATGCTTGAAAAAGCATCAGAGAATTCAATTAATGTCTCTCTTGCACCAATGGAATTTTGCACTGATAATGCGGCAATGATTGGAGTAGCAGCTTTGTCCAGATTATCTTCCAAAAACTATCAAAGCTCAATGGAATTAGGAGTTTCAGCCCGATGGCCATTAGAAAAATCTGATTTGCTTTACGAGTTTGATCCTCCTTTCTAATCAATATTTTTAGGATGTTAATTCCTTTATTATGTCTTTAAAAAAAGAAAATGAATTAAATAAATCCACCAGGCCTGCGAGCTCAACTGAACTGAATTCTTGGAAAAGAGGATTTACACCTCAAGCCGAGATATGGAACGGAAGAATGGCAATTGCAGGTTTAATTATTATATTATTTATTCTTCTAGTATCAAATTTGATTTTCTCTGCTTAAAAGAAACGATCCAAATTTATAATAATTTATAGTGTTGGTACCTTGATTGTCATTTTGCTTATTTAGTAAATGTAGGTCTTATAGGTGGATCCTAAAGAGGGAGTTGTTAACTGGTAAAAAAACGGTAATTTTTATTGGTGTAAATCCCTCAAAAGCTAACGCATTAAATAGCGACAGGACTATTATTAGGATTATTAACTTTTGCTCGAAATGGAATTATAAAAATATTTATGTAATTAATCTGTTTGGATTGATTTCAAGGTCTCCTTCTCAACTAACAAAAAGTATTGATCCAGTAGGCAAAAATAATGATTTAATTACTTTAAAAGCATTAGAATTTTGGAGGAAAAATATTAATTGTGATTTGTGGCTAGGATGGGGTGATAAGGGACAATTGTATAGACGTGATCTTGTGGTTCTGAAATTAATTAAGAATCTTTCAAGTTTTGAGTTAAAGGAAAATAATCATTCCAGAAGAGTTTTAAGTTTGGGCTTCAGTAAAAAAGGGAATCCTCGTCATCCTCTTTATATGCCTAAAGAATCTTTCTTAAAACCATTTGAGCAATAAATTTTAAATTGTTTTTTTCAGTTATTTTTTTAAATGAAAATGTATAAATAATAATTGGACTTTAAGGCTTACTATTGAAGAAGTTAATGTAGGTAAAATTAGCTTGTTAACGTATTGATTTTTTCAGATAGATTTTATGGATACTTTTTTATGTCTTCATTCCTAATTGTTTATGACTCCTGAGCGACTGGGTTTGCTCTGGGGTATCACAG
Source organism: Prochlorococcus sp. AG-402-B19 (assembly GCA_003279615.1). Classification (GTDB taxonomy): domain Bacteria; phylum Cyanobacteriota; class Cyanobacteriia; order PCC-6307; family Cyanobiaceae; genus Prochlorococcus_B. The sequence continues at coordinate 18,254 of QCHM01000013.1, forward strand.
TCTTCTCTGGAGCTGGAGCAAGATTATTGTCAGTGCTAACAGGACTTCCTGGGGTAGTTTTATTATTGCTATCTGGTTTATTGATTGGGAGATCAGGCCTTGGATTGGTTGAACCTTTAGATTTGGGAAAGGGGTTGGAGACAATAGTAGGTTTATTAGTAAGCCTTGTTTTATTTGATGGTGGTTTAAATCTTCGATTTCCTGGCGGAACAATCAAGTCAATAGTTTTAAGAATTTCTTCAATTAGATTAATTATCTCACTGGCAGCTGGTTTCCTTGCCGCTCATTGGTTCGCAGGCCTTGGTTGGTCCGTAGCAGGAGTTTATAGCGCAATTGTTCTAGCTACTGGCCCAACAGTTGTAACTCCATTAGTTAGACAAATCCGACTTGCTTCACCCTTAAGTGATGTTCTTGAAGCTGAAGGTTTAATACTTGAACCTATTGGAGCAGTACTAGCCCTCTTATTGCTAGAGCTTATCGTTGGAGACTTGCATGGTTGGAAAGAGTTATTACTTGGTTTACTTTCAAGGCTTGGAGGAGGTGTGCTCATTGGTTCGATTGCAGGTCTATTGCTCTCAGAAGGTTTAAAGCGCTTAAGATCTGAGCCGTATGTTGGTATCAGATTGCAATTAACTCTTGGGGTGGTTTTTTTGCTTTATGGAGTATGTGAATGGTTATTACCAGAATCAGGCTTACCTGCATCTGTTGCAGCAGGATTTGTTGTAGGACAGAGACCTTGTACACAGGCGAATGAACTTGATAAATTAATTAGAGAATTAGCTCAGTTAGCTATAACTATGCTTTTCCCTTTACTAGCAGCAGATGTCTCATGGGGGGAATTAAGTCCTTTGGGGTGGGGAGGTATAACTTGTGTCCTTTTTCTCATGATTGTAGTTAGACCAATAGCAGTATCGATAGCAACTTATGGCTTACCTTTGGATAATAAACAACGATTCTTTCTTGGATGGTTAGCGCCTCGTGGAATAGTTACTGCAGCAGTTGCTTCTTTATTCTCTATTAGATTAGAGCAGGCAGGCGTTTTAGGAGCAGGAAAACTTCAGGGATTAGTTTTTTTGACAATATTAATGACAGTAGGTATTCAAGGTTTAACAGCCCAACCATTAGCAAAAATGTTGGGCTTATTGGACGAAGAAGAAAATCTAGAGAACCCTGCTGATGCGAGAACTATCTTTACTGAATCTTGAGAGCAAAACCCAACTCTTAATTAGATCAGGGCCATTTAGGGTTCCAAAAAGTGCAACTCTAAGACTTTTCATGACAAGTCCTTTTTTGACTTCGCATATTTTTGTTGCTTGATTTATTAAATTTACGGCTTCTGTATCGTCAATAGGTGAAGAGTACGATTTCTTTAGATTCTCTAGAATGAAATTTAAAACTTGTTTAGCTTCTTTTATTTCTAATTGTTTTTTACCATCTGTACTTAAAGTTGGCTCTTCAAAAAAAGGTTTTGCTTGATCAACTCCATCATTTATAAGAACCATTGATGGTCCTAATAGCTCAACAAGGTTAATACCCCATTCTTTACTAGGTAGTTCCCATCCGTTTTTTTTAAACAAAGGTTCTAAATTGTCTAATAAGGTTTTTGGATTCATTTCATGAATTACTTGTGAGTTGAGCCAGTTCAATTTGTCCCAATCAAATTTTGCTGAAGCTTTATTTACCTTTTCAAAACTGAAAACTTCTGAAATTTCTGAAATTTTAAATCTTTCATTAATTCCATCAGGCACAGACCAGCCAAGAAGAGTCATGTAGTTAGCCATCGCTTCGGATGTATAACCCATTTCCTTGAAGTCAGATATTGAGGTAACCCCATCCCTTTTTGAAAGTTTTTTACCTTCAGAATTAAGAATTAAAGGTGTATGAGCAAAAATAGGAATTTTTAGATCAAGAGCCTCGTATAGAAGAATTTGTTTTGCTGTATTTGCAAGATGATCTTCTCCCCTTATTACATGGGAGATTTTCATTGAAGAATCATCAGCTACGACTACAAGGTTATATAAGGGATCCCCTATTGAATCTGCTGGTGCTCTTCGAGCAATGACCATATCACCGCCTAAATCTTTTCCGCTCCAATTCATTTTTCCTCGGATTAAGTCATTCCATGAAATTAATTTTTGATCATTGATTTTGAATCGGATAACCGGTTCTCTCCCGGCCTTTATAAAATTTGACTCTTGCTCTTGAGTTAAGTCTCTGTGCCTATTGTCATACCTTGGAGCCAAACCATTTTTCTTTTGAGTTTCTCTCATTTCATCTAACTCAGATTCTGATGCATAACATCTATATGCAAATCCTTTATTGATAAGAGTTTCGATAATTTGTTTATGTTCATTAACTCTTTCACTTTGAATGATTGGAGGTTCATTCCAGTTAATTCCAAGCCAATTAAGTCCTTCGAATATATTTTTTACATATTCATCTTTTGAGCGCTCAAGATCAGTATCTTCAATTCTTAAGAGAAACGTGCCACCTTCTTTTTTTGCAAATAGCCAGTTAAAAAGAGCTGTTCTTGCTGTCCCTAGATGAAGCGTTCCTGTTGGACTTGGTGCCAATCTTACCCTAACTTTCAAAGCTCTTAATCGATTTAGATACGGGACCGACGGGATTCGAACCCGCAACTTCCGCCGTGACAGGGCGGTGCTCTAACCAGTTGAACTACGGTCCCAGTTTTGTTCTTTAAAAAGGATTTTATCTTTTATTAGAAATCCTTCCTAGAGATCCAAAGAGTATCAACCTAAAAATGCCTTCTAGTCAACTAAGGATTAATTTTGTTGACTTAAAAACTTTTTTAAAAGTTTATATCAGCTAAAACTCTATAAAAAGAGTTTATTGGACATGAAATAAAACTAGACAAGTTGATAAGTATTTAAGGACGGAAACCTGCAGGCTCTATAAGCCTAACTTGATTTCCACGAGCTGTGAACTCGCGGCCTTGGTCGCTTTGCACTACGACACGACCACCTGATTTTACACGAATAACTCGAGCCCTGACCCAGCCTAGTGCGGCTGACTCAAGAACTTTTACGACATCGCCAGGTTGAAGATCCAACTCCATTCTTTAAAATAGTAACTGCAGAAAGGGTTTTCGAACGCGCCGTGGAGGACTTGAACCCCCGACATCAGGTTTTGGAGACCTGCGTTCTACCAACTGAACTAACGGCGCATTTTATATACCCTCAAGTCATTGTGAAACAATGACTTTTGATTTAGGAGGCCGAAACCTCAGCGGTCGAAGCGCTGCTTTACGCGTGTGGCTTTGCCCACCCGCTCCCGCAGATAGAAAAGCTTCGCTCTTCTTACTTTACCTCGGCGTTCAACCTTAATGGATGCAACTTGAGGACTGTGAACCAGAAAAATTCTTTCAACTCCTATACCTTGGAAAATTCGCCTTACTGTGATTGTTTGATTAATTCCTCCATGTCTCTTTGCTATTACAACACCTTCGTAAGGTTGAACCCTCTCTTTATTACCCTCACTAATGCGAACACCAACACGAACAGTGTCTCCAACATAGATTTCTGGGAGCCCTTTGTTTTGTTGTGCTTCTTCAAAAGTCTTTATTATTTCTGCAGGAGAGAGCTTTTTAACTGAAAAATTTTTTTCACTAGAAGAATTTTTTAATCCAGTATCCACTGGAGAATTTGATTCATCTTCAACGCTTACCTCTTTAGATGAGGGCTCTTTCGAATCAACTGTCATCACCAATTACTTTTAAATTGACCGAACTTATATTGTAACCGCTTGCTTCTCAAATTAAAAATTTTTTGTGTGTATTTAATCTTGTGATCGTTATTTGGCCAAAATTCTCCATTTCTGTTTAATTTCTCTTTAAGGAGGTTTCAGAGGAAATTAGTCATTGATACTTTTTAATTGATATGGAAACTTTATTAAATAAAAGAATATTTTCAATAAAACTGTCCCTCTACATTTGATAGCTTATCTATTATGAAATTTATCAACAGCATTCAATTTTCGAGGTTTTTACTTTTTTTATAAACAATGAAACTTTTCTCTGATCTTCTTGCTTCTGCAAATTCTAAAATGCCTAGCAATAATGGACCCATCATTAAACAGAGAAGAGGAGTTGAAATTAAGTCTTCGAGAGAGATAGAAATTATGCGTAAATCTAGTAAAATCGTTGCAACTGTATTGAGTGAGATTAGAGATTTAGTTAAACCAGGAATGACAACTTTAGATCTAGATGATTATGCAGAAAAACGAATTAGAGATCATGGTGCTGAACCAAGCTTTAAGGGATATCATGGATTCCCTGGTAGTATTTGTTCAAGTATTAATAATGAAGTCGTTCACGGAATCCCAAGCAAGAAAAAAATCATCAAAGAGGGGGATTTGCTGAAAGTAGATACAGGAGCATTTTTTAATGGGTACCACGGTGATAGTTGTATTACTATTTGTCTTGGTAAAACTTCAGATGAAGCAATCGAATTAAGTAAAGTTGCTCAAGAAGCTTTAATGCTAGGCATAAAGCAAATAAGGCCAGGGAACAAACTTCTTGATTTAGCTGGAGCTATAGAAGATCATGTAAAAGCTAATGGTTTTAGTATTGTTGAAGATTACACAGGGCATGGAGTCGGACGGAATCTTCATGAGGAACCTTCGGTATTTAATTTTAGAACGAATGACCTACCAAATGTCACACTAAGAGAGGGAATGACTATTGCAGTAGAACCTATTGTTAACCTTGGAACAAAATTCTGTAAAACTCTTCGTGATGGATGGACAGTAATTACAAAAGATGGGAATCTCTCTGCTCAATGGGAGCATACTGTACTAGTCACAAAAGATGGTTTTGAGATACTTACTGATAGAGGGGATTAACTATAGTTGAATAGATTATCTTGAGTAGATTTTTATTATAAGCATTGAATATATTATTCTAATGAATTCAATTATTGGCATTAATAAATAAGTTATTGGATTCGGAGTTACTATGATTAAATAATCTTTTTTTTCTGCTTTTTTAATTATCTGCTTTGCTACAAACTCAGGACTTAAGATTCCTGCTGGATTTAGTTTTGATTTAAAAGGACCCAGAATTAGTTTTTTAATAATAAGTGAATTATTTTTTTCAATTAATAGTTTACTTTTCTTTAAGCTTATTATTTCACCTATTAGACGTTTCGTTATTTCATATGCAGGACTGAATGCTATTTGGATTTCTGCTTCAGATGTGTTTATCCATATTTCCTTAGAATTATATTTATTTATGTTCTTATTTTTGGGTGCTAATTCTTCGAATATTTGAATGAGTCGCCAATGACTAAGTGCATTTATTTCTATGGCTTTATTGATTTCATTTGAGTCAATAAGTTCTTTTGGATTAAATCCATGATTAAGTATTAAAATATCAATATCAGTAAGTTTACTTGAAAGAAGCTTCTCTTCTCCACATGACCAAAATATAAAATCATCGGGAGTGATTCCACAAGAGTTATTATTATTATTTTTACTATGAGTTAAACCAACTACATAAGCCCCATTTCTTTTGAGTTCTTCAATCAGAGATTTGCCAAGACTCCCGCTCGCTCCAGTTATGGCGATTTTTAAACCTTGAAATCTTGATTTATCTGATAAGTCCTTTTTCATTTGTTTGGATTCATGTGTTGCTCTCAAAAAATTAGAAATTACTAGAGAATTTTGTTTAATTAGAATTTTATACGGATTTGGTGTTGAGAACTTTTTCAAAAAGCCTAAACTTATAAAGTTATTAATTCGTGTCAGGTCTTTAATTAATGAGCAAGACCTTTTTAATTGGATCGTGTGAACCATTTAGTGGCAAGTCAGCATTAGTTCTTGGAATAGCAAGAAATTTAATTGCTTCAAATCATTTGGTTAGATTTGGGAAGCCATTAGCCACGAGCCTTGAATTAAATGTCTCAGAAGGAGGAGACATTCAAGACATGATTGATGATGATGTCAGGTTTGTTGGCGAGACATTGAAATTATCTGTTGATGATTTAATCCCTTCTATTCAATTTTTAGCTGCCTCTACTGCTAGTAAGAGGATTCAAGATAGTATTTTAGATGCTGGAACTAAATTTGGTGAGTTCAAATCATATCTTGATTCTTCTAAAGATGTTATAAATATTCTTGAAGCAGCAGGTAGCTTGCATGAGGGACTTTTATACGGATTAAGTCTTAGTCAACTCGCTAAAGGTTTGGACGCTAAAGTTTTGCTTGCTCATTTTTGGCAAGATAGTAGAAGTGTTGAAGCTTTATTGGAGGCTAAAAATCAACTAGGCGATCATTTAAGTGGTGTTGTCTTGAATGCGGTGAATCCTGATCAAATTAAGGAAATCAAAGAGAAAATAGTTCCATCTCTTAAGAAATTAGGTTTAGATGTTTTTGGTGTGATGCCTCGATCCCCTTTATTGAGAAGTGTCACTGTGGAAGAACTTGTGAGACGTCTAAATGCACGAGTTATTTGTTGTTCTGAAAGGCTTGAATTAATGGTTGAAACACTCAGTATCGGAGCGATGAGTGTGAACTCTGCAATGGAATTTTTCCGGAGAAGGCGAAATATGGCTGTTGTAACAGGCGCTGATCGAACTGATATCCAGTTGGCAGCTTTAGAGGCTTCCACTCAATGTTTAATACTGACAGGAGCAGGTGAGCCTTTGCCTCAACTAATTAATAGATCAGAAGAACTAGAAGTTCCATTACTCAAAGTTGATAGGGATACTCTTTCTACAGTTGAGGTTATTGAGCAAGCATTTGGACATGTTCGTCTTCATGAGACAGTTAAGGCCACTTACGCTTTTCGCTTGGTTCAAGAACATTGTGATCTTGATCAAATCTTTAAAACTTTGGGAATTTCTTCTTGAGTTCATGAATAGTGCTAACTTTAAATTATCTGAATTAGTATGTCCTTGAGCCGATCACTCGATCTTCCAGCATTGGGACGAGTCGATACTCTCGCTCAGGAATTGGCCTTGTTGAAAAATGAGGGTAAAAGAAGAATTGCTTTTCTTGGTAGTAGGCATGTCCCTGTAGTTTCAATACATATTGTCGAATTGATAGCACGGTCTTTAGCTCAGGAAGGCCATTCGATAATCACGTCAGGTTCTCAAGGTGTAAATGCTGCTGTAATTCGAGCTGTTTTAGATGTCAAGCCCTCTCTATTAACTGTTTTATTGCCTCAATCCCTTGATAGGCAAACTTCAGAGGTAAAGGATCTTCTTGGTAATGTTTTACATTTAATAGAAAAAGAGGACAATAACGATTTGCCGTTGCCAATGGCCAGTAGTCTTTGTAATCAAGAAATTATTAATAGATGTGATCAGTTGATTTGTTTTGCTTTTCATGATAGTGAAACATTATTGAGTAGTTGTCATAGTGCTGAAGATATGGGAAAAATAGTGAGCCTTATGTTTTTTGATTAATTTTTTATTCAAAAAAATATCTATTTATAGATATTTTTATTAGTCTGCAAAATATCTTTTAAGTACATTTATAAGCAATTTGCTTTTTTGTTCATAAAATGGTGGCAACAAATTCAAATTTTTATGCCTTCTTCTTATTCTTTTGATGTAGTTTCAGAATTTGATCAGCAGGAATTAGTCAATGCTATTGATCAATTGAGAAGAGAAGTTGATCAAAGATATGATCTTAAAGATTCAAAGACCAAAATAGATATTCAAGAAAATGAATTATCTATTGTTTCTCTGAGCGAGATGACAATCCAATCTGTAAAAGATATTTTATTACAGAAGGCTACTAAAAGGAATTTATCACTAAAGATATTTGATTTTCAAAGAATTGAAACCATAGGAGGAAATATGGTAATGCAAGCTGTTAAATTAAAGAAAGGTTTGCCTCAAGAAATCTCAAAGAAATTAAGCAAGTTAGTTCGAGATAATATGAAAAAAGTAACTGTCTCAATACAAGGAGATAGTTTAAGAATCACAGGCAAAAATAAAGATGATTTGCAATCTGCAATTAATTTAATTAAGAAGCAGGAAGATGATTTAGAAATAGCTCTACAATTTCAAAATTATAGATAGTAAATTGATACATAGAAATTTTATTTATCAAGATTTTTTATTATGGATTCATTAATAAAGGAACTTTCTGAAAAGGCGATTGATTTATCTGGGAAATCAAAAAAAGAATTAGAAAGAACATGTTGGATGATTGTTCATGAGTATAAGCATGGTGCAATGCCAACTGAATATGATATTAGGGAAATTGACGAAGAATTATATATGGAGGTTTTACGAATTGCTAAAGAGACAATTTAGAGTAAAAAAAAGGGTTCTTTAGTCAATTTAACTCTCATTTGATTAAAATTAAATATTAGGTAATTATTTTTTCTGTCTAACAATTTTCGCAATACTTGCTAAATCAACATAAAATCTTATTAGATAACATTTTTTATGACAACTCCATTTCGTAATGTGACTCCGAATGGACCAGGTGGCACAACAACTCTTCTACTTGTCCTTTCATTTACTGGCTTTTTACTTCTTACGCAAGCATTTTTCGTTGTTCCTGCTGGACAAGTTTCAGTTGTTACAACTTTAGGGAAAGTAAGCGGTGGATCTCGTAAACCCGGTTTGAATTTCAAAGTACCTTTCGTTCAAAATACCTATCCTTTTAATGTTCAAACTCAAGTTAGACCTGAAAAGTTTGATTCATTAACTAAAGATTTGCAAGTCATTTCTGCAACGGCTACTGTTAAATATGCTCTAAAGCCAAATGAGGCGGGAAGAGTCTTTAAAACTATCTCTTATAACGATAGAGAGATATATAACAGGATTATTCAACCATCATTACTTAAAGCACTTAAGTCGGTTTTTTCAAAGTATGAGTTGGTAACAATAGCTAGCTCCTGGAGTGATATTTCTGAGTTGGTTGAGCAAACAGTAGCTGATGAACTTAATAAGTTTGACTACGTTGATGTTCAATCACTTGATTTGACAGGCTTGACTATCGCTGATGAATATCGAGCAGCTATCGAACAAAAACAGATTGCTGAGCAGCAATTATTGAGAGCTCAAACTGAAGTTAAAATTGCAGAGCAAGAAGCACTTAGATACGACACATTAAATAAAAGTCTTGATGATCAAGTTCTTTTCAAATTGTTTTTAGATAAATGGAATGGGGAGACACAAGTTGTCCCTTCATTGCCCGGAAATAGTTCAGGAAAGGTTCCTGTAATTGTTAGAGGAAAAAATTAATTAGCCTTAAAAATTGATTATAAAAAAATCCAATTTATTAATTTAAATTGGATTTTTTTATGAGATTTCAGAGAAACTTTCTTGAAAAGCTTTTATTGTAGAACTTATATCATCTTCAGAGTGAGCAAGTGATGTAAAACCGGCTTCAAATGCGCTTGGAGCAAGATAAATACCTTTATGAAGCATCAGTCTATGCAATTTACTAAAACGATTTGTGTCAGCAGATTTAGCTTCTTCAAAGTTTCTAACTGGTCCTTCACAGAGATAAAAACCAAACATTGCGCTAATGCTTTGACCATAAATGGCAATATTTGATTCTTTTGCAGCTGTAATAACTCCATCGACAAGCTTTTTCGTAAGAGCTTCTAATTTTTCATAAGTACCTTCTTGTTTTAGGAGCTCAAGAGTTTTAATACCTGCCGTCATGGCTAGAGGATTGCCGCTCAATGTACCTGCCTGATACATAGGACCAGAAGGCGAAACCATTGACATGATTTCTTTGCGACCACCATAAGCCCCGACTGGAAGCCCCCCACCAATTACCTTGCCCATGGTGGTTAAATCAGGAGTTACTCCAAAACGCTCTTGGGCCCCTCCATAGCTGATCCGAAAACCAGTCATTACTTCATCGAAAACTAAAAGAGCACCGTTCTCTTGCGTTACCTCTCTTAATCCTTCTAAAAATCCAGGTTCAGGTGTAATGAATCCTGCATTTCCAACAATAGGCTCAAGGATGACTCCAGAAATCGCATCTGGGTTCTCAGCAAAAAGCTCTTTTACGGCTTCAAGATCGTTATAAGGAGCAGTAAGCGTATTAGCGGTTGTACTTCTTGGAACACCTGGTGAGTCTGGCAGGCCAAGTGTTGCTACCCCTGAACCTGCTTTCACTAAAAACATATCTGCATGCCCGTGATAGCAACCCTCGAACTTGATAACTTTATCCCTTCCAGTAAAGGCTCTCATTAGACGAAGAACAGCCATACACGCTTCTGTGCCGCTATTCACAAAGCGGACCATCTCAACGCTTGGGACGGCCTCTATGACCATTTCAGCAAGCTTGTTCTCGAGCTCACATGGGGCGCCGAAGCTAGTACCTTTTTCAAGTGTTTCTTGAAGAGCGGCAATTACCTCTGGGTGTGCATGGCCACAAATCGCAGGTCCCCAGCTGCCTACATAGTCGATGTATCTGTTTCCATCAACATCCCAAGCGTAAGGACCCTTAACTCGATCAAAGACGATGGGATCCCCTTCAACAGATTTGAAAGCTCTTACAGGTGAACTGACTCCACCAGGCATTAAATTTTTGGCAGAGCCAAAAATTTCTTCAGATCTTTTTGTGTTCAACGCGTCTGTCACAGCACCTCAGCGAATGAGCTCATAAACACAGTCAGTAATAATGGCCTAAAAGTGACTGATTCGTCTAAATTTTTGAATCTGTTCAGCATCTGGTTATTTTTTTTTAATCTTTAGTAAGTCTATCTTTATAAATGAGTTTAATCTTAAAAACAAGTGATAGAGAGACTTCCTTGGAGATGATGCCACTTGAATTTAATGTTTTTTGGCTAATTGTAATTTTTTGATTTGTTAATTCTGTGATGATTTGAAAATAGAAAACAAATTAATTTTTTAAAAGAAAAATTCATTTTCAACATCTGATGGAGGCCAGCTAATGTCGACAACTACAGGTGCATGATCACTTGGTTTCTCTCTAGATCTTGGTTCTTTATCGATCCAACAACTATTGGTGCAACTAAGAATATCTTCTGTTAAGTAAATATGATCGATTCGCCAACCCTTGTCTCTTTCCCAAGCTGAATGGCGATAATCCCACCAAGACCAATTCCCCGCACCAGGCTCGAAAATTCTAAAAACATCTTCGAGGTCTTCTCCTAAAGCATCTGTAAGTAATTTTCTTTCTTTTGAAGAAGCCATAATTGATTCTTGATAACTACTTGGTGTATGTATATCTCTATCTTCAGGGGCAATATTAAAGTCTCCTAATAAACATATAGGTGTATGATTTGAATTAAATTCCCTTAGATAAACCTGAAGGCATTCTATCCATTTTTCTTTATAAATAAACTTATCTGAATTTATAGATGATCCGTTTGGAACATAAACATTTATAATTCTAATATCATTAATTTCAGCGCTTATAATTCTTTTTTGCTCATTTAATATAGATAAATCTTTGTAGTCTTTTATGACTTCATCAAAACCAATCTTTATATTCTTGATTGGTAATCGACTTATTATTGCTACTCCATTATAAGACTTTTGCCCAGATACTGAAACCTCATATCCAAGGTTCGAAAAAATTTCAATTGGGAAAAACTTATCTTCAGTTTTGGTCTCTTGTAAGCAAAGAATGTCAACTTTGTTAGTGACGAGCCATTCTTTGACATGATCTATTCTTGAACGAATAGAATTGACATTCCAGGTTGCTACAAGCAAGACTTAAAATTTTATTTCTTAAGTTATTATCATGTAAATTCAGACGAAAGTTTAGTTTTGATTCAAACTACACGTTTTATTAATGGTCAATTATTTTTGGCTTTAACTTGTTTGACACCAATTTTAATTATGGCAGGGCAAGTTTTTTCTTCTTCAAGAACAATAAGAATTTCGGAATTAAAAAATTATTCAACTTATGAGAAAAGAGATATTTTCAACACTTTTGATTCAGAAGATCAAATTGATCAAGGTTTACCATTGGATCCATTTGATTTGATGAACCGTCTTAACCAAGCAGGAGCAATGGATAATGCTACAACTCCATCAGATGCGCTAGATGAAGCTCTAAATGCATTTGATCAGTCAGAATATGAAAATGTCCCAAATGAATAAAAGCACAATAGTATTTGTAGGATTTTGGTAAATTTAACATTGGTCACTAATGGCCCATTTATTAAATAGATGCAGAACCATCCAATCCCCTCGGTAACTGATCCATTGCAATACCGAGCAATTGGATTAGTTAGAGGTATTTACAAGCCTCAAAATGATGACAACTTTACTCGTGGAGATTTAATTGATTCTAACGGTAATGAAATAGATTCAGTGCTCCTTGGGAGAGTCATAACTTTGATTCGTAATCACGTCCCTCTAGAAAAACCTCACCTCTGGGTCGTATATCCAAGATGTAGGAATCATCAAAATCTTCATTTGCAAATCACAGGTATTTGGGAGCCAAGTACCTTGAAAAAAGATCTTGTGAAGAGTGATGGATTGAATGAAGCTTCAAGTCTCAAGATTGATTCTGATGATTTATTGGAAGGTGATGATTACTTTTCAATAAGAGGAGAATTGATTTTTACTAGGCCAGAAGAAAAGGAGGTAGTTATAAAAATCCGTCAAAAGCCAAGAAATCAGCAAAAGAAAGCTTTACCTTTCAAAGTTAATCTTAAAGGTGAGGTACCTATTAATTATTTAAAACATTTTATTAGTCTTGATGTTCGTCGTGTTGATTATCAACTTTTGGTTGAGGATTTTCAAATAATAGCCCCTCTTTCTCAACAAAAAATAAATAATAAAAGTATAAAAATACAAAAAAATAAAAATTAGCCTTTTTTCCAAAAATTTTATATAAATGTATTCTATATATAAATCTGATTATAAATTTACTTGTAAATGAATTCTATTTTTATTGATTGTAGTCTTGGAATATCTGGAGATATGCTCGCATCAGCATTAGTAGATTTAGGTGTTCCAAACTCTATTTTTTTTGATAACTTGGTAAGTTTACATATAGAGAAAAAATATGATTTCAAATTTAATCATGGAGATAGTGAAGGAATAAAAGGAATTGTCTGTACAAAAAGCGAAATTCAATTTAAGGAATCATCTAGAAGTCTTAATGATATAAAAAACTTGCTTTTCGATTCAAGCCTGAATGATTATGTGAAGAAAAAGTCTATTAGAGTCTTTGAAATTCTAGCCGAAGCAGAATCAATTGTTCATGGGAATAAAGTTTCAGATGTACATTTTCATGAACTAGGTTCAATGGATTCCATCTTAGATATTGTTAATGTTTGCTCCGCTATAGATTTTTTAAAGCCATACAAGATTTATTTTTCAAAGCCACCTTCCGGCAAAGGAGTCGTATCTACTTCACATGGCACTCTGCCGGTTCCAGTCCCTACAGTTCTAGAAATAGCGAGGCAAAATAAAATCTCATTAACGGTGCTTGATGATAAATATTTAGGTGAAATAACAACTCCTACTGGTATCGCATTGATAGCAACTTTTGTAGATAAGTTTGGTCAACCAGATAATATCAATATTAAAAAAATTGGTATTGGCTTAGGAACTAGAAATATTTCTCGACCTAATTTTTTAAGAGCTCTGCTAATAGATGCAAATGATGATTATATAGATAATAATAAGCCTTCTTATGAGACTATAATTTCTCAGGAGGCTTGGATTGATGATTCCACACCAGAAGATATTGCGATTTTAATCGAAAGATTAAGATCTTCAGGTGCTATAGATGTTATTTCTTATTCGGTCGATATGAAAAAAAATAGAAAAGGTATATGTATAAAACTTATGGTCCACCCCAAGAATCAACTTTTACTTAGGGAAGTTTGGTTTAATTATAGTACAACAATTGGATTAAGAGAAAACAAGATAAGCCGTTGGATACTTCCAAGACGAACAATTAGGCATAAAACAACATATGGAGAAGTCAATATTAAACAAGTAATGAGACCAAATGGTCAGATTTCAATTAAAATTGAACATAAAGACTTGACTAAAATAAGTTTAAATACAGGAATTCCAATTGAAGAGATACGTAAGAAATTAATCATAGAATTATCAGGATTTAATGAATTATATGATTGCTCTTTTTGATACTTAATTTTAATATGATTCAAATAAAAAGAAATAATTTTGTTTTTTTAATGATCTCTAAGATCAACATTAAACTTCTAATAACATTAATCTGTTTTGCATTTCTTGGCACCTCAGTATATGTAAATTTTGATTCTTTGTCTAATCAGTTAATTGGTAGGCAAGAGATCTTATGGCTATTGGTAGGAATTTTATTTAGTTTTTTAAGTATACTTATTAATGCCTATGCCTGGAAACTTTTGATAAATAACATTGGTTACAATGTTAACAAGTTGAATATAATAAAAATATTTTTAGCTACAAATATATATAAATATTTACCTGGGGGGATATGGCATTTTGTATCTAGGTTTAATACTTTGCGATTTGAATTGTCAACTGAAAAATCAGTAGAATCTATTTTATTAGAACCATTATTAATGGTGGTTGCAGGTCTTATCTTTGTGCCTTTTGGTAGTTTTAATATAGCTATATTTATACTTTGCTGGTCATCTACTTTGATTTTTCTGCCAGCATTTAGACAATCTTTAATTAAAAAATTGAAGGCAATGAAAGCAAACTTTTTTGCTAAGATTGTTCACATGAAAGATAGAAAATTAGCAAACAATAATCAAAATATTTCAATAAGTTCGTTTTATCCCTATAAGCCACTATGTGTAGAGATTATCTTTGTTTTGTTTCGCTTTCTGGGATTTTTATGTTGTATAAATGCATTTTCTACTGGTTCACTAATTTCTTTAGGTGAATTAATATCTACTTTTTCTTTAGCATGGATAATTGGCCTTATAGTGCCAGCAGCGCCAGGTGGTTTAGGTGTTTTTGAATCTGTGATTCTATTTAGTCTTGGTGCCCATTTCTCAGAAGCACCTCTTTTAGCTTCATTGCTTTTCTATCGTCTTGTTTCAACAATTGCTGATATATGCGCAGCTTTGATTTATCCAATTAGAAAATTATTTACAGTTTAAATATCTACTTTAGTTATTTTTGTTATTTAAGCTTGGTATTAAGGCCATAGAGGCGATTAAACCCAGGGAAATTATTATCAATGAAGGTAATATAGATTCTGCCACTCTCTCGTCTCCTGCATATTGGAATACTCGTACTGAAAGGGTATCAAAATCAAACGGTCTTAATATAAAAGTTAGTGGTAATTCCTTTATTGTGTCAACAAAAACCAGAAGTGCACCTACCAACATCGGCCCTTTAAGAAGTGGTAGATGAATTTTTGAAAGGACTTCTGGCCAAGTCTTCCCTAGATTTATAGCTGCATTATCTATATTCGGTGAAATCCTCTCAAACCCAGCATCAAGACCACCTTTTGATACAGCTAGGAATCGAATGCTATAGCCCCATATTAGTAAGCTTAATATGTTTATTTGCCAGATATTTCCTTTAAATGAAAGAAGAGCAAGGGCTAAAACTGATCCAGGAATCGCATAGCCAATGCTGGATAAAAAGGTCAATATATTTAGCCATTGATTATTTTGCCATCTCTTAGAAATTGATAAAATCAATGATATAAATATTGTTATTAATGAAACAACTAAGGCTAGGCAAAAGCTTCTAATAGTTAAGCCAATTAAATCAGTATTGAATCCTTGATTCATTTGATCAATATTTACTATTGCCCATGCGATTGGGATTCCCAATGTAAGTATTGGAGGAGTAAAAGTTATAACTTGAGCAACTAATAGATTTATACCTTTTAATTCCCATTTTGGTGAACCTCCAGTACTTATTCCGACTGTCCATCGTTTGCTTCTTTCTCTTGATTTGCGTTCAACTGCAACTAATAGAAAAACTAAAATTAGAGCAAATAAAGCAAGAGCAATGGCACCTGAAGGTTCACCTTCCTCTACCCAGCTCTCAAGTATTCCAGCTGAAATACTTGGAATATTTAAAAGTTGAACGGCGCCTAATTCATTTATGATTTCCATCGCCATTAAAGCTAAACCAGCAGTAATTGAGGGGATTGCTATTGGCAGAGATATTCTAAAAAAGCTTTTCCAAGGACCTATCCCAAGAGTTCTGCATGCTTCAATTTGTTTTCTACCGCCTTTCTCAAAACTTTCTGAACTTAGTAGAAATACATATGGGTAGGTTGTGAATGCCATTATTACTACACCCCACAACATACCGGTAATTCTGATGGAATTTATGCTACCCAGGTCAATTAATGTAGCTGCTAAAAGATAAGCTGGAGTTGCGAAAGGAATTAGTTGGCAAACCCTGAGTATTTTTCTGCCTTTGAAATGGCAATTGGCTAAAATCCAACCATTTGCTATTCCTAAAAATCCTCCGAGTGTTAGGGAGAAAATTAATAATAAAAGTGTTCCTTTTATTTCATGAAGATTGTTTGTTGTTAAATAAATAGAA
>QCHM01000014.1 GCA_003279615.1 Prochlorococcus sp. AG-402-B19
CGTGAAAAGAAAATATCCCATGAAGAAGTTGCAAATACAATAATAGATGATTTTGTTAAGGTTGCTGATCCTAAGTGGATTCAACTAGAAGCTGATTTCAATCCTAGAGGAAATGTTCACACTATTATTAGGGTTTGTCATGGTACAAGAAAAACTTTAGAGCTAATTATCTAATAAACCAATAAACTTAGGAAGTTCTTTTGAAAGACCAGAAAGATTTCTATTACTTAATCCACCAATATAAATTAAAGATTTTTCTTTTTCATATAGTACCCATAATTTCTTAGTAGAAATTAGACTTAGAGAACCACCAATAAGTATAATAGCAAAGCTTGTATATACAAGAGGGACTCCAGGATCACGCTTTAAAAGTAAACCACTACTTGGTATTATATTTATTAGTTTTATTAAGGTTCCCTTGACTTCTGCTTCTTTATTTGTATTTAATGTAATTAGTTTTTTCCCGTTTTCGTCATAAATTATAACTGGTCCTTGTTCACTGCTAACGGTTAATAAAATGGGGTCTTTCCCATCCTTCTTGGTTGGTAAGACTGCCCCCCAAACTTGTTCACCTAGATCAGGTATAGAATTTATTGGAATTTGTAATTTTGGACTATTATCAAATTTAATAGTTATTGCAGCTAAAGACCATTCGGCTTGATATAATGTTAATCCTTGATATCTTAATGGATAATTAACACTAATTTCTTTTGCTTCTATATTACCATTAGGATCAATAATATTTACTTTTGATCTATACTGTTCAGCTCTACCTTGTGGATCTCTTTCTATTTTAAAATTTTGTAACTCAATAGTTAGTACTTTTTCTTTGTTCTTATCTAATAAATCTAATGATCTTCCCGGGGCTAGGAATTTTTCTATAGTTTGCCCATTTAATGATCCGTAGGTTGCACCTATCATTAATACAATCATTCCTAGATGTATTAAAATAGGACCTAATCTACCTATTACACCTTTTCGAGCAGCTATTCTTCCATCTGTTTCATTGATATTCCAACCTTGTTTTTTTAAATTAACTTTAAGATTTTCTAGGCTTGCCGATGGATTAGTGTTTTGTATTGTCTGGGCTATAGAAAGTTTTGCTATTTGACGAGGTGATTTATAATCAATCCAATTTAATGCTGATTTAAGAATTGGTAATTGACGCCTAAAACTACAAACTGCTAGTGCTATTCCTAGCCAACTAAGTAGTAACAAAAACCAGAAACTTGTGTAAACATGATTTAATTCGAAGAGTACTAATACTTTGCCATTTATGAGCCCCAAAAACGGACTTTCGTTGAAATTTTCATAATAAAATTGATCTGATTCTTGTTGTGGAATTACTGTCCCAGCTGCACAAGAAATTGCTATTAATAATAATAGTAATATTGCAATTTTTAAACTAGAAAGCCAATTTAAAACTTGGCTGATCTTTTTCATCTTTTTTATATCCACATAGAAAGAAGGCTTAAAAGACCAACGATTAATAAGATAACGCCACTAATTTTTGGGACCCATTGTCCTATTCGTCGAAATGATAATAATTTTGGAATACTTGCTGCGAAAGTACCTGCAATAAACAAAGGAACAATTTGGCCAATTGCAAAGCTTCCAAGAAAAATGGTGCCACTAAGAATGTTCCCTTGTTTTGCTACCCAGGCGAGAAGAACAGCAAGTACAGGAGTAGTACAGGGAGAGGAAGCTAATCCAAAAGTCAAACCTGCCGCAACAGGTGCTAATGAAGGGGGTGCATTATTTTTCCAGATTTCAGGGTCAGGACCTGATGGAAGTGAGAAGTTCAAAAGCCCAAGAAGATTTAGACCCATAACTATTGCTAGCAAACTAATAAATAAGGAAAAGAAGCTGGGTAATTGACCATAAATTTTACCTAGAAATCCGCTTAGACTACCTAGTATGACTAGTGATATGACTATACCGCTGCAGAAACTAATTGTCCTTTTCAAAGGACTTTGATCGTTTTTGAATCCAGCTAAATATGCAACTGTTATTGGTAAAAGTGACAATGAGCAAGGTCCAAAACTAGTTAAAAGGCCTCCTGTGAAAACTATGAGAAGTGAGAGAGGATTGGGATTATTTAGACCATGATTAAGTAACTGCTCACCATAGCTAGTTAAATCAGATAAAATTAAACTTATTGAAGAATTGCTCAAGAAAAGATTTGCCACTCTATGTTCTTTCCCAGATTATCTAGTTAAAAAACTTTTTGAGTGATTTTTAACTAATAAATTTGTTGATTCAACAGATGATCTAACTAATAGTGCAGCTATTAGTAAGCTTGAAATCAATGAGTTTCCCCCATAGCTAATAAAAGGTAAAGGTAGACCAGTTGTGGGCATTGCACCAGATGAAACTGCTATGTGCATTATTGATTGGCCAACAAGAATAGTACCTGATCCAATAGCGATTAGTTTGGAATAATTATTTTTACAATTCAGAGAAGTTTTAAGGCTTAAATAAGCAATTACAAGTAGAAATGATAAAAGTAACATAGATCCGAAGAATCCAAATTCTTCAGCAAAAACAGCAAAAATAAAATCAGTACTTTGTATAGGTAGATATTGTAATTTCTGCATTGATAGACCATAACCCTCTCCAAAAATACCACCTGAACCAATAGCATAAAGACTCTGTACTAATTGATATCCACTTCCTTGTGGATCTTTCCATGGGTTAAGAAATGACATTACTCGGATTTTTTGATATTCATTAAAAAAAATACTTATTGAGCCTAAAAGTATACCTGATAAAGCAGTTTTAAAAAGATAGCGAAGGTCAATACCTGCCGCTAATGCAATCATCCAAAGCAATATACCTGTTAAAGCAGCTGTGCTTAAATTTGGCTGCTTTATAATTAATAAAATAATAGAGGCAAAAATAGTTAACCAAAAAAGTTTTTTGTCTGAATTGATTCTGTTCCATTGACCAAAAAGTTTTGCACTTTGGAGAATGATAAAAGGCTTGATTAATTCAGATGGTTGAACTTGTAGTGGACCTATAATCAACCATCGAGTAGAACCATTAACTGTGCTACCAAAAAAACTTGTTGCAGCAATAAGGGCCATGCCTATCAAAAGGCACGGACCTGAGAGCCTAAGCCATTTTTTTAGACTGATATTGATGGCTAGATAGAAAATGCTCCAACTAGCAGCTAGCCAAATTATTTGTCTTTTTATGTAATAAGCACCGTCACCCATCTCTCTATTAGCTACCCACCAACTAGCTGATCCAAGGATAAAAATTCCTGATATGCTCCAGAAAGCTATTAAACCCATAATTAAACGTCCTTCCTTTGGCCAAAGAAGCCAAGGTAATGGAAGTATCTTGTTATTTATTAAATTACCTAGAGAATCTTTTGATCTGGTGGGAACTCTTTGCTTGGGTTTGGATTGAATTTGTTTATTCGAAATATTACTCAAAGGGTCAATTGCTTATGTTCCATTGAGACGTCAAATATCAATTTTGCCAAGTCTTTTAAGATAATTTATTCATTTTTTTATGGATTTCAAGAAAATCCGAGAGGCTTTTGTAAAGATGAAATTTAATTATTATTTATTTGGAAGTGATTACTTGAGAAAAGTTTATCAATAATTAATTATTTAATTTGATAATTTTACATATTGTTTTTGAAGAATTTTTCTACTAAAATGGTTTGGATAATTTAAATTTTAATAAAAATAGTTAGGTTTTATTAATAAATAGTCAAACTTGGCAATTTATTAATTAAGAATTTTTTTTGTTTTGATGCAAGTCTCGTGATAGATTCCCCGGGCCTTTGCAGAGAGCTTAGGTGTCTTGTTTGCGCAACAACTTCTTATTATCACCCGCTTACTCCAATTGGAGGAATGTCTGTGGTATCTGAGATAGTTGAAAATTGCTCAAGTCATGATCCTCTTCTGGATATTGATTCTTCGGACACCTCGTCCGGAGTCCAATCAAACGAGTATCTCGAACTTCAATTTCGGGTATTCCGTTTGACATTTTTATTGACTTTTTTTTCTGTTGGCATAGCAGGTTTCTTTTTGGGAATTCAAGCTAGTGCAAGCCTTTTTATTGGTGCTTTATCAGGAATTTTTTATTTTCGCTTGCTCGCTCGCGGAATTGGAAGATTAGGTACTTCATCAAAAATCGTCGGTAAAGTCCAGTTGATAGTTCCGGTTATGTTGGTTTTGGTATCTTCCAGATTTCCTCAACTTGATTTAATTCCGGCATTATTAGGATTTTTGCTTTATAAACCAGCGTTAATTATTCAGTTTCTATCTATGCCTTAAGTGCTTATTTAGAGATCAAATTTTTAAGTTTTGTTTGTTTGGCTTTTAATTTTCTACGTAACCTAACTTCAGATAAATGGGTTCTTTGCCATTTGTTTTTCCTTTCGCTGAGCTAGAGGTCGGTCAACACCTCTATTGGCAAATTGGAAATTTTAGAATTCACGGCCAAGTTTTTATGACTTCATGGCTTCTAATAGGCGCTTTGCTTGCCTTAGTTGTCATTGGAACTAAAAAAATGGAACGCGATCCAAAGGGAGTTCAGAACCTTTTGGAATTTCTTTGGGATTACATTCGTGATCTTGCAAGAACACAAATTGGTGAAAAGGTTTATAGAGATTGGATGCCTTTCATCGGAACCCTCTTTTTGTTCATATTTGTGAGCAACTGGGGTGGAGCATTAGTTCCCTGGAAGCTGATTGAACTCCCAAGTGGTGAACTTGGTGCTCCTACAGCTGACATAAATACAACTGTTGCTTTAGCACTACTGGTATCTCTCTCCTATTTCTATGCGGGCTTAAGCAATAAAGGTTTGCGTTACTTCGAGTATTACGTTCACCCAACGCCAATTATGCTCCCATTCAAAATTGTAGAAGATTTTACAAAGCCTCTCTCTCTATCTTTCCGTTTATTTGGAAACATTTTGGCAGATGAACTTGTTGTAGCGGTGCTCGTTTTTCTAGTACCTCTTGTTCTTCCTGTTCCAGTTATGTTTCTAGGCTTGTTTACTAGTGCTATTCAAGCTCTGATTTTTGCGACGCTTGCTGCTTATTACATCGGGGAAGCAGTAGAAGAGCATCATTAATCATGATTTTTTGCTACTGAAATAACTTTTCAATGGCAAATTACTTGCAAAAAGGTCTGAAATTCTTTCAGTATCATCTCAAGAACTATGAGATGCACCCCTCGCAGGTATAAACTCCCGTTCACAACTCTATAAGCGTTTAAAGCGCTACACATCTTTAGCTGAATTATGGATTCCATTACCACCGCCGCATCAGTTGTTGCAGCTGGTTTAGCTGTAGGCCTTGGCGCAATAGGCCCTGGTATCGGTCAGGGTAGTGCTGCACAAGGAGCAGTAGAGGGTATAGCCCGTCAACCAGAAGCTGAGGGAAAAATCAGAGGTACTTTGCTTCTTTCTTTCGCTTTCATGGAATCACTTACCATTTATGGCCTTGTGGTTGCATTGGTACTTCTTTTTGCCAACCCTTTCGCTGGTTGAATTTTTCAAAAAGAGGCTGATTGACTAAATCAATCAAATTGATTAATTCTCAGCCTCAAAATTTGAAAATTCGTTAGCAAATTTCAATTGCCGCTATGCGGCCCGCTTAATTCTTGCACCCCTAGCTAATGCCAACTTTGTTTTTGTTTGGTGCCTCTGAGGGAGGTCTATTTGACTTCGATGCAACCCTTCCTCTTATGGCGGTCCAGGTTGTTTTACTTACTTTCATACTTAATGCTCTTTTCTTTAAGCCTGTTGGACGGGTTGTTGAAGAAAGAGAGGATTATGTAAATACAAGTCGAGCAGAAGCAAAAAAGAAAATTGCAGAGGTTGAATTACTAGAGACTGAATTAAAAGAACAGCTTAAAGAAGCTCGTCTTTCTGCTCAAAAAGTGATTCTTGAGGCAGAACAGGATTCAGACAATCTTTATAAAGAAGCTCTTGCCCTTGCTACCGCAGAGGCGAATTCTTCAAGAGAGAAGGCAAGACTTGAGATTGATTCACAAAGAGATGATGCTCTTAATCAACTCAAAAGCGAGGCTGATAATCTCGGTAATTTGATTGTTGAAAGACTATTGGCAAAAAAATGAACCCTTTCACTTTCGCATCCGAAGGCTTTGGCCTTAATTTAAATCTTTTTGAGACCAATATTATCAACTTATCTGTTGTTATTTTTGGCCTTTATAAATTCTTACCTGGTTTTTTAGGAAAAATTCTTGAAAGACGAAGAACTACTATTCTTTCAGATTTGAAAGATGCTGAAGAGCGTTTAGTTCAAGCACAAAGTTCTCTTTCAAAAGCCAAAGACGAGCTTGCTTCAGCGAAGCAAAAAGCAGACAAAATCAGAAATGATTGCAAAGCTAGAGCAGAAGCAATTCGTCTGGAGAGTGAAAAAAGGACAGTTGAGGAGATGGCAAGAATTAAACAAGGCGCTGCATCTGATTTAAATGCTGAAGCTGCAAGAGTCACTTCTCAATTAAGAAAAGAGGCTGCAGAACTTGCTATTGAAAAAGCATTAGCCATGCTTCCTAAAAAGTTAGATTCAATGACTCAGGATAATTTTCTTAAACAGTCAATTAAAAATATTGGAGACAACTGATGCCACTACTTAATACTATTACTACTCCATATGCTGAAGCTTTCCTACAGGTTGCTGAGAGCCGAAACGAAGTGGATGAAGTAGTTACTCAAGCAAAATCTATTTTAGAACTTTGGAATACTTGCCCTGAATTTAGTGATGCGATGTCATCGCCTGTTCTGGAGGTTAATCAAAAGAAAGCAGCTTTAGAAAAACTTTTCTCTAGTCAAGTCACTCCTTCTTTTTTAAATCTCCTAAAGCTTTTGGCAGATCGACAGAGAATTGGATTGTTGAATTCCGTTCTTGAAAGATTATTGGAAATCTATCGAGAACAAAGAAATATTGCTTTAGCAACAATTACTTCAGCTTCAGCTCTAAATGAAGATCAACAATCTGAGCTACTTAAGAAAGTACAATCTATAGCTGGTACAAATAATTTGGAAATCGATCTTAAAGTCGACTCCGAATTGATAGGTGGCTTTGTGGTCAATGTTGGATCAAAAGTCATTGATGCCAGCATTGCAGGACAAGTCAGGCGACTTGGTCTTGCTTTGGCCAAGGTCAGCTAGGTATCTACTGACACTCCCCCCCTTCTTCCTCCTTTTCATCTTCCCCAACTTAAGTTAATCCCATGGTTTCAATACGTCCCGACGAGATCAGTTCAATCCTTAAACAGCAGATTGCTGATTATGACAAATCAGTATCTGTGAGCAATGTAGGTACTGTTTTACAAATTGGTGATGGTATCGCAAGAGTTTATGGCCTTGAAAAGGTTATGGCAGGTGAACTAGTCGAATTCGAAGATGGAACTGAAGGGATTGCTTTAAACCTTGAAGATGACAATGTTGGTGTTGTGTTAATGGGTGAAGCGTTAGGAGTACAAGAAGGAAGCACAGTTAAAGCAACTGGCAAGATTGCTTCAGTCCCAGTTGGCGAGGCAATGCTCGGAAGAGTTGTTAACCCTCTTGGTCAGCAAATTGATGGGAAGGGCGAGATGGCTACAAATGACTCAAGATTAATTGAGTCAATAGCTCCTGGAATTATTAAGAGAAAGTCAGTACATGAGCCTATGCAAACTGGTATCACATCTATTGATGCGATGATACCTATTGGAAGAGGTCAGAGAGAATTGATTATTGGAGATCGTCAAACAGGTAAAACTGCAATAGCAATAGATACAATCATCAACCAAAAAGGCCAAGATGTTGTTTGTGTTTACGTAGCAGTTGGACAAAAACAAGCTTCAGTGGCAAATGTAGTTGAAGTTCTTAAAGAAAAAGGAGCCTTGGATTATACGATTATTGTTAATGCAGGAGCCTCTGAAGCTGCAGCTTTGCAATATTTAGCTCCTTATACAGGTGCAGCGATTGCTGAGCATTTTATGTATCAAGGGAAGGCGACGCTAGTAATTTATGACGACTTAACTAAGCAAGCTCAGGCTTATAGACAAATGTCTTTACTTTTGCGTAGACCACCAGGTCGTGAAGCATATCCAGGAGATGTTTTTTACTGTCATAGCCGTTTACTTGAGAGAGCTGCAAAACTTTCAGATGCTATGGGTGCTGGATCAATGACCTCTCTGCCTATTATTGAAACTCAGGCTGGTGATGTTTCTGCGTATATACCAACCAATGTTATTTCAATTACTGATGGTCAGATTTTCTTAAGCTCAGACTTATTTAACTCTGGATTAAGACCTGCTATTAACGTAGGTATATCTGTTAGTCGAGTAGGAGGAGCTGCGCAAACAAAAGCTATTAAGAAAATTGCCGGTACATTAAAACTTGAATTAGCTCAGTTTGATGAACTGGCTGCGTTCTCTCAATTTGCTTCAGATCTTGATGAGGCTACTCAGAAGCAGTTGGGTCGTGGGAAAAGGCTGAGAGAACTTCTTAAGCAACCTCAATTTGATCCTCTTAATTTGGCTGAACAAGTAGCTATTGTTTATGCAGGTGTTAAAGGTTTGATTGATGAAGTACCTGAGGAGGAAGTGACAAAATTTGCTCGTGAATTGCGTGATTATTTAAAAACCAACAAGGCTGATTTCATTAAAAATGTACTCTCCGAAAAAGTCTTAAGTGAAGCATCTGAATCAATGCTTAAAGATGCTATTAACGAGGTTAAATCCTCAATGCTTGCAGCTTAAATACAAAGCTATCTAAGAGAGAACAACACCTATGGCTAACCTCAAGGACATAAGAGACAGAATTGTTTCTGTAAAAAACACCAGAAAAATCACAGAAGCTATGAGACTAGTAGCTGCTGCGAAAGTTCGGCGAGCACAGGATCAGGTTCTACGGAGTAGACCTTTTGCTGATCGTTTAGCAAGGGTGTTAGAAAATATACAATCAAGAATGCAGTTTGAAGCTGCTGATTCTCCTTTGCTGAACAGGCGTGAAGTTAAGACAATTACTCTCTTAGCTGTCACGGGGGATAGAGGATTGTGTGGAGGATACAATGCAAATATTATTAAACGAACAGAGAAACGCTATGCTGAGTTAAAAGGTCAAGGATATAGTCCCGATCTTGTATTGATTGGTAAGAAAGCTATAGGATATTTCGAGAATAGATCTAGTATTTATAAGATAAGAGCTACTTTTAAAGAATTAGAGCAAGTTCCTACCTCTGAGGATGCTGGGTCTATTACTAGTGAAGTATTAGCAGAATTTCTCTCTGAAAGTACTGATCGTGTAGAGGTTATTTTTACTAAGTTTGTAAGTTTGGTTAGTTGTAATCCAACAATACAAACGCTTTTACCTTTAGATCCTCAAGGAATAGCAGATTCGGAAGATGAAATTTTTAGATTAACTACAAAAGATAGCCAATTAATCATTGAGAAAGAGGCTGCTCCTGCTAACGAAGAGCCAAAATTACCGTCGGATATTGTTTTTGAACAAAGTCCTGATCAACTTTTGGATTCTCTCTTACCTCTTTATTTACAGAATCAATTATTACGTGCTTTGCAAGAGTCTGCTGCTTCAGAGTTGGCGAGTAGAATGACTGCAATGAATAATGCTAGCGATAACGCAAAAGAATTAGCTAAAAATCTCACTATCGATTATAACAAGGCTCGTCAGGCTGCAATTACTCAAGAAATTTTAGAAGTTGTTGGAGGAGCGGCAGCTTAGGCTTTTTACCTTTTTCTGATTTTACCAATTTTGAAAGCATAAGTTAAAAATACAGTGGATCTTGAATTTATAGAGTTAGAGCTTGATTGGCCTTCTGAAATAGGTTTATTTGAATTGAAAAATTATATTTTATCTAAGCTAATTGATTATGGAGAACCACTTAGATGGGCAATTACATCATTGAATACTCATTCTGAAAAAAAAATCCAGATAATAACTATCGAAGCTGTGTTGATTATTAATCAAGCTAAAGGGAAAGATATTAACCCTGATTTGAATTATTGATTTCTTTATGACTAACACTGAGAGTTTACCAACATTGTTGATTATTCCTACTGGAATAGGTTGTGATGTAGGTGGATATGCAGGGGATGCAATCCCTGTTGCAAGATTATTGGCTTCTGCTAGTGATTGTTTGATAACTCATCCCAACGTTATGAATGGTGGCTCTTTATATTGGCCAGATACTCGTATTCAATATGTAGAAGGATATAGTTTAAATCTTTTTGCAGCTGGAGAAGTGCTTTTGAAACCAGTAAGACAACAAAAAGTAGGTTTGCTATTAGATGCCGGCTTAGAGCCTGATTTAAAGAAAAGACATTTACAAGTTGCTGATGGTTGCGTTGCAAGTTTGGGGCTAGATATTGGTCCTGTCATGACTACTGAAAGAGCTATACGAATTAATCTCAAAAAAGGTGTAAGTGGGTCAAGTTGGGGTGATATAGAAGAACCAGGTATTCTTTTGAGAGGAGCTCAGAAACTTAAGAAAGCTGGTGCAACAGCAATTGCTGTAATAACTCGCTTCCCTGATGAGAGTGGTGAATTAGAAACCAAACTTTATCGACAAGGCAAGGGTGTCGATATTATTGCCGGGCTCGAAGCGGTTATAAGTCATTTTCTCGTAAAGCATTTATTGATTCCATGTGCACATGCACCGGGGTTAGCTCCCTTACCAATTGATTATAATCTAGATCCTCGAACCTCTGGAGAGGAGATAGGATATACGTTTTTGCAAAGTGTTTTAGTTGGTCTTAGTCGTGCACCCGATCTGATTTGCAAGTTAGATATCGAAAAAAAAGGGAATTCTTTATTGCAAGAGAACACTTTATTAAGTAATAGGAATTTAGGCGCTGTTGTTGTGCCACAGGGCGCATTAGGTGGCGAAGCAGTTTTGTCTTGTATAGAAAGATTAATTCCTTTGATAATAGTTACTAATCAAGGAGTATTAAATGTTAGCTCCACAAAGATGAGATTAGATTGTCTCAGTAGTGATCAAAGTGAGAGTATTTTGTATGCTGATAATTATGTAGAAGCTGCAGGGCTAATAACCGCTTTACGTCACGGGATTAATATTAAGTCTCTGCGTAGACCAATTGATTGCTTAAAGTAATTGAATGATGAAAAGAAGTTGATTAAAGGATTTAACTTGATGCTATTGGTTTTTTCCATCCACTTCCAAAAGCTTGATTACTAATTTTCAATAAAGGTGGTGCTTGATATCGTTTGAATTCAGCGTTCTTTAATAAGTTGGCTACTTGAGTCACAATTTTTTTATCAAATCCTTTGCCTATTAAAACTTCAGTAGGTAAATGGTGTTCAATCAAGCCTTTTAGTATTGGATCAAGAATGGAATAATCGGGCAAAGAGTCGCTATCTAATTGCTCTGGTCGTAATTCAGCACTAGGAGGCTTGTTTCTTATTTCAGAACTAATAATTTCTCCTTTTTTAGGAAGAAAAAAATCATGTCTACAACTTGATGATGCTTCATTATCTATCCAATTACATAGATCAAATACACTTGTCTTATAAAGATCTCCAATTACAGATAACCCCCCATTCATGTCTCCGTAAAGGGTGCAATATCCTACTGCAAGTTCTGACTTGTTTCCGGTAGATAATAGCAAATGTTTTTTTTGATTTGCTATAGCCATCAATATTGTTCCTCTAATACGAGATTGTAGATTTTCAGCTGTGATGCCAGTTGGTTTACCCCATATTGAATTTGACAAAACATCGTTAAAACTATTCATTACATCTGAGATAGGAATCTTTTGATGATTTATCCCAAGTCGATTAGCTAATGCTGTTGCATCTTTTACAGAACCTTCCGAACTCCACGGAGATGGCATTAAAATTGCATGAACTTTAGAGGTTCCTAAAGCTGCTACAGCAATAGTTGCTACTAGAGCCGAGTCGATGCCTCCACTTAATCCAATAATGACACTATTGAAATTACATTTTCTTGCATAATCTTTAACTCCAAGAACTAAAGCTCTGAAAAGCACTTCTTGTGATGTTGGACATGTACTTGATATCGAAGGTTGTTGCTTGAGCAAAGACATGTCACAAAAACCAACTGACTCTGTAAATGATGGGAGTTCTTGTCGTAACTTCCCTTCTGTATCAAGGGTAAAGCTTGAACCATCAAAGATTAACTCATCATTACCTCCTACTTGGTTGACATATATCACAGGGCATGAAAGACGAACAGCTGCTTTGGCTGCTATTCGTTGGCGTAACAAACTTTTTGATTGAATAAATGGAGAAGCCGAAAGATTAATAAGTAAATCTAACTTTTCTTTTTCTAGAGACTTTAAAGGATCTTTCCCTATGATTTTTTCATTTTGTAGGCTTTGTTCTACCCATATATCTTCACAAATAGTTATTCCTATTTTCAAGATTCTTTCTTTAAAATTGAAATTTAAAATACTACTATTCTCTGCGGAACGGAAATAACGTTTTTCATCAAAAACATCATAAGTTGGAAGGAGTTGCTTTCTTGCTACGATTCTCCAAGTACCTTTCTCCACAATAACAACTGAATTATAAAGCTTAGGAATTTTTGAATCTGGAGTGGGTTCTGCGATACCAATTAATACAGATAGGCTTTGGCTAAGTTTATTTAATTTCTTACTTAGTTTATTTAGAATATTTTTTTCCTCTTCAAAAAGGAGAGGATTGAATAATAAATCTTTTGGAGGGTAGCCGATAAGAGAAAGCTCAGGTGTGATTACTAGATCAACATCTTTATATTTAATGCCGTTGCATAGTTCGAATATTTTCTCTGCATTACCATCCAGATCTCCAATTACTGGGTTAAGTTGGGCTAGTACTAATTTCATTTTTTATTATCGGCAAAACCGTATAGATTTTCCTTCAGAAGTGTTGGTATAAGCTCTGAGGGAACTAGATTTTCATGAGGCATTTTTCTAAAATTTGAACTTGATGATCCAGGAACCTTAAAAGGTAATAGCTCAACTTCTCCTCCAAGCTTTTTGATCTCTTCTAGTTGCTTATCGTTAATAGGCCATCCATCTCTAATCGCGATAGCTATTGTTGCTTTATTTAGAATACACTTAGCATTAAGCCATTTTGGAATTTGAACAGCTAAATCACTACCGATTACGAAACTAAAACTAGCTTCAGGCCATAGCTGTAAAGCTTTTTTTAGAGTATGAATAGTCCTAGGGCTACTCAATTCCTGAACTAGCTCTAATTTGGGATGTGAGATTTTTTTTACTAGAATTCTTAAAAGCTCAGTTCTTTTTAACAGTGGAATTTGATGCTTTTTATCAGGGTTGTCACTTGCCCACGTGATAACTTTTGGGAAGATTTTTGTTAACTCACACAACACAGCTTGATGACCTAGTGTCGGTGGATCGGCGCTTGTACCAAATAAGGCTATCGAATTTATTTTGGCATTCATGGCAATAAATAATTTTTATTTTTTTCCGTACTTGTTTCAATAAATTTAAAGTCACCAAGCATTATTCGTAAGTCTGGATTTTCTTTGAGTAGATAGTTCAACATTGATTGAGGTCGACCATCATTTCTATTTGTCCCCATTAGAAATTTATAAGCTGCGAGACGACCTATAAGCTTTGTGGCATGAATAGCAAGAGCTGCTTGAGCAATTGCTATAGGAGCAGTAGGTGCAAGGCTTAATCCTCCAGTAAGAGGCGAAGCAAGAATAAGTATTTGCTTCAAAATATTTAAAGTAATTTGGATACCTATCTGGGCACCTCCTAGTAATGAGTTTTGAAAACTAAGCTTTTTTACTAATTGTCTAGCAGAGGGGCCGCCTACTTCTAAGCCATATAATTTACTTAATTGGATAACAAGAGCACTATCAAAAGCTAGACCAGTAATAAGGTCAATCATTAAAAAGGGATTAATTGCTACTCCCGAGGCTTTTAAAGTGGCATACTTGCCGATTAAATTCTGGGCGGCTTCTTTCTTTTTAAGTAATCGATTCTCCTTAAGTAGTTTGTAGAATTGGTCTGCGATTCTTAGACTATTTATACAAAGAAGTAATTCACCACTTTGATTAATAATATCTTTAAGCTCGCTCTTGAGAATATCAACTTTAGGTGATTTTTTCTCGCTTCTCACAGTACCATCTCTTTTTATTTTTGCCTCTCTTGGGGAAGATGCAACGAGCAAAATCTTAATCTTGCCAGTGTATAATGGCAATTTTTTCTGGATACTTGAGAGGATTAATCTTGCCTCTCTTTTATTCCATTGATCACAACGATTTAAAACTAGGATTATAGGTTTTTTATGCCTTAATAGCTCTTCAAGTGAGTTCAATTCAATTCGTGTTATGTCACTATCAATTACAAAAAGAATTAAATCTTTATCTAATACATGAAGAAAATTCATTTCTTCTGCATTGGAATTATCTATTTCATCTATACCAGGTGAATCTATAAGTTCAACCTTATTTAAACTTTGAAATTTTTTGCACCATTCATGAGATTTACTTGTCTTGGTATTACCATTAACTATATCCGTTGGAAATACTTGCTTTTCAATTAATGCATTTAATAAACTAGATTTACCAACTCCAACTCGTCCATATACTGATATCTGCAGTTCCTTTGTTTCTAATTTATTAATTTGAGAATCAAGTTGATTTAAAATATCTTCAAATTTTGTTTTCTCGTAATTAGTAAGCTTTAAATTTTCTTTCCATTGACCAAGTAAAAACTTGCATTTTGCAGGTATATTTTTTTTATTTATCATTTATTAGATTTCCTCCACCAACCAGCTAGAACTGCCAAGACAGCTTCTGCACCTATTAAGCCAACAAATCCACCAAATTCATCTACAACAACCCTTACTCCATTTTTGTCATCATTAAAGCCAAGCAGAAGTCTATCTACTCGAATCATTTCTGGTACAAACTCTACATTCTCGCTTAGATCGTGAGGAGTTAAATGAGAGTCTCCTCGCAGTAAAGAAGTTAAAAGCTTTTCACGGTTAGCGACACCAACAACCTTATCTACTTCTTCACCTAAAACTACCCACCATGTTGAATTGTTTTCTAATAAGCTTGACTTGACAGATTGTAGAGAAACTCTTCCTGGAAGTGTGGGGGCAGCAACTCTTGGAGTCATTAAATCTTTAGCAGTAAGATCATTTAACTGAAAAACTTTAGAAATCATTGCGGCTTCGTCTGCTTCAATTTGACCTATTTGAGAGCCAAGTTTGGCCATTTGTCTTATTTCCTCTTCGTCAGTTGTTAGCTCGCTCTTGGCAGTAATAATTGGCAGTAGACGTTCAAGGAAAATCAGCAATGGTCGCATTATTATGCTTAACAAATCAAGAATAGGAGCGCTAGTTAAGCTGATTTGCAAAGCAAGCCTCGTACCCAATGCTTTGGGTACAATTTCTCCTAGAAGTAAAACAAGAATGGTTAGACCAATTGAAAATATTGGCATTAAATATCCTATTTTATTTTGAAATATGAAACTTGCGTAGCTACCAACCATCAAACTTCCAAAAATATTAAAACTGTTATTGGCAATAGTTACCACAGTTAAAGTCCTTCCAAGTCTGTGGCGTAATTTTTCTAATCTTCTAGCTCCAAGTACTTTTGGATTCCTTCTAGCAAGTTCATGTACACGTAATGGGTTGACCGCTAACAATGCTGCTTCTATCCCTGAGCACATTGCAGAACCCAATAAAACAACCACAACAAGAGCAGTTAAGAGCAGAATGTCTTGGCTCATCCCTTAGAGATTTTTAAAGAGTAAGGTTCTTTTGCTTTTATTTTTCCATTAAGTTAGTTCTATTGCCATCCTAAATAGTAAATAGGAGTATTTTTGTGTCTGATTCAAGCATCTTTCGTCGGCGTAGAAACATTTTTTTGTCTCATTTAGGTTCTTATGCGGCTATTATCCCTGCTGCAGAATTAGTTACTCATCATGCAGACTGTGAATATCCATTCAGGCAACATAGCGACTTTTGGTATTTAACTGGCTTTGATGAACCAAATGCAGTGGCTTTGTTTTTGCCTCATAGACCTATAGGAGAGCAATATATATTATTTGTCTTACCTAAAGAGTCTTCTGCAGAAGTTTGGACAGGTTTTAGATGGGGAACAAAAGGTGTTTTAGATAATTTCGCTGTTGATAAATCTCATGCTTTAAATGAATTACCAAGTCTTTTGCCTCATTATTTAGAAGGAGCCGAAGGAATTGCTTTTCGAGTTGGGAAACATCCCCATGTGGAGCCTTTAGTTTTAAAAACTTGGTCGGAACATTTACAAAAACTTCCAAGAAGTGGATTTGCTCCATTCTCAATGATTGCGCCTTGTCCCATACTTCATGATATGAGGCTTCGAAAGGATGATTTTGAAATAGAAAGGATGCGTATTGCTTCAAAAATTTCTGCTGAGGCTCATGAATTGGTTCGAGAATTTGCTCGTCCAGGTATGAATGAAAGAGATTTGCAGGCTCAAATAGAAAGGTACTTTCTTGAGAAGGGGACTCGAGGACCTGCTTATGGCTCAATAGTTGCTTCAGGTGATAATGCATGTGTTCTGCATTACACGGCAAATAATTCACAAATCAAAAATGGAGATCTTGTTTTAATTGATGCAGGTTGCTCTTTGGATGATTATTACAATGGGGATATAACAAGAACCTTTCCAGTTAATGGTAGGTTTTCTGAGGAACAAAAAGCTTTATATCAAATTATTCTCAAAGCTCAAAAAGCTGCGATTGGAAGTGTTCACCCAGGTGGCAACGCCGAGAATATACATATGACTGCTTTGAAACATCTTGTTGAAGGATTGGTTGAGATTGGCTTGCTTGTTGGAGATGTGGATTCTCTGATTGAACAAGAAGCTTACTCTCACTTATATATGCATAGAACTGGACATTGGCTAGGTCTTGATGTTCATGATGTAGGTGCATATAGGCTAGGTGATTATCATTTAAATCTTGAACCGGGAATGGTTTTAACGGTTGAGCCTGGTATTTATATCAGTGATCGCTTGGCAGTACCAGAGGGTCAGCCTGAGATAGAGGAGAGATGGAAGGGAATTGGAATTCGTATTGAAGACGATGTTTTAGTGACAAAAGACTCTATGGAGGTATTGAGTCGTAATGCTACGAAGGAATTGATTGATTTGGAATATTAATTTAATCGAATTTATTTCAGTTTTTCTTAGATGCAGTCTCTAATGTTCAGTAGAGAAAATTAATAAATATATTAAATAATTTTCTCCTTTAATAATTTCATCATTAATAAATAGTAGAAAACTTTTGTATTCTAACTTTGGTAATTCAAATAGGCCCTTAGGCCTGTTAAGTTAGGTGTTTGTTAGCTAGTTGAAAACTTAGAAATGATGGTTTCTGAAGAGATTGGTACTGTTCAAGAAGATTTAACCAGTACTGAGGAAAGCTCACAATCTGAAGCTCAAGGCAAAGTAAATTCCGAAGAAACGAAGTCAGGTCGACCAAGTGCACTAGGTGGTGCGGCAGCATTGGCAACTGCAACTATTGATGCAGATGGAGTACCTTCCGGGCATACACCTAAGGCAGATGAGGGCAGATTTTTGCTGAAGATTCTTTGGTTGCCAGATAATGTAGCTTTGGCAGTTGATCAAATTGTAGGAGGAGGACCTAGTCCGCTTACAGCTTATTTCTTTTGGCCAAGGGAAGACGCTTGGGAAACATTAAAGTCTCAATTAGAAGAAAAAAGTTGGATTACTGATAATGAAAGAGTTGAAGTATTAAACAAGGCAACAGAGGTTATAAATTATTGGCAAGAAGAAGGAAAAGGAAAAACTTTAGAACAGGCTAAGGTGAAATTCCCCGATGTAACCTTCTGCGGTACTGCATAATCCTCGAGTAAATTTATTACTCAAGGATTAAATAAAGATACTTATAAAATTTAATTTGATCTTGATGCTTGAAACCAAGCTTTTGCTTTATTCACAGTATCTTGAGCTTTAATCTTTTCAGTGCTATTTTCTTTCGCCTCAGCTTGGCTTAGTTGATTTTTGGCTTGTTCTAATTCAGCTTCAGCTTTAACTGAATCAATATTTTTTCCCATCTCTGCTTTATTTACTAAGACTGTTACTTCATTAGATTCAACCTCTGCAAAACCTCCAGTTAAAGCAATGGAGTCCCAATTCCCATTTTTAAAAACCCTTAACACTCCAAAATCAATAGCGGTAACCATTGAAATGTGACCAGGTAAAACTCCTAATAAACCTGTGGTACTTGGCAGGATTATTTCATCAGCTGTATCGTCAAATACGCTCTGATCAGGAGCAAGAACTCTTAGAGTTAAAGACATTTCTTAAGGATTTAGAAAAACGTTAAGTGAAGGTAATTGAAAAGAAACAAAAATTTATGCTTTTGCTTCAGATTCTATTTTTTCTGCTTTAGCTTTCACTTCTTCAATGCTTCCAACAAGGTAGAAAGCTTGCTCTGGTAGATGGTCAAGCTCACCGGCAAGAATCATGTTAAAACCTTTGATTGTATCTTCTAATTTCACATATTTTCCTGACATACCTGTAAATATTTCAGCAACAAAGAATGGTTGAGATAAGAATTTTTCGATTTTGCGTGCACGATCAACTGTCTTTCTATCTTCTTCTGATAGTTCGTCTAATCCCAAAATGGCAATAATATCTTGCAATTCTTTGTATCTTTGAAGCGTTGATTGAACCGCTCTAGCAGTGCGGTAATGCTCGTCGCCAACAACAGATGGCTGCAACATTGTGCTAGTTGAGTCAAGTGGATCAACAGCAGGATAAATCCCCTTGGCTGCTAGAGCTCTTGCTAGAACTGTAGTTGCGTCGAGATGCGCAAAAGTAGTAGCAGGGGCAGGGTCTGTTAAGTCATCAGCAGGCACATAAACAGCTTGAATTGAAGTAATAGATCCCTCAAGGGTTGAGGTGATCCTTTCTTGAAGCTCTCCTACGTCAGTTCCCAATGTAGGCTGATATCCAACGGCTGATGGCATACGACCTAATAAGGCAGATACTTCTGAGCCAGCCTGAACAAATCTGAAAATATTATCAATAAACAAAAGAACATCTTGTTTATTTACATCACGAAAATGCTCAGCCATAGTCAAAGCTGATAGGCCAACTCTCATTCTTGCTCCAGGTGGTTCATTCATTTGACCAAAGCACAAAGCTACTTTTGACTTGGTCAGATCTTCTGAATTAATCACTCCGGATTCTTTAAACTCTTCATACAAATCGTTACCTTCCCTAGTTCTTTCTCCCACACCACCAAAAACTGATACACCACCATGTTCCTTTGCAATATTGTTGATAAGCTCTTGAATTAGAACTGTTTTCCCTACCCCTGCTCCACCAAATAATCCAACTTTTCCACCTTGTCGATATGGAGCAAGCAAATCAATGACTTTAATACCTGTTTCAAATACCTTTGGCTTGGTTTCTAAGTCTGTGAGGCTGGGAGCTGATCGATGAATTGGAGAAGTGGTTACGTTTTGGAGATCACCCTGCTCATCAACTGGCTCTCCAAGGACATTGAAGATCCTCCCGAGTGTTGCTTCTCCAACAGGTACTGAAATAGGAGCTCCTGTATCTATAGCTTCCATCCCTCTAACTAATCCATCGGTTCCGCTCATAGCAACGGCTCTAACTCGATGATCACCTAATAATTGTTGAACTTCAGCAGTCAGTGCAACATCTTGCCCTGCAGGGTTCTTGCCCTCAATCCTTAAAGCATTGAGGATTTTTGGGAGTTTGCCTGCAGGGAATTCGACATCTAAAACAGGACCAATTACTTGGCGAACAATGCCCTTAGTTCCAACATTAGCGGTAGCAGAAGCGGCCATAAGATCACTAGAAACTTTGTGAGCATGCTCTGATGCGCATACTCTTTATCAGCGGCTAAGACTAACACTCCACAGGCATTTTTTTTCAGTGTTCGGTCAACCGCACAGAATAAATGTGGTCTTGAGCGTACTTAGATGCATAAATTAATACCGTTGGTAATGAGTAATACTCTTTATCGAGTTGCGCTTAGCGCGTTTTGTTTTTTTTGCTCCTGCATTAATTTATGGCAGCTGTATCCCTCAGCGTCTCCACTGTAAAGCCACTTGGAGATCGTGTATTTGTAAAAGTTTCTGAATCAGAAGAGAAGACAGCGGGAGGTATTTTGCTTCCTGATACTGCGAAAGAGAAGCCTCAAGTCGGTGAAGTTGCTCAGGTTGGTCCTGGCAAACGTAACGAAGATGGTTCTCGTCAATCTCCTGAAGTAAGTGTTGGAGACAAGGTTCTCTACAGTAAGTACGCAGGTACTGATATCAAACTTGGCAGTGATGAATATGTTCTTTTATCAGAGAAAGACATTCTGGCTGTCGTCAATTAAAACTCAGCTTTTTTAGCTGCAGTCCAACCCAAAAAACTTTCGAAATTTAAGGAAATCGCCTCTTATGGCCAAGCGCATCATTTACAACGAGCAAGCCCGCCGAGCACTCGAGCGAGGTATTGACATTTTGGCTGAATCAGTCGCAGTAACTTTAGGACCGAAAGGTCGTAATGTTGTTCTAGAGAAAAAGTTTGGGGCACCTCAAATAATCAATGATGGTGTAACAATTGCTAAGGAGATTGAACTCGAAGATCACATTGAAAACACTGGGGTTGCGCTGATTCGTCAGGCTGCTTCAAAAACCAATGACGCGGCAGGCGATGGAACAACCACTGCAACAGTTCTTGCTCATGCAATGGTCAAAGCTGGTTTGAAAAACGTTGCTGCAGGCGCTAATGCAATTACCTTGAAAAAAGGAATTGATAAAGCAACAGAATTTTTAGTTGAAAAAATAAAGGATCATTCCAAGCCTATTAGTGATAGTAATGCAATCGCTCAGTGCGGAACTATTGCTGCTGGTAATGATGATGAGGTCGGAAGAATGATTGCTGATGCGATGGATAAAGTTGGGAAAGAAGGTGTTATTTCCTTAGAAGAAGGGAAGTCAATGACCACCGAATTAGAGGTTACTGAAGGTATGCGTTTTGATAAGGGATATATTTCTCCTTATTTCGCAACAGATACTGAAAGAATGGAAGCAGTATTGGATGAGCCTTACATATTATTAACTGATAAAAAAATTGGCTTAGTTCAAGATCTTGTTCCTGTCTTAGAGCAAGTTGCTAAAACTGGTAAACCTCTTCTAATTATTGCTGAAGATATTGAAAAAGAGGCTTTAGCTACATTGGTTGTTAATAGGCTTAGAGGTGTTTTAAATGTTGCAGCAGTAAAAGCTCCTGGTTTTGGAGACCGCAGAAAAGCAATGCTTGAAGATATGGCTGTTTTAACAAACGGTCAATTAATCACTGAGGATGCTGGCTTAAAGCTTGAAAATGCGACTCTTGATATGCTTGGCACCTCAAGAAGGGTGACAATTAATAAGGACACATCCACAATTGTTGCTGAAGGTAATGAAGTTGCAGTTAATGCTAGATGTGAACAAATTAAGAAGCAGATGGATGAGACTGATTCAACTTATGACAAAGAAAAACTACAAGAAAGATTAGCTAAGCTATCTGGCGGTGTAGCTGTCGTGAAGGTTGGAGCGGCAACTGAGACTGAGATGAAGGATAAGAAACTTCGTTTAGAGGACGCCATTAACGCAACTAAAGCTGCTGTTGAAGAAGGAATTGTTCCTGGTGGTGGTACTACACTTGCTCATTTAGCTCCCGCTCTTGGTGATTGGTCTTCAGCCAATCTCTCAGGTGAAGAATTAATTGGAGCAAATATTGTTGAGGCTGCTCTTACTTCTCCACTAATGCGTATAGCTGAGAATGCTGGAGCAAATGGAGCTGTTGTTGCAGAAAATGTTAAATCCAAACCAGTAAATGATGGTTACAATGCTGCAACTGGTGAATATGTAGATATGCTTTCTGCTGGAATTGTTGATCCAGCTAAGGTAACTAGATCAGGTTTGCAGAATGCTGCCTCCATAGCAGGAATGGTTCTTACAACAGAATGTATTGTTGCTGATTTACCTGAGAAGAAAGAAGGTGCACCTGCTGCTGGTGCAGGGGGAATGGGTGGTGATTTTGATTACTAATTGCTTCTAACACTTTTCTTTTACCAATAAAGAGAGATTTTTTAATCTCTCTTTTTTTATACAATAATTTAAAAAATCAAATATAAATCTAAAATATTTTTTTTTTATTTTTCGTGTATTTCTTAATAAAATATACGATGAATAAATCTCTTAAAAAGTTTAAATAAAGTCTTAGAACTTAAAGATAAATCTTCTACTTTAACCAACCAGCACTAAGAATAACAGCAAGCAACAAAAATAATATAAGACACAACCATGTTGCCCTATTTAAAGTTGATTCAGCACTACTTGCACTTGTGAACATGGAGCTTCCACTTGATGCTAGTCCGCCCATCCCATCTCCTTTTGGGCTATGAAGAAGAACTAATAGTATTAGAAAAACGCCTGAAATTGCCCATGCCCAAGATAAAAGAGGAATAATCATTTGTGTTCTTAATTATGCGGGTTGAGGAATGAGATTTGATTTTTTAGGAAATTTAATTGGTTCAATGAGAGTTGAACCAGTCATTGCTTTTGGCTTTGGTAAATTTAACAGGTGCAAAAGAGTTGGAGCTAAATCAGATAATCCTCCACCGGACTCTCTAAGTTTTATGTCATTTCCATATCCGCTTAATTTACGCCTTTCTCCTTCGACAAGTATAACTGGAACAGGATTTGTAGTATGCGCGGTCCATGGTTGGCCATCTGGTCCTATCATCATTTCTGAATTGCCATGATCAGCAGTTATTAGAAGAGATCCGCCTAATTTGCCTATTGAATTTAATAATTTACCAACGCAGTTATCAACTTTTTCATTAGCTTTAATCGCTGCTTCCATTATTCCAGAATGTCCGACCATATCTGGATTCGCAAAATTAATTATCACTAATGAATAAATACCACTTTCAATTGCGTTGATGCAGCTTTCAGTAAGTGCGTCGGCTGACATTTCCGGCTCTAGATCGTATGTTGCGACTCTTGGCGAAGGTACAAGGTGTCTTACTTCACCTTTTAAAGGTTTTTCAATACCTCCATTTAAAAAATATGTTACGTGAGGATATTTTTCAGTTTCAGCTGTTCGATATTGATTTAAACCGTGATCAGAAACGACTTGACCTAATAAATCATTTAGAGGTTCAGGTGGAAAAGCAACTGAGGTTGGAAGACCTGATTCGTATTGTGTAAAAGTAAGAACATCAATATCTATTATGTTTTTCCTCTCAAAGCCATCGAAATTTTTTAACTTTAGTGCCTTGACTAATTGCCTAGCTCTGTCAGGGCGGAAATTAAAAAAAACTACACCATCACCATCCTTTAATAATGAGGAGGAAAGTCTAACGGGTTCAATGAATTCATCTGTTACTCCTTCTTGGTAACTTTTATTTATGCTTTCTTCAGCAGATAATTTGCTTATCTCAAAGTTAGGATTGGTAAGTAATTCATAGGCTTTTGAAGTTCTTTCCCATCGATTATCTCTATCCATAGCCCAATATCTGCCGCAAATTGATGCAATCTCTCCAACACCTGTTGATTTGATTTTATTTTCTATTGTTTTTATATATTTAGTTGCACTCTTTGCGGAAGTATCCCTTCCATCAGTGAATAAATGCAATGAGACATTTATGTGTCCTTTTTGAGTAGCCCACTCAATTAATCCACATAAATGATTGATATGGCTATGAACACCTCCATCAGAGCAAAGTCCCATGATATGGAGAGTACCTTCCTTACGTTTTAAGGATTTGGAAAATTGATTAAGAGCAGGATTAGTAATTAATTTATTTTCTTTAACGGTATTAGATATTCGAACTAGTTCTTGCTGAATAATTCTTCCCGCCCCGATAGTTAGATGCCCAACCTCAGAGTTGCCCATTTGTTCATCTGGAAGTCCTACATCTGCTCCGCTAGCCTCAATCAGAGTATGCGGATATGCATGCCATAAAGCATCAATTATTGGAGTAGATGCTTGCTTTACAGCATTATGCTCACTTTCTTCTCTATGGCCCCAACCATCAAGTATCGCAAGTACGACAGGCGCTACTTTGCCTTTTTTTATTGAAACAGCGGAGTTACTGTTTGACATTCAAAGAATTTTTTCCCTTGTGATGGTTTTATTTTGTATTAAATTACTTCCTAATAGGTAAAGAGGCTAATACTTTGATGTTTGGTTAGCTTTTCCTTATTAGATTAAAAAAGTATTTCAGTCATTCCTAAGAAAAAATAAAATTTTTGGGAATCTTAAAATATGTCAGATCAAATTATAAAAACAGAGTTGGAAATTCTCTCAAAAAAAGAACTTCATAGAACTATTAAAAGGTTGGCATCTCAAATTCTGGAAAAGGTTCCAGATACAGTTTCTCTATTGCTTGTGGGTATCCCTACTAGAGGGGTTTATTTATCTAAATTATTAGCAATTTATTTAGAGGAATTATCTGGTCAACCAGTTGAAAATGGTTGCTTAGATCCTACTTTTCATAGAGATGATCTTTCAAGGGTTGGCACTCGAATAGCTAAAGTAACCTCTCTACCATCAAATATTGATGATAGAGAGGTCGTTCTAGTTGATGATGTAATTTATACCGGCAGAACTGTAAAAGCAGCTCTAGAAGCATTGCATTCATGGGGCAGGCCAAAAAGAGTCATGCTCGTTGCGATGGTAGATAGAGGTCATAGAGAATTACCAATTCAGCCAGATTTCTGTGGACG
This sequence comes from Prochlorococcus sp. AG-402-B19, assembly GCA_003279615.1. GTDB lineage: Bacteria > Cyanobacteriota > Cyanobacteriia > PCC-6307 > Cyanobiaceae > Prochlorococcus_B. The sequence goes on from QCHM01000014.1 coordinate 24,754, forward strand.
AGTTGTCCCTACTAGTAAAGATGAGTCTATTGATCTTAGATTAAAAGAAGTTGATGGAGATGAAGGTATCTTTCTTTGTAAAAAGCTATAAGAGAGTAATCTTTGAATATAATTTATTTATCTAATCTCTCCTAGGTTCTGACTTGTTATTGCAGTATTATTTCGTAAATCAATACCTGCAATTTCAAGTTGTCTATTGTCATTAATATTAAAATCTAATTTAATACAATCTTGACCAATTTCACCAGGCGGATCTAGAGGGATAGAAATAATAATATTATTTATCTTTTTAATTTTATCCTTAGACTCTGTTCTTTTTAAAGTAGGTAATCCATCAATATAAGTGATTTCGTGAGAGCCTTCTTCCTCAGGTTCTCCAATTACTAAATCTATGCATAATTGATTGTTAACACTGGCGGCTAAAATTATTTCTAGCGGTTTATTTGTTGGCCATGGTTGTCCTGCTAAAAAAAGTGGGTGCCATATATGTTTTTCATTTTTTTTATTCCAGCATCTTAGACTGACACCTTTATTGAGAACATCTTTAACTTTAACTCCTGGCGTAAGCCTTAATGCTCCCAATGCAATTGCTTCAATAGGGGGTGGAGTTAAAAAAGGGATTGAATTACATAGATCACATAAATAATTTTTAATTAAGGGTATTTGTGAACCTCCTCCAACTAAAACAATACTATCAAGATCCTTTAATTCAAATGAATTACGTTTCGCACTATTAATTGTTTGGGTAAAAAGGTTTTTAATACTTTCAAGAAGTCCTTTATCAACGAGTAAATTCTCAAGCCCTTTTTTTGATAATCGTAAAAACTTCTTTTCATCTTGGTGAGTTATGATTTTTTTTGATATAACTAATGTTTCTTTGATATTTACGTTGCTTAAATCACATTTAAGCTCCTCCGCAATGCTCAAGATGTTATTTGTAGGTTTTTCGTCTGGCAATAAATGATTAGCTATCCATCTATCTATATCTTTACCACCAATGCGAACTCCTGCTTTGCCTAAGACTTTTGCTGTGCGAAGAACTTGTGTACTTTTCCCTTCGAGATTATTTCCATCAAATCTAACAAGTTGCGCTATCGGTGAAGCTTTTCCTTCTCCTCCCTCTAGTGCGACAATTGACATGTCAATTGTGCTGCCACCAAAATCCAAAACTAGCAACGTTGACCCTGGGGCTAGTCCAGCACCCATTGCTGCAGCGGTAGGCTCATCAACTAATGCAATTTCTTTTACTTTGAAGGACTTACATACGTTGACTATCCAAGTTCTATATTCTCGATATGTATCTACAGGAGCAGTTAATACAAGTCTTTTTACATTGACCTTAGCTGAGACTTTTTCCCAAATATTGTGAATTAAGATCTCCCCGGCTTTTTCTGGGGAGATCTTTGAATCATATATTGGATCAATTTCAGGAGATCCTATCCATCTCTTGAAATCTTGACTTAAGTTATTGTCTTTCCCTTCGTGAATAAGGTTTAAATCGAGAATTTCCTGACCTACTAAATAGTATTCTTCTTTCTCTAATGATTCGCACACCAAGCTTGGGATCTCACCAAGACATCGACTAATTGGAGGTAAATCTAAAAGTTCAGGAGATTCTTCATTCTCTTTTTGAAAAACAACTACTGTTGTGGAACTACCTAGATCAATGGCTAATGTTCCAAAATCATTTGTATTGATTTCAGTTTGCTTGATGTTTTCTAATTGATGTATTTTTTTATTCTCCATATTTCATGGGGATTTTTTAAGAGAAGTGGTAGGAACTAATCAACATTGTGTGAGTCTAGGGAAACTAAAATCACTGTTATTATTTGGTGAAAAATATGGAAATGAACTATTCTCTTCTAGAATAAAGTAACAATAAAGTTTTTAGTGTGATCAAGTCAGGCTCTGGGGTTAATTCCAAGGATTTAGCGAAAAGAGGCGAGAGTCTCATAAGGCACTCAACTAATCGTTACCTCACTACTGTTCGCATTGCATTCCGAGCAAAACAAAGAAGATTTGATGATTTTGATGGACTTTTAGAAGAATCAACAGTCAAGCCAGTACAACGAGCTATTATTGAACTAAGCGATGAACAAGATCAGCCTGATCTTTTACCTGGGTAGGTGATCAAAAAAGAAGGGCAGGGTTGGAGAATAATAAGAGATACATCAAGAGATAACTTTTCTACGCTTATAGGTGGGGAAAATTGGGCAATAGAGTTGAATCAATTTGAATGGGAAAATTTAGTTAGGGTGGTAAATGATTTGTCTATTCAATACAAAGATGTTAAACCTCAGTTAATGGGCGATGAGGATATAACTCTGGAATTAGAAAGAAGTCCTTGGTTAGCGATTTTGAAGGGTGATAAATATGGATGGGAACTTACATTGATCTTGAATGGGAGTTTTTCCCTAAATCGAGGAGCAGAGGTCTATTGGCCAAAAAACGCGACCATACAAGTTGCTAATGCGATGAGAACAATGTGGGATTCAGACTATTTGTGAAAGAACTTAATTAAAAGTTTTGCAATTTTTCCCCAAAAATGACTTAATCAAACTCACACCTTTTCCACAGAATTGATTCGGTTAATTAGCCTCTTGCTATTACCTGTGGAAAAAAGCTATTCTCGACTAGCTAAATTTGACTATTAAATAACTCTTGTCTTTTGCATAAGAAATATTTATGTATTTTTCGAGAATGCAGTTGAGTGCTTAATCTGAGAATGAGACGGCTCGAGAAAGTGTTTTTTCAAATTAGATTTTAAGAGTAATTTGCCTAAGGATTTAATTTTTCTAAAGTCTTTATAATGCAAAATATTGAAATTGCTGAAGAAAACAAGTCGATGCAAGAATCAGGAGTTTTAGACTCTGAGGATGTTATTAGTTTTCAAACAGAAATACCTAAGCCTATTCAGCAAGCGATGAAGGTTTATATCGAGAAACATCCACACTGGGATCAATATAGGCTTTTGCAAGCTGCAGTGGCAGGCTTTTTAATTCAAAACGGCATCAGTTCCAGATTGATAACGCGTCTTTATATTGGAAATATGTTTGGATACCATCTTTCTTGAATTAAGTTTTTTCTAGCTTTTTGAGAAGCTCCAGAGCGATATCTTTCTTAATAGGCATTATTGATAGTCTATTTCCTTTGCGAACTAGAGTTAATTCTTCCGGCGTATAAGTTTCAGAGAGCTCTCTTAAAGTAAGCATGGTTTTAAATTCATTGATGTATTTGGTCTTCACGCAATCCCAGCGGGGATTTTCTTTTTTTGATTTGTTGTCATAGTACTTTGATCTTTCATCAAATTGATATGGATCAATTAAGTGTGTCTCAATAATTTCCATTAGACCGACTATTCCGGGTGGTTTAGTATTTGAATGATAAAAAAAAGCTTGATCACCAATTTTCATTGATCTCATATAGTTTCTAGCCTGATAATTTCGAATTCCATCCCAAAGAGTCTCTTTTTCGCTTTCTAAATCTTTAATACTGTAAGCATCCGGCTCACTTTTCATTAGCCAGTAGTTAATCTCTTGTTGAGCCATGGGATCTCAGGAAAAATGCAGGGTGTGAACAGAGTGTGGACAGATTTGATTCCTTAAGCCTGTGTTTACTTTTTTCTTTTCATATTATCCCCTATGGACAGACTGAGTCCTAGCCCTATTGGTTATTTGCCTTTAAACATTTCTGTCAAAAATTGAAGAAATAAATAAAACCTTTTTGATTATCAGCTATAAATGAGTATCTATGTCTACTATTCCGTGACAATATTAGTTACCTCCCCTTGTCTAGAAAGTACGATTAAAGAATTAGGAATTAAAAATTGGCCGATATGGACTTGTGATGCAAGTTCTTTTGACTGGACTTATGACGACAAGGAGACTTGCTTATTACTTGAGGGTGAAGTGACTGTGACTCCTGAAGGAGGAGAACCTGTGAAGTTTGGCGCAGGTGATTTGGTTGTCTTTCCAGCAGGAATAGACTGTAGATGGGATGTTCATAAGGCAGTCCGTAAGCATTATCGATTTGGTGATTAGTCTGAGATGTGATTAAAAAGTGCGATGAATTACCTTCCCTATTATTTCTTAAGTTTTTCTGTGTTGTGGGTGCTGATAAGGCAGATGGTGATTGCATCTTCGGCTGCTCTCCTTTCGCATTCTTCTTATCTTTATCAATATAAATAGCATCCAATGTTTACAGGCTTAATATTGAGATGACATTTTGGATGAAGCTACTTATATAGAAGATATAGAGATTTAGCTTGAATGAAGCAATTTAATAACCCTAAATTGTTTAGAAAACATTGCGTGAGGCAAGAAGAGGCAGGATTCTCTTTAGTGGAAATAATTGTAGTGGTAGTGATAATGGGAATCTTGGGCCGAATGAGTACAGCCTCATATACAATGTTTAATCGTAAAACACGAGCTTTTGCTGCTCAAACAACGTTGAGGCAAATCAAGAGAGAATGTGAAACGAGTCGCGATTTGGACGGTGATGAGATTTTTACGCGAGGGAATCTAAATGGATATTCAATTGAAACTCGAAAAAAGAATAGTTGTTCAGGTGAATCAGGCAGTGGGTTGGTTTCTGCTATACCAATAAAACCAGATGAATACCCTTCTTATTTTTATAATTTTGAGACAGGCGAAATTTTTTGTACCTATTCTAGGAGAATTGATAATTTCTTTCTAGGTTGCAAACTGTCAAATAGAAACAAAGATAATAGAACCACGTTGAAAGAATTTAAAGAAAGATATGAAACTGCAAAAAAAGAAGGAATTGTAGAAGGCCCTTATTTCACGAGAGATGATTCTGTTTATGTTGTTGTTAATGGACCGACTTGGGAAGAGGCAGAAGCTAACGCTAAAAAATTAGGGGGACATTTGGCTACAATCAATAATGAGGAAGAGAATAAATGGGTAGTTGATACATTTAAAGAATGGGTGCGTTTTAATGGAAAGAAAGGGGATGAAACTGGTGACTATAGATATACTCCTAGAGCTTATATAGGCCTAAATGATAAAGAAGAGGAAGGAGTCTACAAGTGGAGTTCAGGGGAAGAACTGACATATTTTCAGCCAGAAAATGATTATCAATTGACAGGCACCAAAAATAGTTATACGAGTCTTGAGAAAGGAGGTAGACCTAAAGTTCAGTATGTTGACCAAGATTATATTTCTCTTCAATTAGGTCAAGATAGTAATAGCACAGACTGGAATCCTGGATATTGGGAAGATGTTAGGAATGACAATTGGATGTATTCACAAGGAGTTGCTGAAGTAAAATTAAACCTCCCATAAATATTTCTTATTTTTAATCAAGACCATAGATATTGTCTCTTATTTATTATGGAAGATTATGGAATGAAACCTCATTCTTCCATCTCTTTTCTTTACTCTATCTAATCTGGTTTTTATTATTAATAACTAACAGATCGCAACTGACAGAAAATCTCAAAACCTCAGAATTATAAAAAACTGATCTTCCACATATTCTTTAGGAAAAGCTCGCTATGAACGTCATTATCTGATTATTAGCTCATCATCTGTAAAACAGCTAAGAACTATGACTTCTAAATCCTCTCGGAGTGTTCTTTCAATGAGGGAATACAAAGCAGTTCTTACAGAAGCTTCAAGTGTTGCGAAGCCTTATTCAGAGACTGGTCACTTATATCAAGAGAATAGACTTCTTCCTAGACCTATATGGTTTAAAGGAAGTAGGGATAGAGGTTTGAGAGGAAATCTAGCAGCATAAAACTAGTTTTTTAGATCCTAAATACCTAAAAAATGTCAACCAAAGATCCTCTTAAATGTAAGGAAATTAACTAGTTGCCATAATCTACTCATACGATAATTACTAATTCATTGCTGATAAGTCCCAAGCGACTTTGAGGCCAGCTCTAGGAGCAAGTGGATAAAATAATTCTTCCAGCTATGCAGGGAATAGCCCAA
>QCHM01000015.1 GCA_003279615.1 Prochlorococcus sp. AG-402-B19
TTTACCTTTTTTATTTTAAAGGGCTATTTTAAAAAAAAAAATTATGTCAGATAACTTATTCGAGATTGATTCAGCAATGAATATGATCAAAGAAGATATCATAAGAGATCTTTATGAATCTGTGTCTAAGCAAAATAACGAATTATATCTTCATGATATTTCTCCTAATACACTTACTTCTTCCGAGATGAACATGGATTAGTTCTATTTATTAGCTCTGTAATATCTGTTCTATCAAGCCTTGTAACTATAAATACTTCCTGCACGAGTGTACCTTTCCTTGCTATGAGCTTAAACCCTTCATTTGTTTTAACTGTAATTTTTAATGCTAATTGTTCACCTCTTCCGTTTGTTTTAAATATAGAGGCAGGTGTTACTGTCTTAACTTCTTGAAATTCAGCTAATCTCTTAAGCCATTTAATCAATCCTTCAATGTTTGTGCTGTGGTTTTGAACAAGTCTTCCCATTTAACTAGTTTTTGGGTAATTTTTTAATTAATTTCAATGATCTGTATGATTATATAACCTATCCCATTTTGATAAGTTATAATATAAAAAACTAGGCTAGATTATGATTTTCACTTTGGGATGGGCTTCATTAGCGGCTATTTTCACTTTTTCAATAGCGATGGTTGTCTGGGGTAGAAATGGTGATGGCTCCATAGATATATAATTTATATAATGTCTATAGAATTTACCCTCTATAGTTTTTTCTCTTTTTTTTCTATTGCTCTATTAATGTTTATAACTATAGGAGTAATCTATATTAGCTATATTGATTGGAAAGATAAAAAAAGAAAGTAATAATTTTTCTAGGATTTATTTCGACGATATGTTCAAGCTAATAATTTCTAAAGCTTGTTTCATTTTTTCTATATTCGATTTATATAAGCTTATATCCTTGTCAACTCTTGATTCTTGGTAATCAAATAAATCCGATATGGCTTTTATTTCTTTGTTGATTTCAGCTTCATTAAAATCCTTGCAATATTGTAGTTCACTTACCAATTTGTATATTCCAATAGCATTTATACGACTATAGTAGTTATTGTCTTTATTAATATTTTTTATATTCAGTACATACTCCCTTAGACTTTCTTTGCTCATTGTATTCAATTTGTTGGTTAATTCTTCTGAGAGGTTATTTATCTCAACAGGGTTAAAGCCGTTACAATTACATAGTGCCTTATAAAGCTTATTAATATGTTCGGTTGGTTTATATCCACTAGTAAATTTATTAAATATTTCTTTTAATCCAATTGCAAAGATGGAGTTTTGTTTAAAGTTTTTTTGATGACTCAAAAGATGTAATTCTACCAGCAGTTCATCTGCAAGTTTTCTATAGATTGGAGGAATGACAAAAGGAAATTCCTTATGAAACTCAGATTTACTGTCTGAAATTGTTGCTCTAACGCTCAATGCCAAACCTAGATAATTCTTAAGAGACCCTAGCTTACCTTGTGACTTAGCTAGGATCATGAAAACCGACCATCACCATTGTTTAATGATTCCAATCGTTATTGAAGAGTCTGGAAGAGGAGAAAGAGCCTTTGATATTTATTCAAGGCTTTTAAGAGAACGAATTGTGTTTTTAGGAGAGCCAGTAACAAGTGATTCTGCTAATCGAATTGTTGCTCAATTGCTTTTTCTAGAGGCTGATGATCCTGATAAAGACATTTTTCTCTATATAAATTCACCTGGTGGATCTGTTTATGACGGCTTAGGTATTTTTGACACAATGCAACATGTTAAGCCTGATATTCATACGGTTTGCGTTGGCCTTGCAGCAAGTATGGGCGCTTTTTTGCTTTGTGCTGGTGCCAAGGGGAAGAGAAGTAGCCTTCTTCATTCAAGAATCATGATTCACCAACCATTGGGAGGTGCAAGAGGTCAGGCAAGTGATATACGCATACAGGCAGATGAAATCCTTTTTATCAAGGATAAATTAAATCAAGAATTATCCGATAGAACTGGTCAGCCATTAGACAGAATAAGAGAAGACACTGACAGAGATTTTTATATGTCTCCTTCAGAAGCCGTTGATTATGGCATTATTGATAATGTCTTTAACAAAAGGCCCATAAATTCTGTTTAAACTAAATTATTTATTTAGGATCTTGAAGCATAGGGATAAATCTATCTTTTTCAGGAATATCAGTAAAATTAGAAAGGATTTTACAAAATTCTTCACCATCCATAGTTTCTTTTTCAATTAATATTTCAACTAATTTATCCATAGCAGATCTATTCTTTGATACTAGATCTAATGTTTCTTCATAACACTGTTTAACTATTTTCCTTACTTGTTCATCTATTTGTTTTGAAATCTCATCAGATATATCTGATGTATTCATAAGACTTCTTCCTACAAATACTTCTTGGCTATCACCTTCTAATGAAACTGGACCTAGGCTGCTCATGCCAAATCTTGTTACCATTTGACGAGCCATAGATGCTACCTGTTGAACATCACCTCCTGCGCCTGTTGTTACTTCTTCTCTACCAAAAATTATATCTTCGGCGGCTCTTCCACCCAATGCACCCATTATTCTTGCCTTTAACTGTGCCCGGCTAATTAAGGTTTGATCATCATCAGGGGAGAACCAAGTCAAACCTTTTGCTTGTCCTCTCGGAATAACTGTAACTTTTTGAACTGGATCATGATCTTTTACGAGCGATCCTATTAATGCATGACCAACTTCGTGATAAGCAATCAGTCTCTTACTTCTTCCATCGACTAATGGTTGCCCTTCCATCCCAGCAATGATTCGATCGACAGCATCATCTATTTCCGATAGACCTATATGATTTTTTCTCCTTCTGGCTGTAAGAATTGCTGCTTCATTTAGTAAATTAGCTAAATCAGCTCCAGTAAAGCCAGGAGTTCTTCTTGCGATACTTTCTAAGGTTAGGTTCTCTTCTAATTTTTTATTTCTAGAATGAACTTTCAGTATAGATAGTCTCCCTGAAATATCTGGCGCATCAACAGTTACTTGTCTATCAAATCTTCCTGGTCTCATTAGTGCCGAATCAAGGACATCGGGTCTGTTGGTTGCTGCAATTATTATAATTCCAGAATTTCCTTCAAATCCATCCATTTCAGTTAGTAACTGGTTTAGGGTTTGCTCTCTTTCATCATTACCCCCTCCAATTCCTGCACCCCTTTGTCTCCCAACTGCATCGATTTCATCAATGAATATTAGGCAAGGACTATTTTCTTTAGCCCTCTTAAATAAATCTCTTACTCGGCTTGCTCCAACACCTACAAACATTTCAACAAATTCTGATCCAGAAAGAGAAAAGAAAGGTACACCTGCTTCACCTGCAATCGCCTTTGCTAAAAGAGTTTTGCCTGTTCCAGGAGGACCAACGAGCAATACTCCTCTGGGTATTTGAGCTCCAACAGAAGTAAATCTTTCAGGTTGTTTTAAAAAAGTGACAACTTCTTCAAGATCTTGTTTTGCTTCATTTACTCCTGCAACATCATCAAATTTGACACCTGTTTCTGCTTCCATTGCAAATCTTGCCTTCGTTTTACCAAATTGCATTGCTTGGCCAGGCCCACCTGGCATTGAATTTGACCTTCTTGAAAGCAAAATTAATCCTCCAATAAGAATTAATGGAAATAATAAATTCCCAAGAATTCCAATCCCGGCAGGAGCTGTTTTGGGTGGGTGAATATCAAAACTTATACCTTCTTCCTTTAGAGAAGAAACTAATTCAGGAGCTAATCCAGGAAGATCAACCCTCAATCGTTGAATTCTGTTATCAATTTCAGGATCAATTGATTCGACAATTGCATTCCTTCCACCTTCATATATATCAACAGAAGTTACTCTCCCTGCTTTTACGTAATCAAGAAATCTTCCGTAGCTAATTTTTGCTACTGGTGCATTCCTTGATATTGAAGATGAACTTGTTTGATTTGGCTGTTTAGTGGTTGCAGAACCAAGAATTTGCCATGTAATTAAAACTACTATTGTTATTGGTAGAACCCACAGAGCTATAACCTTCCATTTCTTATCCATGAATCTTTTTAAACTTTCGCACGATTCTAATGGTGAAATGCCCCTTTCTGTTGAAGGGTTAGAACACTTTCTCTAAATATTCAAGTAATTGACATGTTTTTTTCAAATTATCATCTATTTTTTTATTGAATAGTTCTATTTATAAGCTTCTAAGTGCAGTTATGGGGTCTAATCTCGCTGCCCTTTTTGCAGGTAATACCCCAAAAGTTAGACCAATTGTACCTGAAATTATAACTGTTATAAATACAGTTCCCAAACCAATTGTTGCAGGTAAAGGTGTTAACAAAGCTACGATTTTTACAGTAGAAAGACCTAAACCTGTCCCGGCTATTCCACCTAAGCTTGAAAGTATTAATGACTCAATTAGGAATTGAGTTGAAATATCTAGTCTTCTTGCTCCAAGAGCTTTTCTAAGCCCTATTTCTTCTGTTCTCTCACTAACAGATACTAACATAATATTCATAATACCTATTCCACCAACTAGTAATGAAATACCGCCTATTGCAGCCAACATAAGAGTTAAACCACCTGTAATACTTGAGACTATTTGCAAAGCATCTTTTTGAGAACGAACCGCGAAGTCATCATCTCTGATTATTTTATGTCTTTGTCTTAATAGATTTGTTATTTGGAATTTTGCAGCTTTTGTGGATTTCTCATTTATTGCCTCAACGCTTATAAAACTTAGACTTACTCCATATGTTGGGTCTTTACCAGTAATACGGCTAACCATTGTTGATATGGGAATATAAGCATTTTCATCTTGATTATTTCCAAATACTGCGCCTTTAGGTTTCATTACTCCAATAATTTCAAATGCCTGATCTTTTATTCTTATTCTTTCTCCTAAGCCGTCTTTTTCAGTAAAGAGTTTTTCTTCAAGATCAGGTCCTATTACAACAACGTTTTTGGCTCCTTTTGTATCTTGATAATTTATAAATCTACCTTTTGCGATTTCGAAGCTTCTTACCGTTAGAAAATCATTTGTTACTCCTGAAATAGAACTACTGGTACTTTTTGAACCAGTTTGAATGACTTCATTTGATGAAATTTGTGGGGCTACTCTTTTAACAGTTGGTACTTGTTTCTCAATTGCCTCTGCATCTTTTAGTACTAGGTTTCTAGGAAAAGCAACGCCTCGTCTTCTAGTGTCATTACTCCCAGGTACAACAAATAAAACATTTGCTCCGAGATTGCTTAATTGGTTTTCTGCTAGGTTTTGTGCTCCTCTTCCTACCCCTACCAATGTTATTACTGAAGCATTACCAATAACTATTCCAAGCATTGTTAATAAGCTTCTAAACTTATTAGATTTAAGATTATTTATTGCCATTCCCGAGGTCTCAGCTAGCGGGAGTTTCCTTTTCATATTTTTAAATAAAAGAACTTAGAGAGTCTTCTTCTGAACTAACGATCCCAACTTTTACTAGATCAGTTGAACCACTAACTCCTGATAACGTTCCAGCTGTTTCTACAACAAGGTCTCCATGTTTCAAAATATTCATTTTTTTCGCCATTTTCATTGCATCATCAAATGTTTTTGTTGTACTAGTTTGATTCTCTATTAGGAGTGGAGTTACTCCCCAAACTAGTTGAAGAGTACATGCAACACTTTTTTCATTTGTTACTGCTAAAACAGGGGTTGCAGGTCTGAATTTACTTACGTTCTTTGCTGTAGCACCACTTTTTGTTAGAGGAATAATTGCGGCTGCATTTATTTGTCTAGCTATGCTACTTACAGCAGCACTTATTGCATTTGGAATAGTGCTTGGAAGGTGGCTTTCTAGTGCTCTTTGTGGATAATCTCTTTCAATTCTTTTGGCAATTGTAGCCATTGTGGCTACTGCTTCTATTGGATAATCACCTACTGCAGTTTCATTGGAAAGCATGACTGCATCAGTGCCATCAAGTATTGCATTAGCGACATCACTTACCTCAGCTCTTGTAGGCCTTGGACTTGAAGCCATTGAATCAAGCATTTGTGTCGCGGTAATTATTGGTATTCCGAGGCTGTTGGCCTTTTTTATTAGTTGTTTTTGCAATAATGGAACTTCTTCTGCAGGCATTTCCACACCAAGATCTCCTCTGGCCACCATTACTCCGTCACATAGCTTTAATACGGCGTCAATTTGATCAATTGCTTCAAATTTTTCAATCTTTGCAATTACTGGAGTATCAAATCCATGGTTTCTAATTAAATCTTTTATTTCGATTAAATCTGATGGATTTCTTACAAAACTAAGTGCTATCCAATCGACACCTTGTTGTAAGCCAAATGCTAAATCTTCTTTATCTTTATCTGTCAATGCTCTAATTGATAATTGCACATCTGGGAAATTAACCCCTTTATTATTCGAAAGAACTCCTCCTACAGTTATTGAGCAAATTAATCTCTCTCCTTTTAAATCTACTTCTTCCACTTTCATTTCTACTCTTCCGTCATCCAATAAAATCCTATTTCCAACGGATACTTCATCGGCTAGTTTTTCATAAGTAACATTTGCCTGATCTTTATTACAATCAATATTTTTTGATGTAAGAATAAATTTATCTCCGTTTTTAACATTTACTGGTCCATCCTTAAATCTTCCAAGTCTAATTTTTGGCCCTTGTAGATCTTGAAGAATACCTATGTGAATTCCCAATTCATCTGATACTTCTCTAATAGTTTTTATTCTTTGAGCATGTTCATTATGGTCTCCATGACTAAAGTTTAGACGAAACGTGGTAGCACCAGCTTCTACTAACTTAGTTATTTGACTAGCATTTTCAGTTGCTGGGCCTATTGTAGCTACAATTTTGGTCCTTCTGGCAAGGTCGAGTATTGTCATTTAGAGGACATGTAATAACAAAAAACTAACATCTTGCTGTGATTGAATTGTCAACTTTGTTTTTTCCGGAATAAGAAACATGGAATTAAATCATTATCAGAGAGAATCTCGTAAGACTGCTCTTTATCCAAATGTTGGGTGCAATGCTATTTATCCAACATTAGGACTTGTGGGCGAAGCCGGAGAGGTGGCTGATAAGGTTAAAAAAATTCTAAGAGATAAAAAGGGTGTATTTGATAAAGATAGTAAGGATGCAATTAAATTTGAATTAGGTGATGTTCTTTGGTACATATCACAACTTTCTAGTGAATTGGGTTATGAATTGGAGGAAGTTGCTAATGCAAACCTACAAAAGCTTAATAGTCGGAAAGCTAGAGGGACAATTCAAGGTAGTGGCGATGACCGCTGAAAAATTGGCATACTAACCATAGATTTGAAAGCCTCCCATGGCTAATGCCGCAGCGTTACCAAGTATTCCTTGAATGACTCGTATAACAACAAAAGCAAGTATGGGTGATAAATCTAAGCCTCCTAGTGGAGGGATTATTCCTCTGAAAAAATTTAAGTATGGATCCGTAATTGCACATAAATTTACAAGTATTGGATTGCTCATATCAAGATTAGGAAACCATGTCAGCAAAACCCTAATGATCAATATTGTTGAATAGATTCCAAGTGTTTTTAGAATTACAAGCAAAATTGTAGGAATGATTTCGTAAACCATTTAATTTTCAATTTTAATAAATATATTATGCCGCATTTTTATCTTTTGTTTGATCTGGTTCGGGTAATACAGAAAAAGTTTGATGAAATTTTTCAGAAAGAGTCAACCAGAAAGATCGTCCGTCCTTTTGGCGTCTTCTCTCTACAAAATTTTTGTCTACAAGTTCTTTAATGTGATCGTATGCTCCAGAACCCCTGAGATCAACTAATTCTGATTGAAGTATTTTTTTCTTTAATGCAACAGTAGCAAGCGTTCTTAGCGTGGCAATTGATAAATCTGCAGGAAGGAGATCTTGGACTAACTCACCAAGTCCTTGTCTTAGTTCCAAGCTGTAAAAATTTTTGCTTTCGTTTATTTCTAGTGCAGTATCTCTTTGAGCGTAGCCAGCCTTAAGTTCCCATAGTGCTTTTTCTACTTCAGCGATATCTTTATCAAGCAGTTCAGCCATTTCTTTTGATGATGTTGGCCTTCCTTTGAGATAAAGAATTGCCTCAATTCTTGCTGGTAATGAGATTTGTCTGCTCTCATTCATGATTTTTGATTTTAGTTGTTATTTGTCTTTTATATCCAAAGCTAACGCGTCTAACTAAACTATGCACCTAAAAATAATTTGTATGCTGGATTCTTTGTTTCTTCCCAATTTTTGTAGCCAACTTTTTGAACAAATTCATTCCACAAGGGAATATCTGAATCTTTTACAAGTACACCTATAACAATCCTCCCTGTATCTGCTCCATGATTTCGATAATGGAAAATACTTATAGTCCATTCGGGTCTCATAGAGTTAACAAATCTCATTAATGCCCCTGGTCTTTCTGGAAATTCAAATCTGTAAAGTAATTCTTTATGTTCTCCTTTAGCTATTTCTTTTATTGATCTTGGAAGTCTTCCACCAACCATATGCCTGAGATGAACCTTTGATAGTTCATCATTACTTAAATCATTACAATCAAAACCCTTATTGTTGATTTCATTGATTAATTTTTCTCTGTCATTGATATTTAATACTTCTACACCCATAAATATTTGAGCTGTTTTCCCTTCTGACATTCTGTAACTAAATTCAGTTAAACTTCTCGAGCCAAGTGTTTTGCATAAAAGCTTTAAACTACCGGCTTTTTCAGGTATTCCGATTGCTAGCATTGCTTCTTTTTCTTCTCCTAATTCTGCTCTCTCTGCTACGAATCTCAGTCTTTCAAAATTCATATTTGCACCACATGCAATAGCAACAAGCTTATTACTTTTGAATTGATTGTTTATAACATGTTTCTTTAAACCAGCAATAGCTAAGGCACCTGCTGGCTCAAGAATTGACCGCGTATCCTCGAATACATCTTTAATTGCTGCACAAATTTCATCCGTATTTACTGTAATCATTTCATCAACATTTTTCTTACATATCGAGAATGTTTTTTGTCCTACCTTTCTTACTGCAACACCGTCTGCAAAAAGGCCAACACTTTCAAGCTCGACAACTTTGTTCGCTTTTAGTGAAAGTGTCATAGCACAAGCATCTTCGGGTTCAACACCAATAATTTTTATACCTGGCCAAATAGCTTTTACGTATGAACTAACTCCAGCTATAAGACCTCCTCCTCCTACTGCGATATATATAGCGTCAGGAGGAGTATGGCTTTGTCTAAGGATTTCTAGTCCTATTGTTCCCTGTCCAGCTATGACTTCTGGATCATCAAATGGGTGGATGAATGTTAGATCTTCAGTTTTTGATATTTCCAGAGCTTTCTCATAGCATTCATCATAAGTTTCACCGAAAAGGACAACTTCCGCTTGATGAGATTCAACAGCTCTTACTTTCATAATTGGAGTTGTAAGCGGCATTACGATTACAGCTCTACAATTTAGGAATGATGCGCTCAGCGCTACACCCTGAGCATGATTCCCAGCGCTTGATGCAATTACACCTCTAGAAAGCTCTTTTTTGCTGAGTTGAGACATGCGGTTAAACGCACCTCTTAACTTGAATGAAAAGACTGGTTGAAGGTCTTCTCTCTTTAACCAGATGTCGTTTTTGAATTTTTTGCTTAGGTTTTTAGCCCTTTCTAGCGGGGTTTCTTCAGCAACGTCATAAACGCGGGCTCTAAGGATTTTCTGTAAATAGTCCTCCATAGCTAGTTTTTCAGGAATTTTGGGTTTATGTTTTTTCTACATTCCATTTGTTTTTTGCAAGTTTTATCAAAATGTAGGGTAGACCTCGTAGATTGGAGAGATTAAATCTCAGAGTTATATGCGTCTGAGCGAGTTAAGTCATCCAAATGAGCTTCATGGCTTAGCCATAAGTGAGCTTGAAGATGTTGCATGCCAAATTAGAGAGAGGCATCTTCAAGTAGTTTCTACTAGTGGTGGTCACTTAGGTCCAGGCCTTGGTGTTGTTGAGTTAACAATTGCCCTTTATCAGACATTAGATTTAGATGTCGATAAAGTTATCTGGGATGTGGGACATCAGGCCTATCCACATAAGTTACTAACTGGAAGATATGGTCGATTTGATTCTTTGAGGCAGCAAAAAGGTGTGGCTGGCTATTTAAAAAGGACAGAAAGTAAATTTGATCATTTTGGGGCAGGTCATGCGAGCACATCAATATCTGCTGCTCTTGGTATGGCGATTGCTAGAGACCGAAAAGGGGATGATTACAAATGTGTAGCAGTAATTGGAGATGGTGCACTAACAGGTGGAATGGCTTTAGAAGCTATTAACCATGCAGGGCATCTTCCAAATACGCCTCTTTTGGTTGTTTTAAATGATAATGATATGTCGATTTCTCCTCCCGTTGGTGCATTGTCGACTTATTTAAATCGCATGCGTCATAGCCCTCCTGTTCAATTTATCTCTGACAGTGTTCAAGAGAGTGTTAAAAACCTTCCTTTTATGGGAGATGCTATACAAGAGGAATTTAAATCTTTAACTGGCAGCGTTAGGCGTTTGGCTGTTCCAAGTGTTGGTGCTGTTTTTGAGGAATTGGGTTTTACTTATATGGGTCCTGTAGATGGGCATGATATTTCTGAACTGACTAGGACTTTTAATGCTGCCCATAAAGTTGGAGGACCAGTAATGGTCCATGTCGCTACAACAAAGGGAAAAGGGTATCCATATGCTGAGGCTGATCAGGTTGGTTACCATGCTCAGTCTTCATTTGATTTGACGACAGGTAAATCTATTCCTTCTAAAACTCCCAAACCTCCAAGTTTTAGTAAGGTATTTGGTCAAACATTAGTAAAGCTTTGCGAGCAAGACACCAAGATTGTTGGTATTACGGCAGCCATGGCAGAAGGTACTGCTTTAAATCTTTTACAGAAAGCTATCCCAGATCAATATGTAGATGTTGGTATAGCTGAACAACATGCTGTAACTCTCGCTGGTGGAATGGCTTGTGAAGGCATAAAGCCTGTTGTTGCTATTTACAGTACTTTCTTACAACGAGCATATGATCAGTTAATTCACGATATTGGAATACAGAATTTACCTGTAACTTTTGTTCTTGATAGAGCTGGAATTGTTGGTGCTGATGGTCCAACTCATCAAGGACAATATGACATTAGTTATTTAAGATGTGTTCCTAACTTTACTGTTATGGCTCCAAAAGATGAGTCTGAATTGCAGCAAATGCTAGTTACATGTATTAATCATAATGGTCCATCAGCTTTAAGAATTCCTAGAGGCTCTGGAGAAGGAGCAGCTTTGATGGAGGAGGGATGGGAGTCTCTTGAAATTGGGAAAGCGGAAATAATAGAAGAGGGCGATAATTTATTAATAATTGGTTATGGATCTATGGTTTGCCCAGCAATGAAAACAGCTTCAATACTTAAAGAGTATGGAGTGAATTCCACTGTTATTAATGCTCGCTTTATAAGACCATTAGATGAGGACACTATTCATAAGGCTGCTAAGAATATTGGTAAAGTAGTAACAATGGAAGAAGGAACATTGTTGGGTGGGTTTGGGTCAGCAGTAGTTGAATCTTTTAATGATAATGAGATTTTTGTTCCTACATTAAGAATTGGTATACCAGATAAATTAGTAGATCATGCAACTCCACAACAAAGTAAAGAATCCCTTGGTTTAACACCAGAAATGATGGCTGATCAAATTAGAAATAAATTTAATTTTAATTAATTATATAATAATAAAAAAAGGACTATTGTTTTTAATAATCCTTTTTTATTTTTTAGTTTAGAACTTTTAGAAATTAATTTTATAAAACGCCTCTAGCAGCAAGACCTAAAATAGAACCTATTCCCAAAACATGGCCTAAGCAGTTTGCAGCAACAAAAGAACCATGACTTAGTCCTCCATAAAACTGAGCATTAGGCATAGGGAACCCTTCGTTTGGCTTTTCAATATTTGATCTGGCTATTGCATATGCAAGTAAATTGCAAATGATCATCACAACTGCACATTTTGGAGACCACTGAAACGTCACTGGATCAGCAGCTGCTAATAATGTTGTGAACATCTTTTATCCCTATTGATTAATTTCATTATCGACCATAAAGATTGCTTTTGCGTCAAATGTTACTCACCTCTTAAGAGTTTTTTACTTCCGTTTTAGTTTTGATTGATTGCAGCATCAAAACAAAACCGTAAACAACAAATGCATCGCTAATCGTTAAAAACGATTCTGCAAGTCCATGCAGTAGATCTACATTTGTTAATTCATCCCCATAATAAATCTGTGCGATTATTGCAAAAACTATCGTCATGAATACAAATAAGAGAGTTAACTTAAAACCTAAAAATGATATTTTTGGGATTGCTTTTGCTTTGCCTGCATATCGGAGGAATACAAGATAAGGAATTAGTGAAAGGACGAAAAAAGGACTGGGGTCAATTCTTGCAATAGACTCAAGACTAAGAATTGAAATATTCATTGGTTAGGTTGTGAAGACTCAGATCTAAACAAGTTCCAAGCAGCAAATGCTAGACATATATTTCCTACAGTTGTAAGAGCTGCCTGTAGAACAACTAAACCTTTTAATTCAATACTGTTGTCAAATATATGCCAAGTGATTGCTGCCATAGCACTAGCTAAATTAGGCAACATTGCTAATGCAAAAAAACCCAAAGCCTTGTTGTTGGATATTGATGAAATATAGTCAATTATTATTATTGCAATCGTCCACTCAAATAGGGTTGCAATGTGGATAAACCATGTTCCTAAGGAAAGTTCATGCATATATCTTTTTTTGTTTAATAAGTTCTTCTAGAACTTCTTGAGCGTGTCCTATGGGTCTTACTCCTATCCATTTGTATACAACTATACCCTTTGGATTGATCATAAATGTATTCCTTTTTGAATAGGGATCCAACCATGAATCGTATGAGTTACTTATTTCTCCTGTTGTGTCTGAAAGTAGGGTGTATCCAAGTTTTGAGGATGTACAAAAGGATTCATGCTCTTCTTTATTGTCAGAAGAGATTCCTACTATGGAGCAATTAAGTCTTTTAAAATTAGAAAGATTATCTTGAAATCCTTTGGCTTGTAATGTACAACCACTTGAGAAATCCTTAGGATAAAAATATAAAATTAACCATTCACCTAAAAAATCTTCTAGAGACCAGGCCTTTTTATTCTTATTGTTTTTGTTGAACCCATTCAATAAGAAATCAGGTGCTTTTTTACCAAGGCTAACAGAATTTATACTTGCAAATAATCTTTTAGGTTTAACACAAATAATACTAGTAAATAAAATAATATATTTTATAAATTTTCTTCTTTTCATTTGATTAATTAAATCAAATTTAAAGTTTGTTTAAATCTACCCCTAACGACTTAGCATACTTTCCTAATCCCTTCTTCTGAATAGTTTTTAGTGCTCTTGTCGTTACTCGTATATTGATCCATTTGTTTTCTTCTTCCCACCATAATCTTCGCTGCTGCAAATTTGCTTGCTGCAATTTTTTGGTTCTAATATGGGAATGGCTCACTGACATTCCGTTATTAGCTCTTGTGCCTGTAAGTTGGCAAACTCTGGACATTTTTCAAACTTAATCGTTCATTTATTCTATCAAATGAGGTTGAGATTAAACGAATTTTTGCATTAATTTCCCTAACAAATCAGAATTCCTAGCTTGAAAAGCTGCGATATCTTTATTCTCGAGACCTCCAATTGATAGTTTTGCCATCTCATATACATGGATAGCGATGTCACTGGCTAATTGACCTTCCTCTGATTTGGTAGATCCTTCAAAAACTATTGGGTTGGAATTTAATTTGAGTAATCCTTGAATAAGTGGATGGTTTGAATTGACGATTAAATTATGATATTCAGGTAGACCAGGAAGCTTCTGTTCCATTAATGCTGTTATATCATTAATTCTTCTCATTTGTTCTGGTAATAATATTAATGATGGAGGAGAATTCTCACCTTTAAGGCTCTGCACTTTTACTGTCACTTTTTCATTCTTTAAAGCTGAACTAATCATCTTTTTAAGTGTTTCTGACTTTGTATTTCCATCTTTGTCTGCTATTTCAGGCGAATCATCTTTAATACTTTCATCTAGTTCAGAGTCAACTCTAACAAAGTTAATATCTTTATTTTTTTCCTCTAACCAAGGAATAAATTGGGTATCAATAACAGTATCAAGTTTTAAAACTTCTTTGCCTTGCGAAGTCCACATATTGAGTGCTGTTGATTGAGAGACTTCATCAGTGGAATATAAAACCTTTTTGTTCTCATCAGTTAACCTGTTCTTATAACCATCAAGTGTGGTAAATGTCTTTGAGCCAGATTTTATTAGTTCGTTAATGTCTTCATTGTCTGATGAAGTATTTTTTGTTGTTGAATATAAAATTATCTCTTTTACTTGCTCTGCAAATTTCTCATCTTCCATCGCTCCTATTTTTATAAAGGGAGATATTGAATCCCAAATATTAGCGTAAAATTGTATTTCATCTTTCTTTAATGTTTTAAGCTTATCGGCTAATTTCTTTGCAATAAAGTTACCGATAGATTTCACTCTTCGATCTGATTGTAATGCGCTTCTGCTTACATTTAAGGGAATGTCTGGTGAATCTATTACTCCCCTCAAAGGTAACAAGTATCTAGGAACAATTTCTTTAATTGAGTCGCTAACAAAGACTTGATTACAGAATAGTTTAATTTCACCACTTTCCCAATCGGCTCTTCCACTTATTTTTGGAAAATATAATATTCCTTGCAAATTATATGGATAGTCAGTATTTAGATGTACCCATAAAAGAGGATCGCCTTGAAAGGGATAGAGATATTTATAGAGTTCAATATAATCTTCATCTTTAAGAGTTTGTTTGCTTTCTCTCCATGGTGGATTCATTTTGTTAATAACTTCTTCTTCTAGCGAGATTTCAATAGGCATGAAATCACAATATTTCTTTATTAATGCTTTAATCCTGCTTGGTTCAATGTATTCAATTTCCTCTTCCATTAAATGTAAAATTATATCTGTACCTATTTCTTCTTTATCTGATTCATCAAGTGAATATTGAGGGGAACCATTACATTTCCACTTAATGGCTTGTGAATCATTCTTTGCTGATTTAGTTATTATTTCAACTTCTTTAGCAACCATAAAACTTGAATAAAAACCGAGGCCAAAATGACCTATAAAACCATCATCGGGTTGTTTATATTTTTCAAGAAATTCTTCTGCACTTGAGAAAGCAACTTGATTAATATATTTCTTAATTTCTTCACTATTCATTCCTATTCCATTGTCACTAATGGTCAATGTCTTATCTTCTCTATCAATTGAAATATTTATTTTTTCATCATTAGCAGCGATGCAATCTCCTGCAAAGGCAGCCATTTTTCTTTTCTTGATTGCATCTACGGAGTTACTTATAAGCTCTCTAATGAATATTTCATGATCTGAGTAGACTGCTTTTTTAATTATTGGAAATATATTTTCTGTGTGAATAAGAATTGTTCCTTCTTCTTTTACAGGCATGACTTATCTAGATTTTTATCATCATAGCGATACAAATTTGTATTTAGGCTTTAAAAGCGAAAGAGTTATTGAATAATGCCCAATAGTTTTCGATCCCTGACAATTATTAATAATATAGTGTGAGTTTATATCAATCTATCCATTCAACTTTTGAACATCTATTGGATTTTAAAAGTTTATTTGTTGCATTATCTGTCATTAAAGGTTCATGTGAAATTAACGACACAATCCCTTTAAGATGAAATTCTTTTTGGCGTTTTAATGCTTTATACAAGCTTCCACTTTGTTTATATGCTATTAAAATTTTTTCATTATTTTCTTTTATTTCCTCGCTTGAGGAGATTAATTCTCTGACTTTATCAATGCTAATACTAAATCCAATTCCGAAGCAATTTTGATCGCTTGAACTAAATTTCTTTACTAAATCATCATATCTACCACCTTTGGCAATAATAATTGGAGCACTTGATGATGATGAAACAAGTGAAAAAGTTAATCCACTATATAGTTTATATTTCGTTCCTAAGGTAGGATCTAATTGTACTTCTATCCCATTCTCTTTAGCTAATGGTTCAATAATTGAAAATAATTCCTTTAGGTTTTCAATGTAGAAATTCGAGCCATATATATCTTTAAGCTTAGTTAATATTTTTTCTGGTTTCCCTCTCATATTCATGATATTTTTTAATAAGATTCTTTGTTCTTCCTTTACATCTAGTCTACTCAATTCTATGTAATCAAGATCGCAAAGAATATTTTTTATTTGGTTTATTCTGGTTGAATCAAATGAGCTTATAATAAGTTCTAATAGATATGTGTTTCCTATGAGCAATGTCATTTTATATTTCTGATCAACTTTAATTACTTTTAATGATTCAATCAGTAAAGAAAGGAGTTCTATCTCAGCATTAATAGCTTTAGTTCCTATTAATTCAACTCCGCTTTGAAATGACTCTTCAATATCAATACCACCATCAATGCTTTGGTTGCATTTAAATGAAGTACCTGTTGACCAAAATCGAAGTGGCCTTTGATATTCATGAAATCTAGTTGAAGCAGCACGCACAATTGACGCTGTTATTTCAGGTCTTAGTCCAAGAGGTTCATCAGAAACTATTTTTAGTATTTCATTATTCGAGATTCCACCAGCCGCCATAAGTGTGTCTAGTCGTTCAATATGGGGCGGAGATATTCGCTCATATCCCCATAATTGATATAAAGATGAAAGTTTTGATGCAATGAGATGGTTCTTTTTTACTTGCTGAGGATTTAAGTCGCGTGCACCCGAGGCAGGTTGCAATGTCATTATTTGAATCTTTTTATTACTTAAGGATCACATAAATTTGGACTATTTTCCACCATAAGAGTTAGTAGTTAACGGTCTAATTTTTTCAAGTTCTTTCAAAAGCTCATTTTTTATATCTGGATTGCAAGCAAGTATTCTGCCACTATTCAGTTCAAAATCTCCGGAAGGATAATTTGATACTACCCCTCCTGCCATTTCTACTAATGGAACTCCTGCTGCCATATCCCATTTTGCAAGTCCGCGTTCCCAAAAACCATCCACTTTGCCTGAGGCTACAAATGCTAGGTCTACTGCGGCTGCTCCTCCTCTTCTGACGCCATGGGTACGATGTGTTAGCCAGCAAAATTCAGAATAATTATTATCTAGTACTTCTCGTCTGTCATAAGCAAAACCAGTGACTAATAATGAATCAGATAAAAGATTTGTGTCCGTGACATTTATTTTTTCATCATTACAAAATGATCCATGTTCTGGAGAGGCATAATAAATTTCATTCAAAGAAGGTACTGATATTGCTCCCAATATTGGATGGCTATTCCAAATCAAACCTATTGAAGTTGCAAAAAATGGATATCCATGAGCATAGTTAGTTGTTCCATCAAGTGGATCTATACACCATTTTAAATCGCCAACCTTTAACTTATAACCACTTTCTTCAGCAAGAATAGAAATGTTAGGAGTCTCTTTTTCTAAATAATCTATTATTATCTTTTCACATTCTATATCTGCATTAGTAACAAGATCTCCAGCAGTTCCTTTACATCTTATTGTTTTTATCTTTCCATAATTATTCATTAGAGATTCGCCACCTTTTTTTGCAGCATTCTTAGCAATATATAATAATCTGTTAATTTCTTCTTTAGTTAGACCAGCATTGATGGCTGCGGTTTTACATGAAGGTATAATCATATGTATTTTTTTTAATTATAATAATCGTCTACTATTGGAAGATTCTATTTATCTTTAAATCAATTTATTCTATTTAATAAATTAATGGTTACTATGATCTTCTTTACTATGGAAAATATTTAATAAATAAATTTGATATTTTAATTTATAATAATAGCTCTATTATGGTATATATATATTTAAATCCTGCAATTGAAATACCATTCATTTGCTGTGTTTAAGGAGAGGTGGCCGAGTGGTTGAAGGCGCAGCACTGGAAATGCTGTATAGGGGCAACCCTATCGAGGGTTCGAATCCCTCTCTCTCCGTCATTTAAGGTTCGTTAAAATCAGATCGATTAGTGGTTATCCAAATTTTCCAGAGATATAGTCTTGAGTTGATTTTTGCTTTGGTGAATTGAACATGTTTTTCGTTTTATCAAACTCAACTAAAAATCCAATTTTTCCACCTAAATCCTTATCTTTTTTCTCTGTGTTGAAAAAAGCTGTGTAATCACTGACTCTATTGGCTTGTTGCATATTGTGCGTAACAATTATGATCGTAAAATTCTTCTTTAATTCATGAATTGTTTCTTCAATTTTTAACGTAGATAATGGATCAAGTGCTGAGCATGGCTCATCCATTAAGATCACATCAGGTTCAATAGCAATTGTCCTTGCTATGCATAATCTTTGTTGTTGGCCACCAGATAATGAATAACCACTTTCGTTTAATTTATCCTTGCACTCATCCCAAACTGCGGCCTTTATAAGAGATTCTTCTACTAATTGATCCATATTACCCTTATATCCATTAACTCTTGCACCAAAGGCAATATTTTCGTAAATACTTTTAGGAAAAGGATTGGGTTGTTGAAAAACCATTCCAATTCTCCTTCTAACTTCAACTGGATCTATATCCTCTGCATATATATCAATCCCTTCAAAAATAACACTCCCCGATAATTTACAACCTTCTATTAAATCGTTCATTCGGTTGATTGCTCTGATGACTGTGGATTTACCGCATCCTGATGGACCAATAAAAGATGTAACGTGATTCTTTTCTATATCGCAAAACACATTTTTAACTGCAACTGAATTGCCATATGCAATTGATACATTATCTAATGAGACTGAAGATGTAGATTTTATATTTTTTTTACTCATTAACTTATTTTATTATTAGTTTTGCTCATAATTATACTTTATGTTTTGAAAAAGCACCAAGTGTGCCTATCCATCTTGAAAGGATATTAAGACTTAAAAGTACAACAACTAATATGAATGATGCTGCCCACGCTAGTTGGTTTTGAGCTTCATATGGTTCAAGAGCGAAATTGTAAATTAACACTGACAATGAACCCATTTCATAGAAAAGATCATCAAAACTTGTAATGTAGTAACGAGAGAAAAGAGCTGTAAATATTAATGGTGCTGTTTCTCCTGCTGCCCTAGCGAGTGCTAATAATACTCCTGTAGAAATGGAAGTAAATGCAGCTGGTAAAGTGATATTTGTTATCATTGTGAATTTTGAGGCACCAATTCCAAATGCAGCTCTTCTCATATCATTTGGAACTAATTTAAGTGCTTCATCAGTAGTTTTAATTATTGTTGGAAGCATTAAAATTGAAAGTGATATTCCACCTGCAATACCGCTGAACATTGATCCAAATAATATTTTGGTAGAGACAATAATTGCATATATAAATACACCAGCAATTATAGAAGGAACCCCTGCAAGTACATTTGATCCAAACCTTATAAATTTTGCAAATCTTCCTGATTTAGAATATTCAGCAAGATATATTCCACCTCCTACTCCAACAGGTATTGATATTATTGATGCAATAACTGTCATTATAAAAGTTCCAGTTATTGCTGGCCCTATTCCTCCAGCTGTGAGAAGATCATCTCCTGGTGGTTCGGGTTCAAGTATTAAGGTTTCTATGTTTATATAACTTCCGCCTTTAATTAATACATAGATTATGACTAAGATTAAAGGAAGTACAGAAATGATTGAAAAAAGAGCAGAAATAATAGTTAAGGCTTTGTTCCCAATATTTCTAGTTAGAGAGGGATTATATGTTAGATGTTTTTGTGATGTGTAATTCATTTATTGATATTTTAAGCTTAATTTTTTTACAATCCACTGGGCAAATACATTAACCAATAAGGTTAAAACCATTAGGATTAATGCTGCATACATTAGAGAAGAGACTTGGCTTCCATCTGCTTCACCAAATTGATTGGCAAGCATGGATGAAATTGTATATGAAGGAGCAAATATTGACCAACTAAAGTTATTTGAATTGCCAATAATCATAGTAACTGCCATTGTCTCACCCATAGCTCTTCCTAGAGCAAGTAAAACTCCACCTGTTATCCCAGAAATTGCGGCTGGAATAATAACTTGAAAAATAGTAGTCCATCTTGACGCTCCAATTCCATAGGCAGCTTGCCTAAGTTTAGAAGGAACTTGTTTTAGAGAATCTTTTGAAATCGATGTAATTATAGGTAATATCATTACCACAAGAATTAATATTGCTGGCATCATTCCAGCGCCCAAAGGTTGGGTGCTGAAAAATGGTATAAATCCAAATATTTCGTAGATTGTGTTCAAAAATGGTCTAATAAAAGGTTCCATAATAAATACTGCCCATAGTCCTAAAACTACTGATGGAATAGCAGCTAAAAGCTCAACCATTAATCCAATTACATTTCTTAGATATTTGGGAATAATATTTTCAGTTATAAATATTGCAGTGCCAACACCTAATGGAATAGCAATTACTAATGAAGCAATCGATGTAAAAAGAGTTCCATAAATAGCGGTGAATGCACCGTACTCATCTGTAACTGGATTCCATGCAGAACTAAAAAGAAACCTCAGTCCATATCTTGAAATCGATTCAGTAGATTCATAGTAAACAACTGCAAATATGGAAAAAAGAACTACGGCTACCATAGAAGCCATGGCAACAACAATATTTTTAAAACCAACATCTATCAACTTCTCTGAAGTTGTTCTTGTTCTGAGTGAAAATTTCGATGTACTTGCTTTGTCCACGCGCAAAAGCAACTTACATATGAATCTATATCTAATTTCAAATTTTTCACTAAGACAAGGTTAATGATTGGCTTTAAGTGTTGAAGGGTACATAATAAGTATTGAATACAATTAAATGCTAGTTACTGTGGGGCTTAAATAAGTATTGCCATGGGGAGAATAGTTGGCATTGACTTGGGGACGACTAATTCCGTTGTAGCGGTGTTGGAGGCTGGTCGGCCTGTAGTTATTTCTAATGCCGAAGGAGCTAGAACTACGCCATCAGTTGTTGGCTTTACTAAAGAATCTGAATTGTTAGTCGGCCAGCTTGCTAGAAGACAATTAGTACTCAATCCAAAAAATACTTTTTCTAATTTAAAAAGATTCGTTGGAAGAGCCTGGGATGAACTAGAAGAAAATAGTCTTTCAGTTCCTTACAACGTCAGATCTAATGATCAGGGAAATGTTCGAATTACATCTCCTGCAAATAAAAGAGAATATGCCCCTGAAGAATTAATTGGGAATATAATAAGAAAATTAATAGATGATGCAGAAACATATTTAGGAGAAAATGTTGAGTCTGCCGTGATAACTGTTCCAGCTTATTTTAACGATTCGCAAAGACAAGCGACCCGTGATGCAGCCGTTTTGGCTGGCATAAAAGTCGAAAGGATATTGAATGAGCCAACTTCAGCTGCTCTTGCTTATGGATTTGATAAAAGTTCCTCCCGTAAAGTTTTAGTTTTCGACTTAGGAGGAGGCACATTTGATGTTTCTTTAATGTCTATCTCCAATGGTGTTTTCGATGTAAAAGCAACTTCCGGTGATACACAATTGGGTGGAAATGATTTTGATCAAAAAATAGTTGATTGGATTGCTGAAGATTTCTTAAAAAAAAATAAGATTGATTTAAGAAGAGACAGACAATCTCTACAACGACTTACAGAGGCAGCAGAAAAGGCGAAACAAGAGCTCTCTGGTGTTCAAACAACTCCTATTTCGCTTCCTTTTATTTCTACAGGTAATGATGGACCATTACATATAGAGACATCTTTATCTAGAAAAACTTATGAGAGTCTTTGTAATGATCTTTTAGATAAATTATTTGATCCTGTTAATACTGTTATTGATGATTCAGGTTGGATACCTGAGGATATTGATGAGGTCGTTCTTGTTGGTGGAAGTACACGAATGCCAATGGTAAAGCAGTTAGTTAGAACGATTGTTCCAAACCCACCTTGTCAATCTGTGAATCCTGATGAGGTAGTTGCAATTGGAGCAGCAATTCAAGGAGGAATTATTTCTGGTGAACTTAGAGATCTTTTGTTAAATGATGTCACTCCTCTCTCCTTAGGACTTGAAACTGTTGGAGGTTTAATGAAAGTTCTAATCCCTCGCAATACTTCAATACCAGTTAGGCAATCAGATGTTTTTAGTACCTCCGCCTCTAATCAATCATCAGTAGAAATTCATATTTGGCAAGGAGAAAGACAAATGGCTTCGGACAATAAATCATTAGGAAAATTTAGATTATCTGGCATTCCTCCCGCACCTAGAGGTGTCCCTCAAGTTCAAGTAGCTTTTGATATTGACGCAAATGGTTTATTGGAAGTTAGCGCAACTGACAGAACTACAGGCCGGAAGCAGTCAGTAAGTGTCACAGGTGGTTCCAATCTTAATCAAAATGAGGTTGATAAGTTGATTGAAGAATCCAAGGCAAAAGCTTCTGAAGACAGGAAAAAACGAGCTTCAATCGATCAAAAGAATAACGCCTTAACTCTTGTCGCTCAGGCCGAAAGAAGGCTTAGAGATGCTTCTTTAGAGCTTGGACCTTATGGTGCCGAAAGACAGCAAAGATCTGTAGAAATTGCTATGAGGGATGTTGAAGACTTACTTGATGATAATGATTTACAAGAGCTTGAGTATGCTGTTGGCTCTTTGCAAGAAGCTCTATTTGGTTTGAATCGACGTTTATCAGCTGAGAGAAAAACTGAGTCCAATCCAATTCAAGGGATAAGAAATACTTTTGGATCTTTGAAGGACGAATTATTTTCTGATGACTATTGGGATGATGATCCTTGGGATTATTCTCAACGAGGAGACAATATGAATAATGGGAACAGTTATGGAAGAAGGGATGTAGATCCTTGGGATAATGACTACTACCGTTGATCCAAATTATTGGTCTCTTTTAGGAGTATCTCCTGAATGTGATCTTTCTGAACTTAAGTCAGCATTTAGGAAGGAGGCCAGAAAGTGGCATCCTGATTTAAATAAAAATGACATTAATGCCGAAGAAAGATTCAAGTTAATCAATGAGGCATATGCGATACTAAGTGATCCAAAAAAAAGATATGAGTGGGAGAAAAAACTTAATAAAAATAAAGATGTATTTGAAAATAGATTTCCAAGTTATGAGGAATATTTAGATGTTGTATTAGGAATTAAAACTGATTTTGAATATGAAATTAATGATCATTTTAACGACTCTTCTGAAGACGAATATCCTAACTATGAGCAATCTGATTTTACTGAAAATACTCCAATAACAACCGAACCATCTCCACCACCTACACTAGTCTATGAAGATCAAGAATCTGTTGTTGAAATCACACCAGAACAAGCTCTTTATGGTTCGACGGTTGATATACAATTGCAAAATGGCACACTAGTTGAAGTTTTAATACCACCTTTCTCCGGTGATGGTTGGAGATTACGTATCGCTGGAGCAGCAATAGGTTGTAGAGATCATTTTGTACAATTAAAAGTACAAACAGAACAAGGTTTAAGAATAGATGGTTTAAGAGTTATGTATCGACTTGAATTGCTTCCACATGACGCTTTATTGGGATGTGCAGTTGATATACCAACTCTTAATGGAACGGTAACTTTACAAGTTCCACCTAATTCATCTACAGGTAGACTGTTAAGACTTCGTGGCCGTGGTTTAGAGTATGAAGATTATTGTGGTGATCAAATCGTAGAAATAATTATTGTTTTACCAGATAGTTTAAATGATTCTGAACTAGCATTATATCAACGTTTAAATGAATTATCTATGGAAAATTATTAGCAATATATTGTTTATTCAATTAATACATTTATAATAAATTTGATTTTTAAATTCTTATGCTTGTTCATGTCCTTTTGTATGAAGCTGGGACTGAAAGTGAGGGGATACATTCCATTGAACTTAAAGGATCAACAGTAATCCTTATGTTTCAAGATAGGGATGATGCTGAAAGGTATTGTGGTCTGCTTGAGGCACAAGATTTTCCTACTCCATCTGTAGAGAAATTAACGAGAATGGATATAGAAGCTTTTTGTAGAGAAGCTGGATATGAAGCCCGTTTCGTTGAGAAGGGCTTTATTCCTAATTCTGATGAAGAGCGACTTATGATATCTCCACCTCTTTCAAATTTAGAAGTGGGAGATTGGCAATATAAAGAGAATACAAATAATCAAAGCTCCACTAATGCTCAACTTGAAGATATAAAAAAACGTTTAGAAAATCTTTTATGATTGATTTAAATAATCATTTTGAGAATAAACCTATTTCAATATTAACAGAACAAATTAATTTAACTTCTTTAGATTTAGACAGTAAATCAACTACTGAGATTGTTAATCTTTTTTCTGAAGCTGATAAAGAGCCACAAATTGCAGTAAATCAAGCTATTCCCGAAATAGTTAAAGCTATTGATGAGATCACATTAAAACTTAAATCAGAAGGCAGACTTTTTTATATAGGATCCGGGACATCTGGAAGATTAGGTGTTCTTGATGCTTCTGAATGTCCCCCAACTTTTTGTTCTGCTCCAGAGATGGTTCAGGGTATTATTGCTGGAGGAGTACCTTCACTAACAAAAAGTTCTGAGTCTCTTGAGGATATTACTGAACTAGCAATTGCTAATCTTCAAGAAAAAAAGTTTTCTAAAAATGATGTTTTAATTGGTATAACAGCAAGTGGAAGAACTCCATATGTAGCCTCTGCCTTAAATTATGCACAACATATAAATGCACTTACAATTTGTATTTCAGCTGTGCCCTCAAACGACTCAAATATATCATCAGATATAGATATTAGGTTGCTTACGGGCCCAGAGATTATTGCTGGTTCAACAAGATTAAAAGCTGGGACAGCAACAAAGATGGCACTAAATATTATTTCAACTTCTGTGATGATTAAATTAGGAAAAGTCTATGGTAATAGAATGATTGATCTTGCAGTTACTAATAATAAATTATTTGATAGAGCTGTTGGTATTTTATTTGATATTGGCTCAGTGGATAAAAATAAGGCTGTTCAATTGTTAAAACTCACCAACGGATCTGTCAAGCTATCTCTATTAATAGCATTATCAAATTTAGATGTTATCCAGGCTAAAAAATTACTAGAACAGTCACAAGGCAATTTAAGAACTGCATTGTCAAATATTAGATCTCAATCTTCACAATATTAAAATTAAATACTTAGAAATTTCATGCATTTATTTTTATAATAGTTATTATAAAGAAAAAATTTATTGACATGTCAAAAGTATTGATGATCACTGATAAAGGCCAATTGACAATTGACCTATTTGATAATGATGCTCCTAATACAGTAGAAAATTTTTTAAAATTGGTTAAAGAAGGTTTTTATAATGGCCTTTCATTTCATAGGGTGATTAATGGTTTTATGGCTCAAGGAGGATGTCCAAATACCAGAGATGGCTCAAAGGGAATGCCTGGTACTGGGGGGCCTGGTTATTCAATTGATTGTGAAATCAACTCAAATAAACATTTAGCCGGTTCACTTTCAATGGCGCACGCAGGTAAAAATACAGGTGGCAGTCAATTCTTTTTAGTTCATGCACCCCAACCACATTTGGATGGTGTGCATACTGTATTTGGTAAAACTGAAGATATGAAGGTTCTTTTGGCAATCACTAATGGAACAAAAATTAATAGTGTAAGCCTTGTTTGATATTTAGTTGTTCTTTTTAATTCCAAACAATCATACTTGTTTTTTCTTTAAAATTCCAATCAAATAATGGTGAGCTTCCAATGGTTTGAAGCTCTTTAATATTATTCTTTTCTATAAAAATATTTTGTGATGGATGTAATAGTTGTTCATAATTATTTGTTTTGATAATTCCAATTCTTTCTGTATTATTCCAATTACATAATTCTTTAAGAAGAGACTCCAGCAATCGTTTATCTATAAACTTTCTTTCTAAATTAGATTTAATATCTCTATGCTTGACGTTCCAAATAAATAAAGGATTTTCACAAATAGCTGTTAATCTTGGTGTGTTTTGAATTGCAATGTTTAAAAAATGATTTTCTGACCATTTGCTGGCTTTATCTTCAAAGTGTTTTAAGTCACTATTAGTAACCTTACCATCCCAAAAAACCACAATATTCTGGCTTTCATTTGATAAAACTGATTGTTTATTATCACTAATTAAATGTCCAAGTTTTTCTCTTTTAACTTTAAGATAAGCTTCATTGTGATCTCCAGGGCAAATTACTAATGGAACTCTTGATTCTACTTTTAAACCGTAACCTCCAAGCCCAGCAATCTTCCTAGGATTATTTGTTAACAACTTAAGCCTATTTATTCCTAGATCTGTCAATATTTGGGCGCCAACTCCGTAATTCCTTAAATCCGCAGGGAATCCCAATTTTTCGTTCGCTTCAACTGTATCAAGGCCACCATCCTGAAGATTATACGCTTTTAACTTGTTTACTAATCCAATACCCCTTCCTTCCTGTCTTAGATACACAACAACACCTTCGCCCTCTTGAGCTATTCTTGATAGTGCAGCTTCCAATTGAGGTCTACAATCACACCGTAATGATCCAAATGCATCGCCTGTTAAGCACTCTGAATGCATTCTCACTAATACTGGTTCTTGTAACTTTTCCGGATCACCTTTTATTATCGCCACATGTTCAGATCCATCTAATTCATTTTTATATCCAATAGCTTTAAAATCACCAAATAAACTAGGTAGTTTTGCGATTGCTTGTCTATAAACAAACCTTTCATTTTCAAGTCTGTAATGAATTAAATCCGCAATGCTTATTAATTTTAAGTTTCGTTCCTTTGCATATTGTTTTAGTTCAGGAAGCCGAGCCATTGATCCATCTTGATTTTGTATTTCACAGATAACACCTGCTGGAGATAGACCTGCAAGCAAAGATAAATCTACTGCTGCTTCCGTATGTCCTGCTCTTTTTAAAACGCCACCTATCTTTGCTCTTAATGGAAAGATATGGCCTGGTCTTCTTAAATCAATAGGTTTTGTTTGACTATTAAGGGCAACTTGAATAGTTTTTGCTCTATCTTCTGCTGAAATACCAGTTGAAACACCATATTCTGGACCGGCATCAATACTTACAGTAAATGCTGTTTGATTTGAATCAGTATTTCTATCAACCATTAATGGTAAGTCTAATTTATCTAATCGTTCTCCTTGCATAGCTAGGCATATTAATCCTCTAGCTTCAGTTGCCATGAAATTAATTTGCTGTGGCGTTGCGAATTGAGCAGCACAGATTAAATCACCTTCGTTTTCCCTCTTTTCATCATCAACAACAACCACACATTCTCCATTCCTA
>QCHM01000016.1 GCA_003279615.1 Prochlorococcus sp. AG-402-B19
GCCTTGCGATGATGGGCTTCTTTGCAGCAGTCATTAACTACGGAATAACAGGCTGGATCATTCCAGGAATCGTTTAATTCTGATTCTTTAAATCTAATAAAAAGGCCTCTTCTCTGTCATTAAAGAAGAGGCTTTTTATTATTTTAGATCTAGTAATTAATCATTCATAAAGTCGAAGATGGGCAAATCGTCACCTTTGAAAGAGAAGAGAGTTTTTTAGTCGTTGCGATCACATAGGAAACTGGGCGAGTAGTTACGTATATAGAGAGATAGAAACTAACAAAAACTGATCGACTGTCGGACGTAACTACCAAATCTAGGAAGCGTATCAGGAGAAGGATGGATAGCAATTAGACAAACAAGTTCAACAGCACACAAAATTCTGAGCATTATGGAAGAAGTCAATGAGACTCAAAGACAAGGAGTAAGCCGAGGATTGGTAAGTCGAATTGATTATCAACAAGTTCTTGCTTGGTTATTCAGCTAGAGGATCTAATAGCATTTAATGAGCCACAAGAACAAGTAGATCAGAAGAAACTTGAGGCCGAGAACAACCTACCTATGCAACATCCGAAAACATTGCAGATGAGATCTATGATGGCTGTGGAGTCATCTTTCGAAAAATCATTGAATCTCGATTAGAAGGTGACTTATTGAATAGAGAATATGATGATGAAATTATTGAAATGGTTGCTCAAGTCGCAGGGTATAAATAAAAGCTTGGAGGCTGGAATGCCTTTTCTCAATGCATATCGTTAAACCTGCATTCAATTCCTTAGATGGACTTGATCCTAATAAATAATATCTTGCACTCAAATCAATGAGTAAAAAAAGTTTTACTTGACAACGCTTGCCTACCCTTGCTAGTACATGTGTACTGCTAGAAACCTATGGCACCAACATCATCGCCCTACGCCGTTTTTCGTGCATCAGATTGGAATTCAGTGGTAGCAGAACCTATTGGACTAACGCAATGTCCTCGTATCACACCCAAAAAGTTCTACCCCAGAAGTGTTACAAGCCAAAAGAGGAGTGGGAACATATCGAAGAAGACACTCTTAAACACACACGTTCAGCTAGCGTTTGCATAACATGTCAACATTTCAATTATTGCTGAGAAAGGCATTACATAACACTTCTCACTTGTCACCTGCATCAACATCTTATGCCTCATGGAGATCATCTAACTTCAAGATGTCAATGTTGGATGCAGCGACTCGAGAGAAAGATTGGATGGTGTCCAGAGGCTGCTTGATTAAATGACAAAAGAACAGCTCGCTCTCAAGATTGCTAGAGAAATCTATAAAGGGAAAGGAAAGCTAGAAAGCTTTAATGCATTTCAATGTAATCGCAATTATTTCTATGAGCTTTCCATGGATGATCTAGAAGGTATAGCTGGACAGTATGGAATTAATATTTAGCGAGAGAGGTGGCTGCTATACAGTACAGGCTCCTCAGCTCTTATTGGTTTCCTGCTCACCATTAACAAACGTATAAAAATTCTCTTCAACTGCTCAGGTAATTGTGTAGCGAAATAGTTTTCGGATAACAGATTTCAAGAAGGTGGCAGATGAAAAATAAACAAATCTATCTGTTTCGGATCTGTTCAAACAAAAACAAAGAAAATAAACCAAAGCTGTCAAGGCAAAAGATAAGGCTTTTTAGTAAGGCATTCTGGAAGGCACACCTCTAAGACATATTACTTTTAATTCTTTATATCACTTCCAGCATAGTCAATTAAGAGATAGTACCGCTTAGCCGTAAGGCCCAAGAAGCATCGACCTGGAAGAACCAGAGGGGGATTCAAAGTGAAGCTTCGTTTCCAGAGCAAAAGCTGGTATACGTTACTTTCACGACAGCCTCCCCATATCGAAAGAGAGTCAGATCAGAGCACTTGAAAAGGCCTTTACCAACAAAGCAGTACTACAAATAATCTAAACAAAATATCATCAAGAGGTAGGCCAAATTGACCTTATCTTTTTTAAAACATCCAATGCTTCTTTTTTTCTAGACAAAACGTCTTTATTTTTTAAGAGATAAGTAACATGACCGAGCTTTCTCCCTTTCTTTTCCTCTTCTTTGTCATACCAATGAACATTCAATCCAGGGATGTTCCTTAAATTATTCAATCTTTGAGTGATTGACAAAGGATAGTTACTTTGCAAACCAAGCAAGTTTGCCATTAAAGCACCATCTACAAGCATTTTAGGCATCGGCACATTAATCCCAGAGGTAATACAAACTTGTTGATCAAACTGACTACTATTGCATGCATCTATAGAAAAATGACCTGAATTATGAGTCCTTGGTGCTATTTCATTCACAAGTAATCCTTCAGATCCATAAAAGAATTCAATTGCAATAACACCAACGTAATCGAGCTCGGCCAATAACGAAGCCACAATGTTTTTCACCATAAGATCAACGTCATAATTAATTTCAGCTGGAGCCAAGACCCAATCACAAACTTGTTTAGATTGATAAGTCTCCACTATTGGCAAGCTACGAATTATCCCTTTTGAATCCCTACTAGAAACTATAGATAATTCTTTATCAAAAGGGATCCATCTCTCCAGCAACCATTGTTCCTGCCTCTCAACTTCAATAAATTCTTGCAATTGTTTTAAGTTTTTAATAATTTTTGTTCCTTTGCCGTCATATCCACCTTTTGCAGCTTTAGCCATCAAAGGGAAACCCCAATCGGGAGGAATATTAATCTTTGATGATTCCTCCAAAGGTATAGGTAACCAATCAGGGCATGGTATATCAAGACTATTTAATAACTCTCTTTGAGTTATCTTATTAATTAAAGGACGTATTGATTGAAGTTTAGGCAAGAAAGAAACTCCATTATTTTCAAGAGAAATTAAACTTGGTATATCAATCCACTCATTTTCAAAAGTTATCAAACGAGTCTTTTCAGCTAGAAGTTTTGTACCTTCTACATTCGTTGGATCGTTTAAAACAACATGCTTTGTCTTTTTAGCGGCAGGATCGGTATTTACTCCCGTCTGAACAACGACATCAACACCTCTTCTCTTGCCAGCCTCTACAAGCAGCATTGCAAGCTGTCCTCCACCTACGACTCCAATCATTAGTTCAATTCCTCATTTTTAGAGCTTTGCTCACTAGCAGGCAAACAACAAAAAGACCGTACAAACAAATATAAAGAAAGTACGAAATGTGATTTTAATAAAAACATCCTTCCTTCACAACCAAAAGACTATTCCAATATGTGATTATTCTGATCTGGAAATAAATACTAAAAACATACAAACATTTCTCATGGATAATGAAATGTATTAATCAAACATATAATTACTTTAAAATTTTGATAATTTATCCTAATAAATTATAATGGAGTTTATAATCTTAAAACTGTGAATAAAGACAACCACCATATCAAAGTCTCATTAACTAGAAACTCATACGAAATAGTTATAGGTAAAAGTATTTTAGAATGTATAGGTGATGAGCTAAGTAAAATTGGTTTTAAGGAAGGACTAAAAATTTTAGTCGTATCAAATAAAGAAGTCTCCGATTATTATGGTGATTCTATTATTAAAAGTTTAATTGCACATAAGTTCAATCCAAAACTTTTAATTTTAAAAGCTGGAGAAGAGCAAAAAAACCAATCATCTATCGATTTAATTCACAATGCGGCCTATGACGCCAGGTTAGAGAGAGGGTCTTTAATGATTGCCCTTGGAGGAGGCGTAATTGGAGATATGACTGGTTTTGCTGCTGCTACTTGGTTACGTGGAATTCATGTGGTCCAAATTCCTACAACTTTGCTCGCTATGGTTGATGCCTCTATTGGAGGTAAGACAGGTATTAATCATTCAAAAGGTAAAAATTTAATAGGCGCATTTCATCAACCTAAATTAGTTTTAATTGATCCTAAAACGTTAGTTACATTACCAGCAAGAGAGTTCAAAGCAGGCATGGCTGAAATAATAAAGTACGGTGTCATATCAGACCTAAATCTATTTGAACTTCTAGAAAGTCAAGACAACATCTCTGAGCTATCAAGCATAAAAGAAAAACTGCTATTAGAAGTAATTGAGCGTTCTGCTAAATCTAAAGCAGAAATTGTTATGAAAGATGAGAAGGAAAGCGGAGTAAGAGCATATTTAAATTATGGGCACACATTTGGCCATGTGATAGAGAATCTTTGTGGATATGGGACATGGCTACATGGTGAAGCTGTTGCCATGGGAATGGTTGCTGTAGGTCAATTAGCAGTTCAAAGGGGACTATGGAAAGAGATTGAAGCAAAAAGGCAAAAACAATTAATAGAGAAAGCGGGTTTACCCTCTAAATGGCCAGGACTTGAGCTAGAAAATGTTCTAAGCTCTCTTCAAGGAGACAAGAAAGTTAAAAATGGCAAAGTAAGTTTTGTTTTGCCTTTAAAAATTGGTGATGTAAAAATATTCAATAACATATCTAATGAAGAAATAAATGATTGCTTACAAAAACTTGGCTAATTAGGCTCTTCAAGAAAACGAGTTCGCAAATTCAAATCACAACTATTTTCCCTCTGGAAAGCTAACCACCTGAATTCTCCAAGTCCCACGGGATCAACAAGTCTCAATAATGACTCTCTACGATCTAGAGCGGTCGCGAGATCATTACTATTTATATTTTGAATAGAATAAAGAAATTTTGACAGTCCCAATGCCAATAGGGCTTGCCCCTGTCTTGTCTCGCCTATAAATCTCCATCCGTTTTTCATTGCATAGTTAATAGTTGACTCAATGCATAAATGCGCTGTCAAATCACAACAGCCAGAATCTTTCAAAATATTGGAATTTGCTTCTTGGTTACTGTATGAAATCAGAGTTCCATTTTTTCTCATAGAGTTGTAATAGCGCTTTGATTCCAACGCGTAGTCAACAACTAACAAAGGGCCGTACCTTACTGCCTTAGATAATTTCTTAAACCATATAGGTAAATCACAATGCCATTCCGTAACCCATCCAGTACAAATCTCCTGTGGTGGAAAATCAATTCTCAAAAGACTTTTTGAATCTTGGAGAAATTGTTCGATCGCATAAGTAGGCTTCATTTCAACAAAATCCAAAAAATATTCATCTTGTTTTTTCTTTAAAGAAACTCCCTGCCTAAAAACTTTATTATTTCTAAAAATTAATCTCTCTACAGGGAAAGCATCTAGGACTTCATTCGCAATAACAACACCTGCAACTGGCTTTAGAGTGAGCTCTTCGAGACTACTCCAGCGACAATTAACCCCCTTCAAAACATTGACTACTTTTTCTTGCCGCTTTCTCAGCCCTATATTATGTTCAACTAATACAAGCTCTATCTTACTTTTTAAAGCAGGTGAGATTTTACAAATAGCATCAATCAAGTCTTTCGACAAAGTTCCTTCTCCTGGTCCGATCTCAACAAGAGACAACAATTCGGAATCAATTCCTGCTTTTTCTAGATCAAGAAGCCAATCAACAATTTGAATGGCTAGCAAACATGCAAAATCATTACTTAAGGATGGTGAAGTGCAAAAATCTCCATCCTTTCCAATCTTTAATCTTCCAGTTGAATAAAAACCATTTTCAGAATCGTTTAGAACTAAATCCATATATTTGTAGAAACTAATTGAGCCACCACAAGATCTAATTCGATCAATTAACCATTTAGGACATCTCGCAATCGGGTCAATCATCATGGAGAATACGTTCAGAGAAAAACAAGTACATGCTCAAAAAATCACTTAAAAAAGCCATAATTTTTTTTCTGGGGCTGGTAATAATGTTTTCTATGGAAGGAATTACGTTTGCTTACGATAATCCTGATCTACTACCAAAAGAACAAACCCCCATAATCGATCTTGCAAAAGCACTAAGTGAAACACAAAGATTAGAGCTAGAAAACTCACTAAATACCTATGAAAAAGAAACTGGGTGGAAAATAAGGGTATTATCGCAATACGAAAAAACTCCAGGTATAGCAGTCAAAGACTATTGGGGGCTTGATGAGACAAGCCTACTCATAATTGCAGATCCTAGAGGGGGAAATTTACTTAGTTTTAATGTTGGTGATGCATATTTTGCACTAATGCCAAGAATTTTTTGGGTAGAATTACAAACAAGATTTGGTAACCAATTTTATGTAAGGGATAACGGAGAAGACGGTGCGATTTTAGCTTCAATAAAAGCCGTAGAAACATGTTTAGACCGTGGTGGTTGCGAAGTTGTGCCTGGTTTGCCGCAGGAGCAATGGCAATGGACTTTATTAACTTCATTACTGGGAGGGATAATTGCAGGCTTCGCAGCCTCACCAAGAAAAGGCAATGAATCTTTTTCAATAGGATGGTTATTACTCCTCTCTCCTCTTTGGATAATGCTATTTGGCATTTTTGGCATTGCTCCTGTAGTAACAAGAACTAATGACATACTGCCTTTAATGAGAAACATTTTGGGTTTTACAGGCTCAGCTATTGGTGCATACTTAATTGCAGAAAGAAAATTTAAAGATCCAGATTTAAACAACCTAAATTGATATAAAATGACTTGAAAGACCCAAAGACCTTAAAGATAAAAATTTATTGGTTCAATAGAATTTCTTTATAAGCAATTGACGCATCATTCCTGAACCATCTGTGCGATGCATGTATCAGCTTGCCATCAGAGAATTCAACCCAAGAAAAATGACATAAATTCTCACCTGTAGAATCTATACCTCGCCTTGGAACACAAGCAGCATTTAAATATGAAGTGCCCCATAGATCTTGTGCAAAAGTTTTTCTAGTTCGATTACCCCCAATTCTTAATTGATGGTGAGTATGACCAAAAACAACTAATTCTGGAATTCTAAATTTACGAATTTGATCAATTGCGATGCCAAGATCTTTATCGCCCCAATCCATGGAAGGTAATTTCCAATCTCTGCCGCAAGGGCTAGATGACTCTGATCCAAGGCCAACTGGCCCAGAATGAGCAAGTATTAATAAAGGGAAATCTAGTGGTGCCGACTTGGCTGCAGAAACAATCCTACGTACAGATTCATCAAGACTAACCTCCCCGAATACCTCCTTGACTTCAGGTGCCAAGAAAAATCCTCCACCAGCACTGCAAGGCCTTGCTCCAACGACAGAAAGTTCATTCAATTTCCATTTAGATAAATTCCAGGAACAATTCTTTTCACCTAGCAAATCCAATTGGGTTTTTAAAATATCGCCAGATCTGTCTTGCCCCCTATCATGATTTCCAGGTATTACTGATGTGGGAATAGAGATTTTACTTATTGCTCTAGCAATTCTTAAATCACCATCTGACAAATCACCAACAAATAGGACTCCATCAGGATTCAGTTCCAAAAGCAAATCCAGATCATCCTGACTCCATGACCCATGCAAATCACCAGCAATAGCAATTCGGATATCTGACAGATTTTTGAGGAAATTAACCTCTATACTGCCCCAACAAGTTCATTTGGGAACTAATTACTACTGTTTCCTATTACGAGACTGATACATCTGTCTCAAATAAAACAAACAATCTCACCGATGAGATCAATTTTTTGCGTAAAAAAAGAAATGCAATAATTCTTGCTCATTACTATCAAGAACCTGCGATACAAGATATTGCAGACTTTATTGGGGATTCTCTTGAATTATCCAGAAAGGCCTCGGAGACAAATGCAGATGTCATTGTTTTTTGTGGAGTTCATTTTATGGCTGAGACAGCAAAAATTTTATGCCCAGATAAAACTGTTCTTCTGCCTGATTTTGATGCTGGATGCACACTCGCAGACGATTGCCAACCTAATGACTTTCAAAAATTCTTAGATAAACATCCCGATCATTTTGCCATCAGCTATATAAATTGCAGCGCAGCGGTAAAAGCAAAAAGTGACCTGATTTGTACAAGCAGCAATGCCGTGGATCTTGTAAACAAATTACCCAAAGATCAACCAATTTTATTTTCACCAGACAGAAATCTTGGAAGATGGGTGGAACGTCAAAGTGGAAGAAAGTTAACTTTGTGGCCTGGAAGATGTCTTGTACATGAGACTTTTAATGAAGAATCTCTAATCAAATTAAAAATCAAACACCCAACCGCTGAAGTACTTGCTCATCCTGAATGTCAAGAAAATTTATTAGATTTATCTGATTTCATAGGTTCAACAAGCAAATTACTAAAGTACTCTCAAAACAGTAAAAAAGATAAGTTTATTGTTGTTACTGAGCCAGGAATAATTCATCAAATGAGATTGAAAGACCCTTTAAAGACTTATATAGAAGTACCAGGATTAGATGGGTGTAGTTGCAATCAATGTCCATACATGAGAATGAACACTTTAGAAAAAGTATATAAGTGTCTAAAAGAAATG
The DNA here is from genome assembly GCA_003279615.1 of Prochlorococcus sp. AG-402-B19. GTDB lineage: Bacteria > Cyanobacteriota > Cyanobacteriia > PCC-6307 > Cyanobiaceae > Prochlorococcus_B. Next base: position 8,353 of record QCHM01000016.1, read on the forward strand.
AATCCAGAATTACATATGGATGAAAAGATCAGATCAATGGCCTACAAACCTATGAAAAGAATGCTGGATATGAGTAATTAATTTAATGATATGAATTTATCCCTATTTATTGTTGTATTAGGGGGAAGAAGTTTAAAAAGTAATATAGAAATTCATGACGTAAGATGGGTTATAGGTGTATCAATAGAGGATACATTTCCTGAGCTTAGGAAACAGTGGACAGGAAAGATCAATGGACTACATATCGATAGTTACAAGCGTATTCAATACATTGATGGATACAAGATAAGTCTATCTAATAAAGATAATCACATTAATTCCAGAAAAGAAAATGAATCTCTTTGGTTTGTTAATTTAGGTGGCTACAATCCAAAGAAGATGTATGAAGAGCATGAATTCACTCTAGTTGTAGCCAAAAAAGCTCTTGATGCTAAAAAGAAAGCAATAAAAAATTGGGAATCAAGCTTAAAGAAGAAACATAATGATGACTTTTCCAATATAAATAAGTTTGAACAGATTGATGATTTACATTCTATTAATAAAATACAAAACTGGAAAATAGAATTAATATTAGACCCCAAGAAAAGAAGCGAAAAAATGATTCCCGACTGGTATGGCTATATGAGAATTGATAAAAAATAACTATTTTTTTAATGCATTTCTTATATTAGCTTTTTTGGGATTATAGGAATTTTTATTACTTTCAGCACTATATTTTTTAAGTAATATATTTTCAGCCGCTACATATTGACTATCTTTCACAGTTCCAAGATCTGAATTTTTAAAATTATCTTTATCTCTTAATAAAAGATCAGACTTAAAATCAGGTTCTATACCATTTTTATTAATATCTTTTCCACTAGGTGTTAAATATTTAGCGACCGTAACTGTTAATCCAGAGCCATCAGATAGAGATCTTACAGACTGAACAAGGCCTTTCCCAAAAGTTTTTTTCCCAACCAAAACTCCTCTATTATTTTCCTTAATTGCACCCGATAGAATCTCACTAGCACTAGCGGATGATTCATTGATTAAAACAACGACTGGTCTATTAGTTAGAGCCCTACTCTTAGCTTTCCTAATATCAGTAATTCCATCTTTTGTTTTAGTACTAACAATAATTCCTTTATTAATCCATTGTCTAGCTATTTCAATGCTTGCCTCTAATAATCCTCCAGGATTACTTCTAAGGTCTAATACATAACCAAAAGGTTTTTGTTTTTCTAATTTCTCAATAGATAAACTCATTTCTTTTGGAGATTTTGCATTAAATTGTTTTAATCTTAGATAACCAATTTTTACCCCTAAATCTGTTTTATTTATTCGGCTATCAACAACATTAATTTCTATCCTATCTCTTATTAATGATACTTTTATGAACTCATCTTCTCTAATTATTCCTAATTCAACTTTTGTTCCCTTTTTTCCTCGTATAAGTTTAACTGTATTGTCAATAGTAAAACCTTTTATAAGCTTACCATCTATAGATACTATAATATCCTTAGGTTTAATACCTGCAAAGAAGGCTGGAGTCCCTTCTATTGGAGATACAACAACAATTTGATTAGTTGCTTCATCAAGAGAAATTTGAATACCAACTCCCATTAATTCACCAGTGGTATCTATCCTCATTTCATTAAATTCTTTAGGATCTAAAAACCTTGTATAAGGGTCATCCAATTTTGTTAACATATCCTTTATAACAATGTATGCATCGTCATTATCAAGATATTTATTTGATAGTATTTCCTTTCTTAATTCAATCCAATCGTTTACATTAAACTTTTCTGAATAATCCAAAAAATCCCTATATATGATTTGCCATACCTGATCAATAATCTCCTTTGGATTATCAGTCACTAAAGAAGATGATTTGGCTTGAAAAGAAAAATATGGCGAAGAAAAAACAGCTATTGTTAAAAATATTTTTAAAAATCCCTTAAACATAATTATCAAATAATTTTTTTAATAAAAAACAATTAAACTGTATTTTCTTTTTAAGGATCTACCCATTTACCATCTTCTTTAATTAAATCAACTAAGGCCTGAACCCCTTCATCCTCAGGTACCCTTTTGATTTCATCTCTATTCCGGTAAAGAGCAATTGTTCCAACACCTTTACCTACATAACCATAATCAGCATCTGCCATCTCTCCAGGGCCATTAACGATGCAACCCATAACTGCTATATCTAGTCCTGTCAAATGAACAGTAGCTGCTCTAACTTTTGCTACAACTTCTTCTAAGTTAAATAATGTCCGACCGCAACTAGGACAACTAATATATTCAACCATAGTTTTTCTAAGCCCAACTGCTTGCAAAATTGAATATGCAACTGGTATTTCCTTCTCAGGTGCCTCAGTAAGGGAAACTCTTATTGTGTCTCCAATTCCCTCGGATAATAATGTTCCGATTCCAGCGGTACTTTTTATTCTTCCATAATCTCCATCACCAGCTTCAGTGACACCCAAATGCAAAGGATAATTAAATCCTTCTTTATCCATAGTATCAGCCATCATTCTATAAGCTGCGAGCATGACAGGAGGTCGAGAAGCCTTCATTGAAACTACAATATTGTGAAAGTCTAATGAATCACAAATTCGAATAAATTCCATAGCTGATTCAACCATCCCAAAAGGTGTATCTCCATATGCAAATAACATTCTCTCTGCTAATGATCCATGATTAACTCCTATTCTAAGTGCCTTATTTTGCTCTTTTAAAGTATTAACTATTGGTTCAAATTTCTGTATAATCTTCTCTTTAATTGCTTTTATTTCATAATCAGTAAATTCAGTTCTATTAGGATCAGGTCTTTCAAAAACAAATAATCCAGGATTGATACGAACTTTATCTACATGCTTTGCAACCTCTAAAGCTATTTTCATTCCATTGTGGTGAACATCCGCTACCAATGGAACTGGTTGATAAGTACTAGCTAGAAGTTTTTTTATCTCACCTACAGCTTTTGCACTTGCAAGAGTGGGGACTGTTAATCTGACAATCTCACAACCAATTTCATGCAATCTTCTTATTGCAGCGGTAGAACCCTCAATATCCATCGTATCTTCATTAATCATTGACTGAACTCGAACTGGATTATCCCCTCCGATGCCAATATCTCCAACCATTACAGGTCTAGTATCTCTTCGAATAATTCTGGTGCTATAACGCTGAGAAACATTATTTTCTTTCTTATCTTTATCTAGGGTCGCAATCATGAGTTAACAATTGAGCCTCTTTAATAAACAAGAATGACATATTTGAGGGCTATTTTAAAGTATCAATTTTTTCTTTGATTTTTAAAAAATCCGATTTAGTTAAACTCATTGGAGTTCCTTCCTCTTTTGATTGATTTCTAAGTAAATAAGCTGGATGATAAACAGGCATAACAAGTCTTCCATCCCAATTAATCCATTTACCCCTGAGAATGCTTATAGGGGACTTATTTTTTAAAATTGCTTCTAATGCTGTAGCACCAACAAGAACTATAATTCCTGGATTTATAAGTTTAATTTGTTGATACAACCAGGGAAGATTTTCTTGAATTTCAGTCTTTGTTGGTCGTCTATTTTGGGGAGGTCTACATTTGACCACGTTGCAAAAATAAACATCTAGGCTGATATCAATCCCCGAATTTTGAAGCAATTGATCAAGTAATTTCCCAGACCTTCCAACAAAAGGTTCTCCAAGCTCCTCCTCCTTTGCCCCCGGAGCCTCTCCAACAATCATCAACTTAGCAAAAGGATTTCCCCTCGAAACAACGATTTTGTTGATGGGATTGCTTAAATTACAAACTTCAGAAAAGTCTTTATCAGGGTGGGGATTTATTTTCACATTAAAACTTCCATATCTGATCCTTTTGAAAGATAGGGCACCAAAATCAAAAATTGATTACCTTCTGGATCAAGCATCCATTGCTCAGATCCAAAGCTTGCCAATTTTTTTATTCCCATTGAAGTTCCTCCTATTTTCAATATCTCAGCTGTCCATCGTTCAATAATTGTTACTGGATCTTCAGAAGGTTCACCTTGAAAACACAATGAGGTTGAGTTCCCTTTCCTTTGCCATTCATGATTTTCATTAGGTCGATAAAAATGTATTTTGGATCGATCACTTAATGAAATAAAATAATGAGTGCTATTAAAACCTTTAGTTACCTTGTCAGAATTGATCGTCGCATAAAAAGCAGATAATTCCTTAGGGTTTTCAGAGGCAATTACAAAGTTTATGTTCATCAAAGGCATGCAAGTATCTGATTAAGTAGTAAGTTTGTAATTAGATCATTCACTTTAAAAGTGAATCTAAGAAATAAATTTTGAAGTTATGCTTCGAAGATGACTGACAAATCACAGATATCAATAAGAGCTCTCTCAATAAAACCTTCTCTAACTCTTGAGATCAGCGCAAAAGCTAAGGCTTTAAAAGCTGAAGGGAAAAACATTTGCAGCTTAAGCGCAGGGGAACCTGATTTCAATACCCCTAAATTTATTATCGATGCAACTCTAAAAGCATTAAAAGATGGAAAAACTCGGTATGGGCCAGCTGCTGGAGATCCTGATTTAAGAGAGGCTATTGCAATAAAACAATCAAATATTAATAAAGTTCCAACAAAAGTTGAAAATGTTTTAGTAACCAATGGAGGCAAACAAGCTATTTATAATTTATTTCAAGTAATTTTAAATCCTGGAGATGAAGTACTCATACCTTCACCTTATTGGCTTAGCTACCCAGAAATAACTCTTTTGGCTGGTGCTAAGCCAATTAAAATTAAGTCTTCAACTAAAGATAATTTCAAAATAGATATAAATTCTCTAGAAAAAAACGTAACTGAAAAAACAAGGTTATTAATTATTAACTCTCCAAGCAATCCAACTGGCTGTGTTTTAACTGAGGTAGAGATGAATACTATTTCGGATTTTTTAAGAAGACACCCAAGAATTTTATTAATGAGTGATGAAATTTATGAATTTCTTATTTCTCCTAATCAAATTCATCACAGCTTCGCAAAAATCGCACCAGATTTAAAAAATAGAATTTTCACAGTCAACGGTTTTGCCAAAGCTTGGGCAATGACTGGCTGGAGGATTGGATACTTAACAGGAAATGCAGAGGTAGTAAAAAAAGCCATAGCTTTACAAAGTCAAAGCACAAGTAATGTATGTAGTTTTGCTCAAAAAGGAGCTATTGCAGCACTTCAAGGCTCAAAAGATTGTGTACATGAAATGGCAGAAATTTATTACAAGAGGAGGTTATTGATTATAGAAAGACTAAAAAAAATAAAAAATATTTCTTTCGTCCCTCCTCATGGAGCTTTCTACGTTTTTCCTGAAATCAATCTAGAGGAGATCGATTCAATAAGTTTCTGCAAATTGGCACTAGAGAAGGTTGGTTTAGCAATAGTTCCAGGGATTGCTTTCGGAGATGACAAATGCATAAGGATCTCCTACGCAGCTTCAAATGAAATGATCAATGATGGACTTGATAGATTAGAAAATGTCTTTGATTTCCTGTAAATTAGTGATTAATAAATTAAAGTCCTTAAAAGCAATAAAAATTGCTATTGGATTTTTTTCTATATTTAATTTTTCTGATGTTACTGGCTTAAAAGCAGAAGAGATACTTCGCATTGGGGCAATACCAGATCAAAACCCAGAGCACCTGAATCGTTTATATAAGGTTTTATCCTCTGAATTAAGCGAGCAGCTCAATGTTCAAGTCCGTTATAAACCAGTTACTAATTATGCTGCAGCTGTAACAGCTTTTAGGACCGGGAATTTAGATTTAGTATGGTTCGGTGCTTTAACGGGTGTACAAGCAAGACTTCAAAGCAAAAGATCCAAGGTAATAGCACAAAGAGATATTGATGAAAAATTCCATAGTATTTTTATTGCAAACAAGAAAAGTTCAATCCAAAAAATAAATAACATAAATGAATTGAAAATACTAAAAGACAAGCGTTTTACTTTTGGCTCTGAAAGTTCAACATCAGGAAGATTGATGCCACAATATTTTTTAAACAAAGCAGATGTTCAACTTAAAGATTTCAAAGGTGCAAGACCAGGCTTTAGTGGTAGCCACGATGCAACATTAATGCTTGTGCAAAGTGGTTCATATGAGGCAGGTGCTCTTAGCGAAGAAGTATGGAAGAGAAATCTTGAGAGAGGAAGAGTGGACCCCTCAAAAGTCTATGTGATTTGGAAAACTCCTTCTTATCATAATTATCATTGGCTTGCTCAAGGAAACCTAGATAAAAAGTTCAGGAAAGGTTTTACGAAAGAGCTTACAAATGTATTTTTACGTTTCAATCAAAAGTCAAAAAAACAAAAACAAATTCTCGAATTATTTAGCGCAAAGAAATTTATAATATCAAAAAAAGAGAATTATAATAAAATAGAAAAGGTAGGTAGAAAAATTGGAAAAATTAAGTGACTAAATTACTAGAATTAAAGAATATAAGCCATCGCAATAAAGAAAGTATTAGATTAAAAGATATTAATTTAACTATAGATCAAGGTGAGAAGATAGCGCTTATTGGCAAGAGTGGTTCTGGCAAAAGTACATTAATCTCGATCGCGAATGGATCACTAATCCCAAATGAAGGTGATGTAATATGGAAAGGTTCTCACATTAACAATATCTCAAATATTGAGTCGTCAAAAATAGGAACCTTATGGCAGGATTTATCTTTGATAGAAGAGCTAAATGTCGCTCAGAATATAAACTGCGGTGCATTAGGTAAACACAATTTCATATGGGCTTTAAAAAATCTCGTGGGAGTCTTAGATAAAGGTTTATGCCAAGAATGCCTAGCAGCAGTCTCTCTCCCAAAAAAAACTATTTATTCCTATATAAATAAACTTTCTGGTGGGCAAAAACAAAGAATAGCAATTGCACGTCTTTTAAGACAAGAACCAGAGATTTTTCTTGGAGACGAACCTTTCTCAAATTTAGACCCTCTATTATCAAAAAATATCTTAAATTTATTTATTAATCAAAAACATTATCTTAGAATTAAAATCCCTGAGACCATACTTATAAGTCTTCACCAAATAAATTTAATAAATAATTTCAATAGAGTTGTTGGATTAAAAGATGGAGAGATTGTAATAGATAGAGAAATTCATAATATTAATCAATCAGAGCTTGATTGGCTATTTTAAATCATAATGAAATTAACAAAACCAGTATCAACTTTATTAACATTAATTCCATCAATAGCCTACATTCCCATTCTAATAGAAATCATCAAAGGATTTCATATTGGTGGTCTAAATATCATATTTCTATTCATAAGCTCAGCAATAAAACCATCGTTCAATCAAGAAGTATTTAAAAGCGCATGGGAAGGACTTCAAATAACAATTGCAACTGCTTTAACTAGCTGGATTATAAGTATGGTTATTGGAATACTTTTAGGTGTACTATCTACAGATTTATTTTGGAAAAATATTCCTAAATTTTCTTATTTAGGTAAATTCATAAAATACTCATTAGCAATTCCAAGATCAATACATGAAGTAGTTTGGGGCTTGCTATTTATACAAATTTTAGGTTTGAATATTTGGGTGGCAATTATATCTATAGTCATTCCCTATTCAGCATTAACTGCAAGAGTAATTTCAGAGCAACTAGATAGTTTCGACATACAACCTCTAATAGCAATTAAGCAAACTGGGTCTAATATTATGAGCTCATTTATAACTATTCTACTACCAAAATTAATACCTATTGTATCTACATATGGAAGTTACAGATTTGAATGTGCAATTAGAGGTGTAACATTACTTGGAATATTTGGATTAGGAGGTATAGGAACAGAACTATATTTAACATTAAAATCCTTTGAGTTCAATGAAATGTGGACTTGTTTGTGGATGCTTTGGTTATTAATGATTTTATTAGAGAAATCTATAAGATTCTTAAGAAGTTATTTATCTGAAAATATTAGTTTGAAAAATTCTTTCTTAATTTCAATCTCAATATTCTCACTATCTCTATCATTAGGTATTAGTTGGCTTTATAATCTAAATTTTGAGATATTTACTCCATTAAGCTTTTCGTATTTAACTTTACCTTCATTCGTAGAAATAAGAAATGGATTTAATACCTTACCTCTATTTAAACTAATCATTACAACAATTTTAATAACTTTTCTCGCATCTGGTATTGCAATAGGGACACCTCCACTTTTACTAATATTATTCCCAGGTAAATTCCCTCTAAAAGTTCAAAATCTTATTTGGATCTTTTTTAGATTGATACCTCCTCCATTGACCACTATACTTATTCTTCTTTTTTCTAATCCTAATATATCTGTAGCCGCATTATCACTAGGAATTACTCATATGGGTGTAATGGGAAGATTACTTACAGATAGCATACTAAATCAAGAAAAAAGTATTTATCGAGCAATTAAATTCAATGGTTCAAGCAAGCAATCAGCAACACTTTATGGAATATTAGCCCCCCAAAGTAATATTTACTTAGCTTATGGCGCATACAGAAGTGACGTAATCCTAAAGGAAACAGCAATTATAGGTGCAGTCGGAGGAGTAGGATTAGGTTGGCAATTACAGGAATCACTAAGCTCATTCGATTGGGCACAAGTTATTATAATAACTGCTACTTTCTCTTTATTAACAATATCAGGAGAATTTTTATTTAACACTTCTCAAAATTATTGGTTAAAGAATTCAACCAATAACTTCATTCATTAGTTATTTTATTCAACATATCAACTTATGAATAAATATCAGAAAAAATTAATCATAATTGGAGATAGTGGGGTTTACGGATGGGGCGACCTAGAGGGAGGGGGATGGTCTGAGAGATTAAGACAAAACTGGTTAAATTTAGATGATGCCCCTATCATTTATTCTCTTGGAGTAAGAGGAGATGGTTTAGAGAAAGTTGCTATAAGATATAAGAATGAGTGGGCAACAAGGGGAGAGTTAAGGAGAAAAGTTCCTGAAGGTATTTTGCTATCAATTGGATTAAATGATACAGCTAGAATTGGAAGACAAGATGGCAGGCCACAACTTTCCGAAGATGCTTTTAAATTTGGCTTAAAACAATTAGTAAACGAAATCAAGAATGAAGTACATATAATGGTTCTTGGATTAACGCCTGTTAATGAAGACTCAATGCCTTTTGCAGAATGTCTTTGGTATTCAAATGAAGCTTGTTCTAAGTATGAAAATAAAATTGAAGAAACTTGCTTAGAATTAAATGTCCCGTTTTTATCTATACATGAAAGAATGATCAACTTACTATCATTTAAGGAATTACTATCATCAGATGGAATACATCTGAATACTGAGGGTCATAAATGGATTTATGAACAAATTAGAAAATGGCCAGCACTAAATAATTGGGCTGATTTAAAATAAATATTTCAAATAAAACTCAAATATAAAAAGATAGAAATAATAGCGGCTAGAGATGTCTGTATAGAGTTAACTAATTCATTAGTCATCCAATCAATCTTATTTTGTGCCACTGCTCCAATATAACTTTCCAAAAAAGTTGCTAAATAGCCAGATAAGAAGACTATAAAAGCAACAAATAGTCCAGAAATGATCGATAGATTAAGCATAAACAAAGTCATGATAAAACTTCCTAACAAACCAGCCATAGAACCTTCGATGCTTATTGCCCCCTCTGTTCCTGGCGATACTGGCTTTAAAGTCGTAATTAGAAAAGTTCTTGTACCAAATCTTTTGCCAATTTCACTTGAAAAAGTATCGGAAAGTTTTGCGCTGAAACTTGAAGCAAAACCTACCATGAATAAATTTAAAAAATTTGGCCAAAAACAACTTAATAAGGCGAGTGAGCATCCTGTTGCTGCAGACCCCCAAACATTTTCAGGGCCACGTTGACCACCTCTGGCTTCAGCAATCCCTCGAGAAGCCTTATTTTTGTATCCAATTTTTGTAACTAAAGTTCCCAACAAGAGATATACACAAACTGCTATCCAACCATTCCAACCAATAGATCCTAATAAAAGTGTTCCAAGTATTCCAGCATGAATCCAACCTTTCTTAGTTAAAAATGGAAGCCTATGTCCCAAAAGTATCAACAAGAAATTAATCAAAAAAGCATGAATCCAAATACCACTAATAAAAGAGAAGTTAGCCATCGTTCCTAATCAACATGCATATTTTTAACAATAGAGGGTTTTATGATCAAAGATATTCAATCTTAAAGGGATGATTTAAGTCTTCTCCATGAAGTCATTAGCTGACAGGCACTTACGGCAGCTGTTGATGTCCTCAAAATAGTTTCTCCCATAGATACCCCAGACAAGCCAGAGTCAAAAGCTAATGCTTCTTCATCTTTATTCCATCCTCCCTCTGGGCCAATTACCATCCAAACTTGATTGACTTTATGTGGTGTTTCTTTTAACCAATTCATACAATCTTGCAAGTTTTGAATGCGTGTTGTGGCGAATCCGATTTGAGCTCCGGAAGGCAAATTATTTATCCAATTAGGAAATGTCAATGCCTGCATTAGTTCTGGACTCCAGAGTCTTTCAGATTGCTCAACAGCTTCATGAATAATCTTTTGAAATCTAATAATTTTTTCGTTATTGCATTCTTTAACCACTGATCTTTTTGAAATTAATGGCTGAATAATGTCAACTCCTATCTCACAACTCATTTGCAAAAAATTGTCAAACCCCTTTTTAGGAATAACTACAGCAATACCTATTAATGGTCTCTCTCTTGAGACGACTTGAAGAGGTTTATCAAACCCATTGGTAAGTTTTATAGTTTTTTTTTCAACAATGTTTGCGTTCCAAAGACGACCTTTTCCATCAATAACCTCTAAAAGATCATCCGGTCTCATCCTCATAACCCTAGATAAATAATGTGATTCATTAGAGGTCAATATCAATTCTCCATTTGAATCGATTTCATCACTTAATCGATTTGGAGTTATAAATAATCTTCTTTTCTCAGCCATAGAAAATTAATCTGTTGAAGAAAAGATTGCATCAGGATGTTCTTCTACTGGCCAATCTTGATTTACTCCTCCGATAATTAGTTCCTCTATTTTCACAACATCAACATCCATTTGTTTTAGTACATTTATCAAAACATCAATTGCGATGAGGTCAGAAGTACCTAAATCGACCCAACATCTAGCCCAACACTCATTAAATTCAAATTCTCCAAGGTTATGCATTAATGATGGAAGACTAGAGGAGGTGTCGTCATTTTCATAGCTCATCCAACTAACATCAGAACCCATTTCATGCGTTTGCAAATTTTCAGAATTAAATCCCCCAAGTCTGCCTAGCACATACCAAGAATCAAAAATACCATCGACGTATTCTTTTTCTCCCTTACTTGGAACATCTGAATATCTAAGCCATATCCAACAATTGAAAGGATCAACTTCACGAAATCGAACTTCCATAAACAATAGATCTTGAAAAAGAAAAACTAAAAGATATCAAACATAATCTAATGTAAGTTGATCAAAGAAAATTGAGAAATCTTTATTTAATTGATCAAAGTCTCAATAAAAAAGAATGCTTAATTTAAAAAATATTTATTACCATCCCTCAACAGCAGAGAAACCAATCCTTAGAGATTTGTGTTTAAAATCAAATAATGGAAAAATCACAATAGTTAGAGGACCAAGTGGAAGTGGAAAAACTACATTGATGGAAATCATTAGCGGTCTATCGGGATTTCAAAAAGGAGAGATAACATGGTTCAACAAAACTTTAAATGCACGACAGCGCAGGTGGTTATGTGGATTAGTTTTTCAATTTCCTGAAAGATATTTCCTTGGATTATCGGTAGCTCAAGAATTACGTCTTGGACATAAGAGGTTAACGACTGAAGAACAAATTTCAGCTCTCACAAAAGTGGGGTTAATCAACTTAGATTTAAAGAAACCGCCAGAATCTCTTAGTGGAGGACAACAACGACGACTAGCTATTGCTGTTCAACTATTAAGGAGTCCAAAAGTACTTTTATTGGACGAGCCAACAGCAGGTTTAGATTGGTCAGTGAGAAACGGAATTATAGAATTACTCGCAAAGCTTAAAGACAAGCAAACGATTCTAATAGTTACTCATGAACCCGAACTTTTTAAAAATTTGAATACCGACAATTATGAATTGCACAATGGTCAACTTTTCCAAGAGTAAACAATTCAACTAATCAATGACAGATTTACTAGTAAGAGCTACTGCTGCGAAAGGAGGGATCAGGCTAGTCGCCGTATCAACAACTGAATCAACAAAAGAAGCACAAGTAAGACATTCTCTTTCATATTTAACTTCTGCAATTGTAGGTAGGGCTATGAGTGCAAGCCTTTTGCTTGCAAGCTCAATGAAGGTAAATCATGGAAGGGTGACTTTGAGGGTAAGCTCAAATGGACCACTAAAAGGATTAACTATTGATGCTGGTAGAGATGGAAGCGTAAGAGGTTACGTTGGCAATCCAAGTCTTGAATTAGACCTAATTAAGAATAAAAGCAAGAACTATACATTTGATTTTAAAAAAGCTACAGGCATTGGCTATCTTCACGTTATTAGAGATGATGGGAAAGGTGAGCCACACAACAGCACAGTTGAATTAATCAATGGAGGTATAGGGGAAGACATAGCTTCCTATTTATTACATTCTGAACAAACTCCATCAGCTGTGTTTGTTGGAGAAAGAATTAATCAGGATGGAATAGTTTGTAGCGGAGGACTATTAGCACAAATACTACCTAAAGCAGAACGAGACTACTCATTGATAGCCCTGCTTGAAGATCGATGTAAAGAAATCAACTCTTTTAGTGAGTTATTAAACAAAAAAGGAACTAACCTTATTTCTCTAATTGAAGAAATTTTTCCTGATCTTGATCAATCATATTCAGATATTATTAGCACATCTCAAGAAGTTCGTTTTAAATGTAGATGCTCAAGAGAAAGAAGCCTATCAGCATTAAAGATATTGGGAAAAAAAGAACTTCAGGAAATGATAAAGGAGGATGGGAAAGCAGAACTTACATGCCAATTCTGCAAAAATGTTTATCTTGTTAAGGAGGACGAATTGATATCTTTAATCGATTAGAGGATTAATCAAGAAAAATCACTCCTAACCAAAGTAAAAATACTGCAGGTATCGCCTCAAATTTGTCTGAAGACAATGATGCAGTGTTATCAATAAATGATTGAGCACCACCCAAAAGTAATTCACCAGATAAAAGTCCAATACTAAGAAGAAGAATGCACCAAAGGATAGAGGAAAAGAAAGGCCTACCCCTACGCGTCTGACTAATAAATAAACCTATTGTTGAGAATGAAAGTATTAATTCAACACTTTCAGAAGGCACAATTAAAACAAGTAAAAAAGCCAATATTCCAAGAGAAATCCTTATATTTAATTCTTGTCCAGAGGGCAACTCAAAGCTTGGTAAAAAATCAGATTTTGATGCCTCGTATTTAGGAAAATTTAAATTTTTTAACCTAGTTAAAAGAGAACCAGGTCCTATATCACCAACTTTCTTTGATTCATTTTCTTTCTTTGATGCAGTTTTTGCCTCGTTACTTGCATTACCAAGTTGTCTTGACTTAAGACTTACCATTAGCAACGAATCATAAGCAGCTTCTATTTTTGCTTTAGTGATTTGCTCATCTCCAGCCTCAATTAACTTTTTGTCCCTTGCTTCTTGAATAGCCTCAAAACTTGCACCCTCGGTTATTCCAAGTATGAAATATGGATCTTGTGAGTTTGAATTTGATTGTGAATTAGTACCAGGATCCATAGATTAAAAAAAAAAAGATTTATGAACTCTCTTGAATAAGTAGATTTTAATCTACTTTAAAGGGAAACAGGATCAACACCACTGACAACTGGTGCGACTTTGTTTAATTCCATTTCAGGATGATCTTCCTTTAACTGATTTAGATTCCATTCATTTTTAAAAAGCAGTACTGGTCTAAGCCAAGCATCCTGAACCGTTTTGCAATTAAAAATCCTCCCAACCTCCTCTAAAGCCGGCCATCCCCCTTTTACCCATCTAGCAACTTGATAAACCATTGGTTCAAGCCTAGTTTCCACTCCATATTCACTGGCAAGACGATGTTGTACTACCTCAAGCTGAAGCTGACCAACTGCGGCCAAAATTGGATCTCTTTTGCTTTGGTCTTTATCGTAAAGAATTTGGACTGCTCCCTCCTCTCTTAATTCATTGACACCTTTTCTAAAGTTCTTAAAAGCTGAAGGATTTGGATTTCTTAACCAGCTAAATATCTCGGGGCTAAAACATGGAATCCCCTCAAATTCAACTCTAGACCCAATAAATAATGTATCTCCAATCGAAAACATCCCTGGATTATTCAAACCAATAACATCCCCAGGGTAAGCATCATCAACAACGGCCCTATCTTGACCAAAAATCTTTTGGGGCCTTGAGAGCCTGATTTGCTTACCCGTCCTAGCGTGTTGAACTGTCATATCTTTTTTAAATCTCCCACTACAAACCCTCACAAAAGCAACTCTATCTCTATGTTTTGGATCCATATTTGCTTGTAATTTAAATACAAATCCACTAAATGATTCTCTTGTAGGAACGATTGGTCCATCAAAGCTATTTCGAGCAACGGGTCCCTGAGATAACTCAAGAAAATTATCTAGAAATGGCCTAACCCCGAAGTTGGTCATTGCAGATCCAAAAAACACAGGAGTTAATTCGCCAGATAATATTAATTCCTGATTCAAGTCACAACCAGCCTCATCAAGGATCTCAATCTCTTCAAGTGCTTTTGTCAATAGTTCTTCTTCTACTAAATTTTTAAGTTCCGGATCATTAATTTTCAACCTTATTTCGCTAGATTGCTTCCCTCTTTCCGCTCTAGAAAATAAAACAACTTCTTTGGTTGCACGCTCAACAACACCTCTAAAAAGCTCACCACTTCCTATTGGCCAATTGACTGCAAAGGTTAACAATCCCAATTCAGACTCAATTTCATCTAACAATTCAAGAGGTTCTTGACCTGGCCTATCCATCTTGTTGATGAAAGTAAAAATTGGTATTTGACGCATTCTGCATACCTCAAAAAGCTTTCTTGTTTGAGGTTCAAGTCCTTTCGCTGCATCCTCAAGCATTACAGCATTATCTGCAGCGGCAAGTGTCCTATAAGTATCTTCCGAAAAATCTTGGTGCCCAGGGGTATCTAATAAATTAATGGTCTTATCTTTATAAGCAAATTGTAAAACAGTTGATGTGATTGATATGCCTCTTTGTTTTTCAAGCTCCATCCAATCAGAAGTAACTTTTCTCTGCTCCCCTCTTGCTTTTACTGCTCCTGCTTGTTGAATAGCTCCGCCATAAAGTAAAAGTTTTTCTGTCAAAGTTGTTTTCCCGGCATCAGGATGGGAAATAATCGCAAAATTTCTTCTTTTACCAACCTCCTTACTTAAAGATAAAGTTAGTTCTTCTTCTAAATTTGGATCTACATTAGTTTTGTCTTGGGGAGTTGATTTCATTATTGTTTTTGGTTGTTCAATTGTTCAGGGAAAAGATTAAATACATCCAATAATTTCAAAATAAAGCTCATCAATTTGAAAAACCTCTAATTGAAATAAGCCTGCATCGAATAGCTGTTGAGATACCTCCTCAACTGTAAATGATGCCTTGAGAGATGCATAAAAATCCTTTTTTAGAATTTCTGGAGAATTTGAAAGATGTTTTTCTTTTAGCTCAAATGCTTTTTCAACAGAAGCAGGCCTTATTAAATCACGATGAATATGAATACACTTTGTTTTACCAAGTTTTTTTAATGCGCCCCAAAAACAATAAGGATCGTGAAAATGATGCAAAGCACTATTACTGACTAGAACATCAGCTTTAGAAGGAAAATGTATATCACCCAAGGCTATCGAATTAATATCAATCAATTCATAAGAGAGATTCTTCATAAGATTGTCGGAAAGTTTTTTTTTCGCTTCATTCAACATTTCCTTTGAGCCATCAATTCCTAGAACATTTGCATAAGGCCAATTCTTGGCAATTCTCTCTGCAATATTTCCTGGCCCACATGCCATATCAAGAATCAAATCATTTTTATTAATAGTTCTTCCTTCTTTTTTTAAATATGTTTCAAGCGATTTAACAACCATAGAATCACTCCTAGAGAAATCCGCATCCGCATAAGCCCTTACCTGCGAAGGGATTTGCATGAGTTCAGGTTCAGGTATTCTCTTCATTTTAAAAAACAAATAATTGGGTTTTCCTTGGCGGCCCTGTAGATGGTGTTAAAAAAACTTGCTAACGCTATACATGGCGTTAGCGTAGTACTTACTAAAGGGATACTAAGATCTTGACAATTGCAACAAGCCAGCCCGAAACCAATAATTCAGCCTCGGGCATAAAAGATGAAAAAACTGATTTCCCAGTAACTGCACCAGCAGCGAATCCTGTCTTTTACAGAACATATAGTAGAAAACTTCCCGATGGTCGTGAAAGCTGGGAACAAGTGAACAAAAGAAACCTTGATGGATTAAAAACACTTGGCGGATTAAACGAAGCAGAAATAAATCTCATGCAAAAAATGCAGCAAGAGAAAAAAGCTCTTCCCTCAGGCCGCTGGCTTTGGATTGGTGGAACAAAATGGATTGAGAAAGAAAAGAATTTTTCTGGAGCCTACAATTGCACTTCAACGAATCTTGTTGATTGGCAAGCTTTTGGACTTATGATGGATTTAGCGATGATGGGTTGCGGAACGGGCGCAATAATTGAACCTCACTTAATTGATCAGCTACCAAAGATTATCAATAAAATCAATATTCAAAGTGTCTCAGATATTGGCATTACTCCCTCGGAAAAAAGAAACGAAAAGACTACATTCTCAATCCAAGGAAATAATGTACTTATAAAAGTTGGAGATAGTAGACGTGGATGGGTTGATAGCTATCAAAAAATCCTTGAGTTAACCAGTGACAATAGTTTCAATTCTAGACTAATCAATGTATCTATAGATTTAAAAGATGTAAGGCCAGCGGGCGAATCACTTAAAGGGTTCGGGGGGATGGCTAACCCCGTAAAGCTTAAAGATTTATATCCTCGTGTGACAAATCTTTTAAATAAAGCAATAGGAAGAAAACTAACTTCAATAGAATGTTGTCTGCTTATAGATGAAGCAGCCGTAACAATTGTTGCTGGGAACATCAGAAGAAGTGCAGGCATGCGTCAATTTTCTTCAGAAGATTTAGGAGCAGCTGGCGCTAAAGAAAATTTATGGAAACAAGACAACAACGGGAATTGGAGTATCGACCCAGAGAAAGATGCTTTGAGAATGGCTAACCATACTCGTGTTTATCACACCAAGCCTGAGCTTGAAGTTCTTGTAGAAGCCGTGAAAAAGCAATTCCACTCAGGAGAGGGAGCAATTCAATTTGCACCAGAAGCAATTGCCCGGTCAAATGCTGACATCCTTACAACACTAGAATTAAGAAATGAATTTATTGAGATCTATTGCGAACAAGGGAAAGAAGAAGCCTCAAAATGGATCCAATCAAATTATGGACCATTTGAAGACAAAGAACTTTTCCACAGACTTAGCAGATATGGTCTTAATCCTTGTGGTGAGATCTTGGGCTCAGATTTCCACTGTAATCTCGCAGAAATCCATCTCAACCAAATTGATCCATTAGATATTAATCAACAAGAAGACGCCTTCAAGGCGGCAGCCTTGTCAGTTGCCTGTCTGCTAAATCATCGTTTTGAAGTAGAAAGATACAGAAAAAGTCGTGAATGGGATCCAATTGTTGGGGTAAGCTTTACGGGCCTTTTTGACTTTTTTGTTCATGCCTTTGGTACCCCTTGGCTAAAGTGGTGGGAAGCTGGACGACCTGACACAAAAGAAGGAAAAGAATTTAAAATTCAAGAAGCTACTTTCTTGAGTCGATGGAGAAAAATCGTCAACGATACAGTATTTGATTATTGTGATAGACATAATATGCGCCGTCCAAGTCGTTGCACAACAGTACAACCAGCAGGAACAAAAAGTCTTTTAACCGGAGCTTCTCCTGGTTGGCACCCTCCAAAGGCACAGCGTTTTATTAGAAGAATTACTTTTCGCAAGAACGATCCAGTCGCATTAGCTTGCATGGATTATGGGTATACAATCGTACCTTCTCAATCAGATAAAGATGAAAATGGAAAACTATTAGATAATCCTTTTGATCCAAGCTGTACTGAGTGGCTAGTGGAAATACCGACTGAGGTGAGTTGGGCAAACATTCCTGGTGCTGACCAAATTGATATTAATAACTTCTCAGCTCTTGCACAATTTGATTTTTATATGCAAGTTCAAACTAATTACACAGATCACAACACTTCTGCCACAATTGAATTTAGAGAGAATGAGATAGAAGGTTTAGCTAAAGCTCTGCATAACTCAATAAATGAAAACAAAGGGTATATTTCAGCTGCTTTGCTCGCAAGATTTGATGCGAATGCAACCTTCCCTAGACTTCCTTTTGAACCTATTAACGAAGAGTGTTACACAAAACTTCAAGCAGAGGTTATCAAAAGAAGGGAAGGGTGTGATTTCTTTGAGGCCCTTAGTCGATACGACAAGGGTGAACTTACTGAAGCGGGCCCAGCAGGTTGCGATTCAGATAAGTGCCTTCTTCCCCTTGCCAAACCAACTTAGGAACAATCAAGAGAAATCAACTGGCTATAATTTTTATTCTCAATCGAAAGAAATTTCCTTAAATAGCAAATCCTTTAAACTTTTCAAAAAAGTTTAAAGATTATTGTGCAAATGAAAAATAATAGCTAGATATTGATTAGGTCAACGCGTATTAAAAACTTAAATGACTACAACTAACAAACCAAAAAAAATATTTGG
>QCHM01000017.1 GCA_003279615.1 Prochlorococcus sp. AG-402-B19
GAGGGTTAAGAGATGCTGAAAGCTTACTTGATCAAGTTAGCTTGCTACCTCCGCCAATAACTCAAGCAAACATTACTAATCTGATAGGATCAGTCCCTGAAGAAGAGTTAATTAAACTAGCTAAAGCATTAACAAATAAAGATCCAAATTCTATTTTAAATATTTGCAATCACTTAATCAATCAGGGGAGAGAACCAATTGCAATTCTACAAGGAATAGCATCTATTTTAAGAGACTTAGTGATCACAAAAGTTACAAGTCATCCAAATAACTTATGTAATATTTCTCAAGACAATACTGAAAATTTAAAAGACTTAGCAACATCAATCAACCTTGATCAAATACTAAATCTACAATCTAAATTAAAAGGGACAGAAAACTATATTAGAAATAGCAATCAACCAAAATTATGGTTAGAAATTCATTTACTAGGGATGCTATCAGATGAATATTCACCAGTAAATGTCAAAGTAGGGCAATCATCGGCAACAACATCATTAGAGAATAGCTCTAATGATAAAAATATAAATAATAAATCAAAAAATATAGACTCAAATATTAACAAACAAACTGTAGAAGTACTATCTTCGCAGGAAGAAAACCATGAAATTCAAAATATTACTCTTGATGATATTTGGGAAAAAGTGATAGCGATGTTAGAGCTTCCTTCAACAAAAATGCTACTTTCACAGCAAGCTAAATTAATAAATATTAACTCAGAGTCTGCTGAGATATCCATTTCAGAGAAATGGATAAGCATGATTCAAAGTCGCAAAAATATTATTGAAGATGCTTTTTATAAAGCAAGAGGTTGCAAAACTAAAATTATTTTAATTCAACAAAAAGAAAACTTATTAAATAAGATTAAGGAGGAAAATACTCAAAAGAAAATAACAGAAAAAAATGAATTCAAAATTGATAATGAGCTAGATAAAAAGAATTTAGAAGATAAAAAAAAATCACAAACAATAAATAATTTAGATACAAACTCAATAGATCAAAAAGCTAAACAATTTGCTGATTTCTTTAATGGAGAAATTGTGAATCTTGAATGACAAGAATTACAATATCAAGAACCTACATGATCAGTTTTTTCCCAAACTAAAGATTTACGAAATAATGACATCTTAAAAACTATGAAAGGTATAACAATAAACCAATGTGCAAGATAAATTGTTGCTCCAATTATATTGATAAAATTAGGGTCTGGTAATTTAGGTCCTTCACTATTTTCAGAACATCCTTTCCAATAAGCCAAACTAGAAATACCAAGTGCGACTATAGATAAAGGCCAGTATAATGGCATCTTAAATAAGATAATTGACAAGGTAGTATCTACAAAAGAAACAACTGGTAATGCATATTGCAATAAGAAAAAACAACCTAAATCTAACTTCTTAACATTGGACAAACGTTTAGATATTAATAATGGCCAATAATCAAAAAATCTTTGAAGACCCCCTTCTGCCCATCTTTTCCTTTGTCTAAATAAAGCCGAAACTGATTCTACTGCTTCTTCTTGAACAGGCGGGTCCCACATTATTACGATAGGTGATCGGGTTAATAAAAAACGGAAACTTAAATCTAAATCATCAGTGATAGTTTGTTCATTAAAACCTCCACATGATTCCAGGACTCTTCTATTAATTAATTCACCATTACCTCTTAACTCTGCCACCCCACCACTTGCAAGTCTACCTCTCTGAATAACAGCATCCATTGCCATCTCCATAGCCTGATAAGAAGCAATTTGATTCAACTCGCAATTAACAACTGCTTTTCTTAATTGAACACCAGACCATCCGCCTTCCAAAGCAAGTGTTACGGCTCTAAGTAACACATTACTTTGCAATTGTGCATCAGCATCAAGAATAAATAGCCATTCTCCATCAGTTTTATTCAAAACAGAATTAAGAGCTCCTGATTTACCACCTCCACTCATTAATGAACGACTGAAAACATTTATTCTAGGATAATTTATACTTAATTCTGCTAATAAATTAGGTGTACTATCTTGACTTCCATCATCTATTATCCAGAGAGATAGTTTCTCCTCTGGATATTCAATAGATAAAAGTCTTGAAACTAATCTCTCTATTACATTTTCTTCATCACGTGCCGCGACTAGAACATCAATTTTAGGAAGAGATTCAAAAAACCTCTCATCCTCAATTAAATGTTCTTTTTCTAATTGATAATTCCCCCTTTGATCCCTTAATACAACTCTTAAACCATACCCTCCCAAAAACACAGCCAAAGTAATTGAAGGAAATAAATTTTTTGTAGGCGCAATTAAATGAGGAAAAATTCCTGCTAAAGCGCAGCAAATCAAAAACAATATTGATTTAGCGCGTCGGTTTTCTCCACTAATTTTGGCTAAAGCCATGGAGTAATCCTTTTATCAACTAATGACTCTAAGGGGCTTTCCTCACTAAGGCAAAAATCCATATTTAGTTTTTGGGTAATAATGAGAAAGAATTTGTTTGGTGGTCCATCCATTTTTTGCTAACTCTATAGCCCCAGACTGAGACATTCCGACTCCATGTCCAAAACCTCCACCTGAAAAAAGCCATTTACCTTCTTTAATTTCTTTAACAACAAACAATGTGCTTGGTAATTGTCTTAGGACACGTCGAATGTCATCAAGTTTGAGCAATATTTCTGAGCCAGTTTTTCCTTCAATTTTCAAAGAAGTAACTCTTCCACTACTTCCTCTGCTTTCAGCCTTAATTTTTTTTGGATAAAAAGAACTTTTCACTTTTTTTGCTTGCTTTAACTGTTTAGAAATCTGAAAGGAGTCGATTGTTCGTTCCCATCTAAAAAGAGGATGAGCAGAACCAAAAGCCTCTGATTCAGAAAATAAAAAAGATTTTAAATTTTGTTCATTTGATAAAGGTAAATTAACTTCACTAGTCCAAAATTTTGGTCCATCTAATCGCATTTTTAAATAAGGTACTGGATTAGTTGACCATGCTTCATCGACCGAAGCCATTACTCCACCATTTGTCGCGTGATAAACAGTATTAATTGGCTTTAGATTCCACGTCAGAATTTGACCAGCAGTTTGTTTGATAGCTGATTTGATTTTCTCATTCGCTTTAGATGGATCCTTGTAAACCTGACATTGTGTATGACTGCAAAGATTATATCCATCAACTTTAAATCTATGACTATTAGCAATAGCCCATGTTCTAGCTAATACTGCCTGTGCTTCCAGAGCTGCTTGAGGTGAGTTAGCCCCAATCTCATATGGGACAACACCATTTAGATATCTTTCGATAGGGACATGCTCAACCAATGTCCAACTTCCATATGCATCTGACTGGATCGAAAAAGGACCAGTGTATATTCCATTGCCCAACCGTAATCCATCTGGAGCTTGCAGAGAAATGGGCCCTTTGAGGGAAACCTTTCCAGTGTTTCCATTTAAATAAGGAACAACAGACTTTGAAACTTTTATTTTTTGATATTGAAACTTGATAGATTTTGGCATCTGGATATTTCCTGATACCCAAACCTCCCAATCAAAGGGATAAGCAATAATTGATTCAATCCCTCTTTCTTTTAGATCTGTTGCCAATCTTTCAGCAGACTCAAAACTTGCGAAAGGGCCAATTGTTTGACGAACAAATACCTTTGGGTTTGTTAATTCTTGCGCACGCCAACCAATATTAATTTCTTTAGCCTTTCTCATTACTCCATCAGCGTCTTGCAAAATCAAGTTTCCGCCATTGCTTAAAAGCCTTAAAGATGGCGAATTATTATTATTAATTATTCCCTTACCTAAATATGGCTTGATCCCAATAAGCAGTACATTTTTCTCTGAACTAATTAAAGGCGTCTCAGGTGGCACCTGATGAGTTAAGAAAAACTTAGCTTTATTTGGATTAGCAAAACAAACTTGACTTGATTGTTGAGAACCAATCAAGAGAAGCAAACCAAAACAAAAGAAATGCTTTTGAGCATGTAAATAGCTTTTAATCACAACAAAAATCTCCTTCCAGCAAAAATTTAATAATTTTGGGTTGGCTTAAGTGAGCTTAAGGACGTATTCTTATAGACTAACTATGCTTTATCAATGCCAAAGCTCAAGACCCGCAAAGCTGCTGCAAAGCGGTTCAAAGCAACTGGCACTGGAAAGTTCATGAGACGACGTGCATTTCACAATCACTTACTCGACCACAAGAGCCCTAAATTAAAAAGGCACCTTAAAACAAAAGCAGTCGTAGATGAACGTGATGCAGAAAATGTAAGTCTTATGCTTCCTTATGCATAAGACTTCTTAAGAGCATTTATTTAGTTCAATTTTTTGATTCCCGATTATTAATTATGGCACGCGTCAAAAGAGGTAATGTTGCTAGAAAACGTAGAAACAAGATCCTTCGTCTAGCTAAAGGGTTTAGAGGAGGTAATGGCACTCTTTTTCGAACTGCAAATCAGCGAGTGATGAAAGCACTTTGCAATGCATATAGAGATAGAAGAAGAAGAAAGCGTGACTTTAGACGGCTTTGGATTGCAAGAATAAATGCAGCTGCAAGGTTGAATGGTTTAAGTTACAGCAAATTTATGGGTGGCTTAAAAAAAGCTGATATAAGAATCAACAGAAAAATGTTGGCTCAATTAGCAGTTACAGATCCTAAAACGTTCACAAATATTACAGTTAATTCAAAAGTTTAAATATAGTTGAATAGTTCTCCTCTTTTCTAAAATAATGAATATTTAATTCAAGCAAAGTGATAAAGAAGAAATTTCTAAAATTAAGAATATGCTAGGAATAAATAAATATCATAGACTCAAGAAACTAGGACTTTAAGGTTTAAAAATGACACTTAATCTGCCTCAAACTTATTTAATAGGGCTATCATTACTTTTATTAGTTATTGCAATCTTAGTAGGCAGACAACTTTATAAAGTAAGAAGGGATGAACTTAAACTAATAAAATTAGAAAAAGAAGAGTCAAATACAAAAGAAGACTCAGCTAAAATGTTTGAATTAGCCTCTGTCCAACTAAAGAAAAGATTGTACCCACAAGCTACATCAACTTTAAAACAAGCATTAAAAAAACTTGATGGTGAGCCAGATGAAGCAAAAGCACTAATAGAAAATGCATTAGGTTTTGCTCTCGCCGCTCAAAATGACTTTAAATCAGCAATAAGTCATTACAAAAAAGCATTAATAGCCAAATCTGAATATCCTGTGGCACTTAATAATCTTGGCTTCGCTTATCAACGCTTACTAAAAGAAAATGAAGCTTATAAAAATTATCAAGAGGTTTTAAAAATAGATCCTAATAATAAAACAGCTATCTCTCAAATTAAAAGACTTGAACGTATAATTGGAAAAGATAAAGATCAATTATTAGAAAAAAAAGGTTTTTAAGTAAATCTTAATTACTAAAGTTTGAACCTATGCAAAACGCAAATCAATTACTAAAAATAGGAAATAAAGAGTTCACAAGCAGACTTCTTGTTGGAACGGGTAAATATTCATCTTTAGAAGTTATGCAAAAAAGCATATTCAATTCAAAATGTGAAATAGTTACAGTAGCAGTGAGAAGAATTCAAGCGCTAGAAAAAGGACATCAAGGTTTAATGGAATCTATAAATTGGAAAAATATTTGGATGCTTCCAAACACTGCAGGTTGCACAAATGCTGAAGACGCTATTCGAGTAGCAAGACTGGGTAGAGAATTAGCAAAGTTAGCTGGTCAAGATAAAAATAATTTTGTCAAATTAGAGGTTATCCCTGACAAAAAATATTTATTGCCCGACCCAATTGGAACTTTGAAAGCAGCAGAACAATTAGTTAAAGAAGGATTTACTGTTCTTCCTTATATAAATTCTGATCCTTTAATTGCAAAAAAACTAGAAGAAGTTGGATGCGCAACAGTTATGCCTCTTGGCTCGCCTATTGGATCAGCACAAGGCATAAGAAATGCAGCAAACATCGCCATGATTATCGAAGAAGCTCGTATCCCAATCATTATTGATGCAGGTATTGGAGTTCCTAGCGAAGCAGCTCAAGCGCTAGAAATGGGAGCCGATGGGGTTTTAATAAATAGTGCTATCGCTTTAGCAAAAAACCCTATTTCAATGGCCCAAGCCTTCTACAAGGCTACTGAAGCCGGCCGAGATGCCTATTTGTCTGGAAGACTGCAAGAGAACCTGCTTGCAACTCCAAGTTCACCATTAGATGGAGTTATTTCAAATAATTAGATCAATACGTTAAAAATTAGTAACGTTATAGGCTATTAAACAAAAAACCATGACAGTCACTAAAGAAAGTCAAGGCAGGCTGAACGTTTTTGGAAAGGAACCCAAAATTGAAATACTTACAAAAGAAGGCAGTGGCAACAAAGGTTCTTGGCTTTTTACCCTTGCTGGAGTTATCCTTGTAATTGGGCTAATCGCATATTCTTTAACAATCAAGTGAAAGGCTTGTATTAGCTTGAATAATATGAGCATTTGCTCTGTATTTTGGAGTTTAGAGTGAAAGTTTTCGTTCTTGGTGGTGATGGCTTCTGCGGATGGCCTTGTGCAGTAAATCTTGCTGACAAGGGTCACGATGTATTCATCGTGGATAATCTCAGTCGGCGAAAAATCGATATAGACCTGGAAGTTGAATCCTTAACTCCAATTACAAGTATTGGTGAAAGGATTAAAGCTTGGTCTGAAATAGGCGGAAAACCTATTAACTTTATTCATTTAGATCTTGCATCGGAATATCAAAAGCTTTTAGATCTCTTGATAGAAGAAAAGCCAGATTCAATAGTTCATTTTGCTGAACAACGCGCTGCACCATATTCCATGAAAAGTAGCGCAACGAAGAGATATACAGTTGATAACAATGTCAATGGAACTCATAACCTTCTTGCTGCAATAGTTGAATCTCAATTAGATATTCATATTGTTCATTTAGGGACAATGGGTGTCTACGGCTATGGGTCTCATAGAGGCGCAACCATTCCCGAAGGTTACTTAAAAGTGGAAGTACCTCAACCAGATGGAAGTCGT
Organism: Prochlorococcus sp. AG-402-B19; assembly: GCA_003279615.1. Lineage (GTDB taxonomy): Bacteria > Cyanobacteriota > Cyanobacteriia > PCC-6307 > Cyanobiaceae > Prochlorococcus_B. The sequence continues at coordinate 7,015 of QCHM01000017.1, forward strand.
TTTGAAGAGGAAATTCTGCATCCTGCAAGTCCTGGAAGTGTTTATCACATGACAAAAACACTTGATCAGTTGCTTTTTCTTTATTACAACAAAAACGACCAGATCAGAATCACTGATCTTCATCAAGGAATTGTATGGGGAACAAATACGGATGTAACAAGCCGTGATCCAAGACTCACTAATAGATTTGACTATGACGGTGACTACGGAACAGTATTAAATAGATTTTTGATGCAAGCTGCTATTGGATATCCTTTAACAGTCCATGGAACTGGTGGGCAAACCAGAGCTTTTATTCATATCCGAGATTCTGTAAAATGCGTTCAATTAGCACTCGAGAACCCTCCAGAAACAGGAGAAAGAGTGAAAATTTTCAACCAAATGACTGAAAGTCATCAAGTAGGGGAATTAGCTAAGAAAGTAGCCTCTCTCACTGGAGCAAAAATCAATTATCTTCCAAACCCAAGAAACGAAGCTGTTGAAAATGATTTAATAGTTGATAATCGATGCTTTATTGAACTTGGATTAGATCCAACAACTCTAGATAATGGACTATTAGCAGAGGTTGTTGATGTTGCAAAGAAATACTCCGATAGGTGTGATTTAAAAAGAATACCTTGTGTATCTGCGTGGACAACAACCCAAGCAAAAGCAATAAATGAATCCTAAACCTAACTAGCTTGTACAATATTTTTGAAAAAAGATAAGCTCAGTGAAAATAGCTTTTTTTACAGAAACCTTCCTACCTAAAGTAGATGGAATAGTAACGCGTCTAACCAAAACAATTCAAAATTTAGTTCAATCGGGTGACCAGGTTACCGTTTTTTGTCCAGAAGGCTGTCCATCAAACTACATGGGTGCAAAAGTTGTAGGTGTTCCTGCAATGCCCTTACCTCTATATCCAGAACTTAAATTGGGGCTTCCTGGTCCAGGTGTTTCAGATGAATTAGAAAACTTTAAACCTGATCTAATACATGTAGTTAACCCTGCTGTACTTGGATTGGGTGGTATTTGGCTAGCAAAGACAAATAATATCCCACTCGTAGCTAGTTATCATACTCATTTACCAAAGTATCTAGAACATTATGGAATGGGCATGCTAGAGCCTCTTTTATGGGAGTTGTTAAAAGCTGCTCATAATCAGGCGACTCTAAATCTATGTACTTCAACTGCAATGGTGCAAGAGCTCTCGGAGAAAGGAATACAAAACACCGCTTTATGGCAAAGAGGAGTTGATACAGATATTTTCAAGCCAGAATTAAGAAACGAAAAGATGAGGGCTCGTCTTCTAGGAAACTTTAGTGATGAAGGGTCTTTATTGATATACGTTGGGAGACTATCAGCGGAAAAACAAATCGAAAGAATTAAACCTGTTCTTGATGCATTACCACACACTCGATTAGCTCTTGTTGGCGATGGACCATATAGACAACAATTAGAAAAAATTTTCCAAGGAACCTCTACTACTTTTGTCGGATATTTAAGTGGAAATGAGTTGGCAAGTGCTTATGCATCTGGCGATGCTTTCTTATTTCCTTCAAGTACAGAAACTTTGGGATTAGTTCTTTTAGAAGCAATGGCTGCTGGATGTCCAGTTGTAGGAGCAAATAAGGGAGGAATCCCAGATATCATTTCAGATGGGGAAAATGGATGCTTGTATAATCCAGATGAAACAAATGATGGGGCAGACAGTTTAATTGAGGCTACAAAAAAATTACTAGGAAACAAAGTCGAGCGAACAGCAATGAGAAAAGCCGCCCGTTCAGAAGCCGAAAGATGGGGATGGTCAGGAGCTACAAAGCAATTAAGAAATTATTATGAAGATGTACTCGAAAAAAACCAATCAAACATCGCTGCTTAATTATTACGCGGCATGTGGAGGAGGGGTAGGAGAGTCAAATGATTGTAGAGGTAATACCAAAGTTGCCCAAGTAGAAACTTTTGCTGGCCTCTGTTTCTTAGGTTGACGAACACCAAATGGAACTCTAACTACATTAGTTCCTGAAACTTCTAAAAGTTCTCCTTTTTTTAAAACAGATTCAAAGCAATTAGAAAAAGAAGGCAAAGATAAATCATCCTTTTTTTTCATTTGATCTAAAAGATCACAAGATGTTTTGTTGTTCATTTGGTCCCCATATAAATTAAAGATGCTGCAAAGATTAATAAAAAAATTGCAAAGCAACCCTAAAAAAACCAGAAATTTGGTTTTCGCTTGAAATTTAACTAAAAAAACAAGTTTTAACCAGTCTTAAAGAGAATTAATTTCTTCGAAATCATTAACTGAAGGACAACTGCATATCAAATTCCTGTCTCCATAAGCGTTATTGATGCGTGAAACTGAAGGCCAAAACTTATACTTTTGCTGACCATGCAAAGGATAAGCTGCTTCTTGTCGAGAATAAGGTCTATCCCAATCGTCAGATGTAACTGTTTGGAGGGTATGAGGAGATTGTTTTAAAGGATTATTAATAGGATCAATCTTTCCTGATTTTATTTGTTCAATTTCTTCTCTTATCCCAATCATGGCTTCACAAAAACGATCTAATTCAGATAAGCTCTCGCTTTCTGTAGGCTCAACCATCAAAGTTCCAGCGACAGGCCAACTTATTGTTGGAGCATGGAATCCATAATCCATTAATCTTTTAGCGACATCTTCAACTTCTATACCTACTTGAGTTTTTAAAGGTCGTAAATCCAATATGCATTCATGGGCCACTAGGCCATTGGGATCTTTAAATAAAACTGGATAATAAGGGTCCAGTCTTTTTGCTAAATAATTAGCAGAGAGAATTGCTGTGGAAGTAGCTTCGCGTAAGCCTTCACTCCCCATCATGCGAATATACATCCAACTAATTGGCAAAATACCAGCGCTTCCATATGGGGCGGCAGACACAGCAGAAATAGCCTTTTCACCTCCGCAATTAACTACTGGATGTCCAGGAAGATAAGGAACCAAATGACTTGCAACAGCTATTGGGCCGACTCCTGGCCCACCGCCACCATGAGGAATTGAAAAAGTTTTATGGAGATTTAAATGACAAACATCTATACCATAAGCACCAGGCCTGCAAATACCAACTTGCGCATTCAAGTTGGCGCCATCCAAATAGACTTGTCCTCCTTCTTGATGGATAACTTGGCAAATTTCACGAATATTTGGTTCAAAGACTCCATGCGTTGAAGGGTATGTAACCATCAATGCAGCCAAATTGCTTGAATGAAGCTTAGATTTCTTCCTTAAATCTTCTAAATCAACATTTCCATATTCATCACATTTAACTGAAACCACTTTAAAGCCAGTCATAACAGCGCTGGCGGGGTTTGTACCATGAGCACTTGTTGGTATTAAACAAATATTCCTATGCCCCTCTCCAAGAGAATGATGCCATGAGCGTATTACTAGTAAACCAGCAAATTCACCTTGAGATCCTGCGTTTGGCTGAAGAGAAACTCCCTGGAAACCAGTTAAAGTTGCCAGCCAACTTTCGAGGTCATTAATTATTTTGTGGAATCCAGCCAATTGATCACTTGGAGCAAAAGGATGAATAGAGGAAAATTCATTCCATTCAATTGGTAAAAGTTCCGCAGCTGCATTCAATTTCATTGTGCAACTACCAAGGGGTATCATGCCTTGCACTAAAGAAAAATCTTTCGAAACTAAATGATGTATATATCTCATCAAGTCAGTCTCACTTTGATATTTATTAAATACCGGTTGTTCTAGCCATGGTTTTTCTCTAAGTGGTATTTGACTTATGAATATTTTTTCATTCATAAAATTAGTAAGACTTTTAATATCTTTTCCTTTGACTTTTGCGAGTATTTGATATATATCCAATAATTCATCTTCGCAAGTTAATTCATCAAAAGTAATCCCAAATCCTGTCGCCTTTGAAACAGATGATCCAATAGGAAGAACTCTAAAGTTATACCCTTCATCAGCAGCTAATTTAATAATTTGAGAAGCCTCTGAACAATAAATATCAACACTATCAAACCTTGAATATGAATCTAAAGGATATCCTAAGTCATTTAAGATAGATTCAAAAAATGATCTATATTTCACAATCTTTTTTGCTATTCTTGTAAGTCCTTCTGGCCCATGATGTACAGCATAAAAAGAAGAAAGAACAGCTAATAAAACCTGAGCAGTACAAATATTACTTGTTGCCTTATCTCTTCGAATATGTTGCTCCCTAGTTTGGAGAGCTAGTCTAAGAGCAGAATTGCCTTCTACATCAACGGAACTACCAACAATTCTTCCTGGTATTTGCCTTTTGTATTTTTCTTTAGTTGCAAAAAAAGCCGCATGTGGCCCACCACAAGCAATGGGAACACCAAATCTTTGTGCACTGCCAACGACAATATCAGCTCCAAATTCACCCATAGGCTTTATTAAAACTTGAGCCAAGGGATCAATCGATACTGTCACCAAAGCATCAAATTTATGTACTTGCTTAATTATTGAGGTTGGGTCCCAAATACGACCATTTTTTCCAGGCAACTGAATCAATATTCCAAATACATTGTTATCAACTTTAAAGTTTTCGTTATCAAACTTCTCAAGCAGAATCCCTAGAGGTTCGCTTCTAGTTTTCAAGACATCAAATGTTTGAGGTAAAATTTCTTGATCTACCAAAAATTTATTAGCATTTTTATTTTTTTTAACAGAGAAGCTCAAACTCATTGCCTCAGCAGCAGCTGTAGCTTCATCAAGCAAAGATGAGTTTGCTATTGGTAAACCTGTTAATTCACTTATTAAAGTCTGAAAATTAAATAAGGCCTCTAATCTACCTTGAGATATCTCTGCTTGATAAGGAGTGTAAGCAGTATACCAATTTGGATTTTCGAGGACATTTCTTTGCACGACTGGTGGGATTACAGATGAGAAATAACCCAGTCCAATAAGCGAACGATATTCAACATTTTTCTTAGAAATGATCTTTATTTCTTTTAAAGCCTGATTTTGATCAGATCCATCAGGTATAGAAGCACCTTGATGTTCTAAATCGAAAATTTCATTTGGTATTACAGAAGAAATAAATTCTTCCGAATTTTTATATCCAAGAAGTTGAAGCATCAAAGCTTCATCTTTGCTACTGGGACCTATGTGGCGAGACTTAAAAGTGAAATCCTTTAATTCTGCTTTTAACATGAGCTTGTTCTCAAGCACAAGCAAATAAAGTTATTAGAGAGAAGGTAAGTGTAGAGAAAATTTTCCTAATTTGTTGCAAGAAAAATTATTCAATGAAGTTTTATGCAGAAATCTTCTTTGAATAAGTTTCAGAATCCATAAGCTCTTGCAATTCATCATGATTATCAGCTCGTATCAGTAACAACCATCCTTCACCATGTGGATCATTTTGAAGTTCTTCTGGACTTGCTAGAACAGAATTGTTTGCATCAACAATTTCTCCACTAACTGGAGCATACATATCCTCAACAGCCTTTACGGATTCAACTGAACCAAAACTCTCTCCTTTCGTTATTGAAGTCCCTGCTTCTGGAAGATCAACAAAAACGATATCTCCTAACTGATCTACCGCAAATGCACTAATACCAATGCGTACTAAATCATCATCAACAAAAGCATATTCATGACTATCAGCAAAACGAAAATAATCTGGGAAGGAAAAAGTCATTGCGTCAAAACGAAAAACGCTTAACCATTCTGGGGCAATTTTATAAATCCTGCCTGAAATAAATTCGATAATGCATGAATCAAAGCAATTTTGACATGAGAGCGATGTGTTCCTCCTTGAATAAACAGATCAAATGGAGGCTTCATAGGAGCATCAGCTGAAAATTCGCTCGTACTACCATCGACAAAAGTTCCACCAGCCATAACTAAGCTATTTTCATATCCTGGCATTGAGGCAGGAATGGGATCTAGGAAAGAACCTATCGGCGATTTCTCCTGAAAAGACCTACATATCATTTGTAAAATTTTTGGATCACCAATTCTTACGACTTGGATTAAATCAGAGCGTATAGAACCTGGTGTTGGCAATACTTCAAACCCCAATTCACTAAATGAAGACGAGATGATCTCTGAACCTATAAGGGCCTCTGCAACCATTTGAGGCGCAAGAAAAAGTCCTTGCAAAATAATTCTATTTAGATTGAAAGTAATCCCGCCTTCAGGCCCAATACCTGGAGCAGTTAAACGACAACAAGCTTTATCAACTAAAATGGCTTTTCCAGCTATGTAACCACCAGTCGGAACAATAGTTCCTCCTAAATTTTTTATTAAAGAACCGGCAATCAAATCTGCACCTACGGACGTAGGTTCTCTATTCTCTACGAATTCCCCATAACAATTATCAACAAAACAAATACAATTTGGTTGAATCTTATGGCATAAATCACAAATTTGTTGAATGATATCAATACTCAAAGATGGACGCCATGTATATCCACAACTACGTTGTATGAAAATTAATTTCCTAGGTTTCTTTAAAGCTTTCTCTAAAGCTAAAAAATCAATATGACCATTTTCTTTTAAAGATATTTCTTCATAAGAAATCCCGAACTCAATCAATGATCCTTGCCCACTTCCCCTTAAACCAATTACTTCTTCTAATGATTCATATGGTCTACCAGTAATAGCTAATAAATTATCTCCTGGCCTTAAAACCCCAAACAAAGACGAGGCAATAGCATGAGTTCCACTTACAAGTTGTAATCTTACTGCTGCTTTCTCTGCGTCTAAAATATTTGCAAAGATTTTATCAATAGTATCTCTACCTAAATCGTCATGTCCATATCCTGTTAGGGATGAGAAATGTTGAACATTTAAATTTAAATTAGAAAAAGCTTTTAATACTTTTTCTAATTTAAATGACACACTGTTTGTCTTTTCTGTGATTGATAAATATAATTTTTTTTCTATCTTATCAACAAAATTTTTAGCAAGATCTTTCATAATATTGAATTTTTATATTGATCATAAGTAATTTTAAAAATTAATCTGAAAAAATAATTTCCAATTTTTCTTGATCTTTAAGCAATAAGCCTCTTTGACGTAAATTCTCCAAAAAGTCATCCGCACCTTGCAAGTTATTTGTATTTAATAATTTATTAGTTGCATGTAAATCTAATAATTCACCATCTAGTTCCTCAGCTGTGTAATCTTTTAAACCGGCCATAACAGCTGCGAACCTCTCTCTTCGTTGTTTTTTACTAACTGGATATGCCGCCATTACTTGTTCTCTACAAATCCTCCAAGACCTTCCTTTACACAAATAATCCGCTAGAGCAGCACTTAGAATTGATGCCTCAGTGTCCTCAATAAACCAATCAAAGGAAGAAGGTAAAGAAGCTAATCCAACAAAAATCTCAAAAAAGTCACCTGCAGAAAGAGGATTCCCATTATTAGCTTCAACAGCAATAGCTGATTCTTGAAGTGATCGATACAACTCCGGTTGAACAGATGAAATTTGACCTTCAATATTTTCTAAACCACGAGAAAGCACTTGATTTACTTTACCCAAAGCAAAAAACACTTCAGGACTAGGAGATACAAGCTTTCCATTTCTTAAATTTGAAATTTGAGAACTATGCACCCTCCCTAAATCCAAACATTCAGCCAATGCAGGAAGAACTTTATGAGACCATCCATTGCGCTCATGCCATACATGGACCAAATGAGCCATCGCTCTTCTACCTGCAGCCAGTTGATCACGAAAACTAGAGGTCACAAATCACGTTCGAGATTGGCAAATAGACCTGATTAGGATCCTTATCGTATATTATATACGCCAAGTAGACGGATCACTAATGGTTTCAAGTTTAATCGAGGCTTCGGCTCCATTAAAACAACCAATTGCTGCCGATAAAGCTATGGCTGCGTCCCGGAAGCTACAGGGACACGTCCCAAGGCGGATTCAGCTCCAAAGAGCTAGAAAAAGATGGGGAACAGTTATATTCATGTTCACGATACATGCTTTAACAATATTCACCTTGCAAGCTAAATTTTGGAGTTGGCAAGCATTTTCAGGATTTATTTTCTTGTATTGGGTAACCGCTTGTTTGGGTGTAACTACGGGATATCATCGACTTCTTTCTCACCGTGCTTTTCAAGTTCCAAAATGGCTTGAAAGATTTTTTGCAACTTGTGGAGCATTAAGTTGCCAACATGGTCCAATTGACTGGGTTGGTCTTCATAGGCATCATCATACTTTTTCTGATACTGAAGCTGATCATCATGACAGTAATAAAGGTTTTTGGTGGAGTCACATGGGATGGATGTTTGAGGATGTACCCGCAATGAAAGCAGTACCAAGACTGTCTGGAGATTTAATAAAAGATCCTTATTATCGCTTCTTAAATAAAAATTTTCTCCTTTTGCAAATCCCTTTGGGCGCTTCACTTTTTTTAATTGGTCAATCAGCTGGTGTTGGTGGATGGGCAATGGTCCTATGGGGAATTCCTCTAAGATTAGTTTTTGTATATCACATCACTTGGCTCGTAAATTCAGCAACTCACTGTTGGGGTACTACGGCCTATGAAAGTGGAGACAATTCAAAAAATAATAAATGGGTAGCAGCACTAACATTTGGAGAAGGTTGGCACAATAATCATCATGCTTTCCCTAACTCAGCCAAGCATGGTCTTCAACGAAACCAAATAGATTTAACTTGGCAACATATTCGTTTTTTAAAAGCAATAGGGTTAGCTAAAAAAATTAGGCTCCCTATCGCATCGTAATATTATCAAGAAGATTAAATAGTATTAAATCATTTTCAATCCATGGCTAAGCGAGTTCAAGTTGTTCTGAGTGAAGACATTAAAAGTCTTGGTAAAGATGGAGACCTTGTTGAGGTAGCTCCTGGTTTTGCACGAAACTTTTTATTACCCAACAAAAAAGCTTTACCAGTAACTCCAACTGTTTTAAAACAAGTTGAATATAGAAGAGCCAAACAAGCGGAACAAGAGGCTGCTAAAAAACAAGAAGCAATTGATTTCCAAACAGCTCTTACAACTATTGGAAGGTTTACTGTTAAAAAACAAGTAGGAGAAGATGGAGTGTTATTTGGAACTGTGACAAATGGAGATATCGCTGAGGTAGTAAAAGAGGCTACCAAAAAGGAAATAGATCGTAGAGACATATCTGTCCCCGAAATCCATGGTGTTGGTAAATATAAAGTGCAAATCAAGCTTCATAGCGAAGTCAATGCTGAAATAAACCTTGAAGTTACAAGTTACTAATAGTTGCATCTTGAGCTGAACAAGCCAAAGTAAGAGTCCTTGTCCAATAAGCAATAAATGATCAGCACCCCCTCTTCAAATAACGGGGACTTTTCAAAACAAACTAAAGATTTTGGAGCCTTTAATAATTCCAAGATTGATAAGCCTCGTTTTGAAGCTCAACCTGAACAAATACCACCACAAAATTTGGAAGCAGAGGAATCTGTTCTCGGTGGTATTTTGTTAGATCCTGACGCAATTGGGCGTATTGCAGATCTACTACAAGCTGAAGCTTTTTACATATCTGCACATCGAGAGATATATAGAACTGCCTTAATGCTTCATGGCCAAGGTAAACCAACAGATTTGACAGCTATGAGCGCTTGGCTGGCAGACACAAATTCTTTAGAAAAAGTTGGAGGAAATAATCGATTAGTTGAACTAGTTGAGAGAGTGACATCAACTGCTTCAATTGAACAAGTTGCAAAATTAATAAGCGATAAATTTCTGCGCAGACAATTAATTAAATCTGGTAATGATGTAATCAAATTAGGTTTTGATCAAAGTCTCCCAATGGAAGAAGCTATTGATCAAGCTGAACAAAAGATTTTTGCTATTAGCCAAGAGAAGCCTTCAAAAGGTTTGACACCTACTGCAGAAATTCTGACGAGCACTTTTAATGAAATAGAAAGCAGGTCACTAGGCACATCAGTTGCAGGCATTCCAGTCAATTTTTACGATTTGGATGCAATGACACAAGGACTTCAAAGAAGTGATCTCATAATTGTGGCGGGAAGACCAGCAATGGGAAAAACTTCAATTGTTCTGAATCTTGCGAAAAATGTAGCTCAACTACACGACTTACCTGTTTGTGTATTTAGTCTTGAGATGAGTAAAGAGCAACTGACTTACAGACTGCTATCAAGTGAAGTAGGTATTGAAAGCAGTAGATTAAGAACAGGACGATTACAACAAGATGAATGGCCTTTGCTTGGTCAAGGCATTAATACACTTGGTCAATTACCAATATTTATTGATGACAAACCAAATTCTAGTGTCCTTGAGATGAGGTCGTTATGCAGACGCTTAATTGCTGAGCAAGGTAAAGAACTTGGGCTCATTGTGATTGATTATCTGCAACTTATGGAAGGCACTTCGCCTGATAATCGAGTTCAAGAAATCTCAAGAATCACTCGAGGTCTAAAGGGTATGGCAAGAGAACTAAAAGTCCCTGTAATAGCGTTATCTCAATTAAGCAGAGGAGTTGAATCAAGAACAAATAAAAGACCAATGCTTAGCGATCTGCGTGAATCTGGCTCAATAGAACAAGATGCAGACTTAGTTCTAATGATTTATCGAGATGAGTATTACAATCCAGAAACTACCGATAGGGGGATTACAGAAGTAATCGTGACAAAACACAGAAATGGGCCAGTTGGAACAGTTAAATTACTTTTTGAACCCCAGTTCACTAGATTTAGAAATCTTGCTGCTTAATTGTTTAAAAAATTAATTTCCTAGATTGTGAATTAATGATTAATGAAAAATCCTCAAATGAAAGTTTTGATGTAATCGTTGTAGGTGGTGGCCATGCAGGCTGTGAAGCAGCTCTTACATCAGCAAGATTAGGATTAAATACAGCTTTATTTACACTCAATTTAGATCGCATCGCATGGCAACCATGTAATCCCGCAGTAGGGGGGCCAGCCAAAAGTCAATTAGTTCATGAAGTTGATGCCCTAGGAGGAATAATAGGAAAATTAGCCGATTTAACAGCTCTTCAAAAAAGAGTCCTTAACGCAAGTAGGGGGCCTGCGGTTAGAGCATTGAGAGCACAAACAGATAAGCGATCATATGCACATGAAATGCTGAAAATTCTTCAAAACACGCCAAATCTAAAGATTAGAGAGGCAATGGTTACTGGGTTAGAAATTGAACATTATCCCCATAAGATTGAACAATACACTCCAGAAATTCAAGAAAGAATTGGATTCATAAAGGGAGTTAAAACATATTTTGGAAGCATTTTTCATGCAAAAGCAGTTGTACTTACAACAGGAACTTTTCTAGGAGGCAGAATTTGGATTGGCAATCAATCCATGAGTGCAGGTAGAGCTGGAGAGCAGGCCTCTGAGGGGCTAACCGAAGAATTAAGAAAGTTAGGCTTTACTACTGATCGTTTAAAAACAGGAACACCTGCTCGTGTGGATAGACGAACTATTGATCTTGACTCACTAGATGAACAATTGAGCGATGCTTCAGATAAATTTTTTTCTTTTGATCCTCTTTCCTGGAAAAGTGGAGAACAAATGAGTTGTCATATCACTCGAACGACAAAAGAAACTCACGAACTTATTAAAAGTAATCTTCATTTGACTCCTATTTATGGAGGTTTTATTGATAGTAAAGGTCCCAGATATTGTCCATCCATTGAAGATAAGATTGTACGTTTTGCTGATAAAGATTCACACCAGATTTTCTTAGAACCCGAAGGTAGAGATACTCCTGAAATGTATGTACAAGGTTTCTCAACTGGACTTCCGGAAAACTTACAATTAGAACTTTTGAGGACTCTGCCAGGCTTACAAAAATGTGTAATGCTTAGACCTGCTTATGCAGTCGAATATGACTACATACCAGCCACACAATTAGAGGCAACACTGGAAACAAAAAGAATCAGTGGCTTATATAGTGCAGGTCAACTAAATGGAACTACAGGATATGAAGAAGCTGCTGCCCAAGGTTTAGTAGCAGGTTTAAATGCTGCAAGATTAGTAAACAATCAAGAAGGAATTATTTTTGAAAGAGAAAGTAGTTATATAGGAACTATGATTGACGATTTAGTTACAAAAGATCTAAAAGAACCATACAGAGTATTAACTAGTAGAAGTGAATACAGATTAATACTAAGGGGAGATAATGCTGACAGAAGAATGACTCCACTAGGCTATAAATTAGGTTTAATTGATGAAAGAAGATGGAAAATATTTCATACCAAACAAGAATTAATCAATCAAGAGAAAGAAAGATTAGAGAAAGAGCGCATTAAAGAAAGTGATAAGTGTGCAAAAGAAATATATTCCTCAACTGGAACGCCTATAAAAGGATCACTAACCCTAGCAAATTTCTTGAGAAGAACTAATATTCACTATAAAGACTTAATTAAGTATAATTTAACAAGTGAAAGTATTCCTTTAGATGTTGAAGAAGGAGTTGAAATAGATATTAAATATAGTGGTTATTTAGAAAGACAAAAAGCTCAAATAAATCAATTAAAGCAGCAAAGTAAAAAGTTATTACCACAAAATTTAAATTACAATAATATAGAAACACTATCTAAAGAAGCCAGGGAAAAATTAACAATTTCAAAACCAAAAAGCCTTGGTCATGCTGCTCAACTTCCAGGCGTGAGCAAAGCTGATCTCACTGCACTTCTTGTATGGTTAAAAATCGAGCAAATGAAAAAAGCTGAAAGAAAAGATTCTCTTCAAATAAAAAATTGATACCAGTGAATTTACGTCAATCTCAATTACCTTCTCCTGAAGTAATTTGGAAAGCATCGAAAGAAAGTGTTCTTTCAGGGAGAGGTCATCACAAGCTCTCTGGAGCTTGGCAGTTAATGCTATTGGGTGATGGCAGCCCAACAAGACATCTCAAGCTATTAACAGGACATGAAGTTGCCATAAAGGTTATTTCAATGGGAACGGCAAATAACAATGAAACTGGAGTACCAGAAGAAATCAATGAGCTAGAACCACCTTTGATTCGAAGACAAGTTTGGCTGACATGTGGAGACTTAACACTTGCATGGGCTGAAAGCTGGTGGAATTATCAAGAAGCAGAAAAACATCTGCGAAACAAGGATCAACCTATCTGGAAAAGCCTGACCCAAGGACGCTCAGAACTTTTTAGAGAGGTAGACGGATTGGGTTTAGTAGATGCCAATTGGCTGAAATTAGAATTCAATGAAGATGGACCTTTTTGGAGCAGGCATTATCGATTTTTTCGTGAACAAAAAGAATTAACTGTAATTAGAGAAGTTTTCAGCCCAAAGCTAGAAAAATGGTTAGGACCAGTACCAAGAAAGGCTTTTTAACAACAACTAGTATTTTCTTCGACTAGATCTTGGTATATTTTTTCTTCTTTGAGGGGTTCCTTCACCTATCAAAGAATCGTTTAAATCTGATTCATTTTGCTTAATTAAGTTATCTTTCCTTTCCCACTTATTTAATTTAAACGATTGATCATCTGGCCATTCATCCAGTTCATCTGAATTGTTTTTCCTTCCCTCAATCTGAGGTGGTAAGGCTTTAGGAGCTCTTAAGGATATAGCACTTAAAGGTCTTTTGGTATTGTTTGTTCTTTCTTGAAGAGGTTCATCATCTAAGTCTTCATGATCTAACCAATCATCGTCTTCAAAAAACCAATCAATTTTTTCTTCCATCCAACGACCAACTTTTTCAAGATTTACTGAACTCTCTTTATTTTGCCACGCTCCCCTTCTTTGACCAGGACGATTACCTGCAACTCCATCTACCACCTGTTTCCCTGTTTTTATCCATTTATCCATTCTGCGATCAAGTGGTGTTCGAGATCGCTGGCGAATTTGATTACGATTGTTATACGAGCTCATCTTTTAAATTTAACGCGTTCAAACCAATTAATGAAAGACCGTAATAATGAAATTATTCAAAAATTAAAATAAACGCCAATAGCATTATTATTCCGATAACATTCTGTCTGACTATCAATAACAAACAAGCTAATCTCATAGCTAATAAGTCAGAATCTTTAAACTAAACGGAATTAAAAAAATGGATAGTGCTCTTATCAAAGCAATTGGATTAAAAGCTCTCTTGGTTGGAGTTGGCGCACTTCTCCTTTTTTGGACTTTTAACGCAATTAAACTCGTCATAAGTGCTAGAGGCATTAATCCTCTTGTGAAAAAGTTTTTTGATCAGATTGCAGCAGGCCGAATAGATGGTGCATATAGACTTACGACAAAAGCTTATAAAACACATGTGAATAGACAGGACTTCATCAAATTTTTGGGTAGCTTGCAATTAAATCGATATAGAAACTTGAAGTCAGGGCGTCCAAGAATAGAAGACAATCAAATAATGCTCACACTAAACTTGAAATCAGAAGATAAGAAAAATGAAATGCCGCTGGACTTCACTTTTATTAAAATCAACGAAAATTGGCAAATAGATCGTATTGCGAAAGCCAATACATAATGAAGGCAAACGTGACAAGTGAATTCAAACTTGAATCAACATTATGAACGTGCAAAAGAGCTTAGAGCTTTACTAAATAAAGCAAATTACTCTTACTATGTATTAGATGCACCAGAGATAAACGATGCTGTTTACGATCAACTATATAGAGAATTAATTGAAATTGAAAATATCCACCCATCTTTAATTACTGATGATAGCCCTTCCCAAAGATTAGGAGGTATCCCTTCTAAAGGATTCAAAAATGTTGAGCATCATATTCCTCTTTTAAGCCTAGATAATGCTTTTAATATAAATGAATTAAAAGCATGGTATGAAAGGATCAGAAAATTAATAGTTTCAGACAATCAAAATATTCTGGAAGTTGATAATCCAGAACTAATATGTGAATTAAAAATTGATGGCAATGCTATTTCACTAAGATATGAAAATGGTATTTTAACTAGAGCAGCAACTCGTGGAGATGGAAAAACCGGAGAAGATATCACTACAAATATAAGAACAATTTCTACAATACCTTTACGTTTATTATTAAAAAATCCACCCTCTTGGATTGAAATTAGAGGCGAAGCTTTCATGCCGAATAATATATTTAACAAACTCAATATTGAGAGGGAAAATACTGATCAACCACTCTTTGCAAATCCTAGAAACTCTTGCGCAGGAACGTTAAGACAATTAGATCCCAAAATAGTTGCATCTAGAAAACTTGACTTCTTCGCATATAGTCTTTATTTACCAGAGAATTGGGAGCCAACTGATAGCAATTTAAAAAAACCAAATTCTCAATCTGAATCACTTGAATTTTTAAGAAATATTGGTTTTAAAATTAATACTAAATATGAAAGGAAAAAAAACTTAAATGAAGCAAATAGCTATTATAAGTATTGGGAAATTGAAAAAAATTCTTTAGCTTATGCTACGGACGGAATAGTAGTTAAAATAGATAAATTTAATATACAAAATACCTTAGGATCTACAAATAAAGCTCCAAGATGGGCCATAGCTGTAAAATATCCAGCAGAAGAAAAAGCGACTAAATTAAAAAAATTAATTTTCCAAGTAGGACGTTCTGGTGCTGTTACACCTGTGGCAGAGTTTGAGTCGATAGAGCTTGCAGGAACATCTGTGAATCGTGCGACTCTTCATAATGCAAAAAGACTTGCCTCTTTAGATCTTCATTATGAAGACACCATAATTGTTCGAAAAGCTGGAGAAATTATTCCTGAAGTTATTAGAGTTATAAAAGAATTTAGAATAGTTGATTCAAAATTAGTAGAGTTTCCTCAAAACTGCCCCGCATGTGATTCCAAGTTAATTCAAGAAGAAAACGAAGCAATAACAAGATGTAGTAATTCTATATGCCCAGCAAGATTAAAAGGTCTTTTACGTCATTGGGTCAGTAAAGGATCAATGAACATAGAAGGATTAGGTGAAAAGATAATTAATCAATTAGTAAATGAAGGATATGTAAAGTCAATCACAGATTTATACAAACTTGAAGTTGATTCCCTTTTAAAACTTGAAAGATTTGGTGAAAAATCTGCAAATAACTTACTAATAGAGATTAACAAGTCTAAAAACAAAAATTGGCACAAACAGCTCTATGGTTTAGGGATACCTCACATAGGTGAAGCGAATGCTAAATCTCTTTCAAAAAACTTTCAAAGTATCGAAGAACTTAATATTATTGCAAAGGAGGCACCTGAAAATATATCCAATATTTATGGATTTGGAACTGAGATGAAAGATTCAATAATTAAGTGGTTTAATGATTCTAATAATCAAACCTTAATTAAAGAATTAAAAGCAATTGGATTTTCTCTAAAAGAAAGTTTAGATTCAAACTATAATTCAAGCCAATCAAATATTTTTCGTGACAAAGTTTTTGTCTTAACTGGAACTTTGAATTCGCTTACAAGAGATGAAGCAAAAGAATTGATAGAAAATGCTGGAGGAAAAGTCAGTTCTTCAATTAGTAAAAAAACTGATTTCTTATTATCAGGAGAAAAAGCGGGGAGTAAATTTAAAAAAGCACAAGAGCTTGGAGTAAAAATAATTAACGAAAATGAATTCAGGCTATTATTATAAAAATAATTAGAATTTAAAAATGGATAAGAATCAAATCTTTTCTTTAATCAAAACAGAATGTGGACGCGCAAAATATGAGATGCTTGCTTCTAAAAAAGGTATATTTAATCGCATGAGACTTTATTGGTTTATCGTATTTGCAGCGATTGAAGATTGGAATTTAAAAGCTGATGATTAATCTAATGATTGAGAATCCTGATTTATTTTTTTTATTGAACGTAAAACTAAAATAACAACTAAAATAGTCGACAAAATACTAATTAAGCTCCAAATAAATGAACTAGTATCAGATCTTCCTGAGAGTACATCACTAAAATTTGAAACTTTGAGTGCTAAAGAACCTAAGCTGCAATATAAAATTGTTCCAGGCAAAATACCAAACATTCCAAGCGTAAAATCACGAACTTTCACCTCACTCAAGCCATATGTAAAATTAAGCAAGCCAAATGGAAAAAGAGGAGAAAGTCTTGTGAGAAGAATGACTTTTAGGCCCTCGCGTTTAACAGCTTTCTCCATTATTTGAACTTTTGGAAAATCTGAGACTTTTTTTTGAGCCCATTCTTTTAAAAAAGTTCTCCCTAAATAAAAAGTTAGATGAGCTCCAAAAAAAGCACCTACAAAAACAACCAAGCTTCCAAGCCAGGTGCCATAAAGAAAGCCAGACAACATGGAAAGCCATGAGCCTGGCAACAAACAAGACACCCACACAACATACAACAAAGCAAAAAAGAAAATTCCAAAAGAGCTACTTAAAAAAGGAATGAAATTATTAACCAGAGTTTCTAAGTTGTAAGACATAGATAGTTTATAGAGTTCAATCCAATCCCATTAGACGCTCTTTTACTAGGCGGACTTGCGCTTCTGACTCCGTTAAGTTTGCTCTGCATTCCTCAACAACCTCTTTGGGGGCTTTATCAACAAAATTCTTATTTGCTAGACGTCCAGAGAGACTTACAATTTCCTTTTGTGCTTTATTTAAATCTTTTTCAAGCCTGGATCGTAAAGAAGCTATATCTATCAATCCTTCAATAGGAAGAACTACCTCTAGCTCTCCACTTACACCTGCTAAAGCTTTCATAGAAGGTAATGATTTTGCTTGCTCTGGAGATAATATTTGAACTTCCTTAGCCTTAGTCAAAACAGCAATATCATTAATTGATGTTTTGAGAGTATTTTGCAAGACTTCCTTACCAGAGACCAACATAACAGGAACTTTTTGTGAGGGTTTTAACCCAGCAACTGCTCGTAGATTGCGAATCAATCTAATAGATGCAAATAAATCAGAGAAAGAACTCTCTAAATCAATATTCAAATCTTTTTCATTTAATTTTGGCCAAGGCTGCAAAGCTAGAAATTGATCTTCAGTTAAACCTGTTAATCCATGCCAAAGCTCCTCTGTCAGATGAGGCATTAAAGGGTGCAGCATAATCAAAAGATCACTTAGAACTTTGTATAAGATGCTTTTCGCTATTTTTTGATCTAATAATTCATCGGCAGAAAGATTTGCTGATCTATTCAATCGACGTTTAATTAGTTCTAAATACCAATCACAAAAATCATTCCAAGCAAATTCGTATAATCCCTTAGCTGCCTCTCCTAAAGCATAATTTTCATATCGATGAGCTGTCTCACGATTGACTCGAGCAAGTCTTGATAAAATCCACTTATCTGATAATTGCAACTGCGATAAATCATATTTCTCCAAACTTTCATAATCTTGATCCTCAAGATTGATAAGAGCAAATCTAGTTGCATTCCAAAGCTTGTTAGCAAAATTTCTAGAGGCCTCAACCGTTGCTGATGTTTGATTTTTACGATCAAAGTCAAGACGTATATCTTGACCCGCGCCGGCAACTTCACGAACAAGAGCAAACCTCAACGCATCAGTTCCATACCTTTCTATTAGTAGTAAAGGATCAATACCATTTCCTGCACTTTTACTCATCTTTCGATTTTGCTCATCTCTAACAAGTCCATGAATATAGACGTCAGAAAATGGCATCTTCTCCGTAAAGACTCCAGCCATCATTGTCATTCTTGCTACCCAAAAGAAAATAATGTCAAAGCCAGTCACTAGAGTGTTTGTGGGATACCAACGTTGAAAATCGGGATGAGTTTCATCAGGCCAACCTAATGTGGAAAAAGGCCATAATCCGCTAGAGAACCATGTATCTAGAACATCTTCATCTTGCTCAATTTTGACTGAATCTCCATATTGTTCTCGTGCTAATTTGTTAGCTTCATCTTCTGATCGTGCGACAATATACGGCGTTTCATTAACAACTTTATTATCTGTTTGACTAACCACAAACCAAGCAGGAATACGATGTCCCCACCATAATTGTCTACTAATACACCAATCTCTGATATCAGTTAACCAATCTCGATAAACTTTTGACCATCGATTAGGAATAAATTTAGGTTGTCCTTTCTCAAAAAATTCAGAACAACTATTTGCTAAAGGGTCCATTTTAACAAACCACTGAGTTGAAAGTAATGGCTCTACTGGTACTTTCCCTCTGTCAGAAAAAGGCACACTATGTTTATAAGCTTCTATTTTAGTTAAAAGACCAATCTCCTTTAAAGAGTCAATAACAGCTTCACGAGCTTCAAAACGATCTAAGCCTTCAAATTTGCCTGCATTATGATTCATGGTTCCTTTTTTAGTCATGACTGTTATTTGAGGCAAGTTATGTCTCTGACCTATCTCAAAATCATTAGGATCATGAGCAGGAGTAACTTTTACACAGCCAGTCCCAAAGTCCTTATCTACATGAGGGTCTCCAATAATGGGAATAGTTCTGCCAACTAGGGGTAAAGTAAGTTTCTCCCCTATGAGATCTTTATACCTCTCATCTGATGGGTTCACAGCAACTGCAACATCACCAAGCATCGTCTCTGGACGTGTAGTCGCCACTTCTAAATAACTAATTTGTTTTGCACGTGATAAAGATGATGTAACTACCGGATATCTAAAATGCCAAAGATGTCCATCTACTTCTTTCATTTCAACTTCTAAATCACTTACAGCCGAACCAGAAGCAGGGCACCAATTTACTAAATACTCTCCTCTATAAATCAATCCCT
>QCHM01000018.1 GCA_003279615.1 Prochlorococcus sp. AG-402-B19
AGTATCTTATGTTACACATTCTTGGTTGTCCTATCTCCGGCTAGTTTCCTGAGAATCATAGTAATAAATGGCTTTTGAGATTTTTGAGATTAAATTATTAATTAATCGATTATTGTTAATCGATTTGACATGATTGCTTTTGAATAAAAAACTGTCATCCAAAAAAGGAATAGATGCAAGAAAAGCTGCTTGGGAAGTTATCCAGGCAGTAGGAGGTGGAGCATTCGCAGATGTTGCTTTAGAAAGAATTTTTAATCTTTATTCTTTTAAGTCGATAGATAAAGCTTTGATAACTCAACTTTCTTATGGAGCAATTCGTCAAAGATATTTCTTGGATTGTTGGATTGACTTTTTAGGAAAGGTATCGGCCAAAAAACAACCTCCATTATTGCGATGGCTATTGCATCTTGGCCTTTATCAAATTTTTAAAATGGAGCGAATACCTCCAGCTGCGGCAATTAATACAACGGTTGAGCTTGCGAAAACTCATCAGTTGAAAAAGCTTGCTCCTGTTGTTAATGGCATCCTTCGATCTGCTCTTCGAAGTAAAGAGAAAGGGCTTCAACTGCCTAAATCAAATAATCTGAGCTTAGAATTAGCGAAGAACGAATCTTTACCTGTTTGGTTGACCGATGAATTAATTGATTGGAAAGGCGTGGATGATGCTTATGAGATAGCTAAAGCTTTCAATACTGTTAGCCCTATTGATATAAGAGTAAATAAATTACGAGCAGATTTAAAAGAAATCAAAGAAAGTTTTGATTCTTGTGGCATTAAAAATCAATTGATTCCAAATTGTCCATACGGATTGGAGGTCTCTGCTGGTGTTGGCGAACCTAAAAATTGGCCTGGTTATGCAGAGGGGAAATGGAGTGTTCAAGATAGATCTTCACAGCTAATTGCCCCATTACTAGGGGCTTTGCCTGGAGAAAAGATCCTTGATGCTTGTGCGGCTCCTGGTGGTAAGTCAACACACATCGCTGAATTAATTAATAATCAGGGCGAAATTTGGTCTGTTGATCGATCCACTCTAAGAGCTAAAAAAATATTGGCTAACTCAGAGAGGCTTGGGACTACGTGTTTGCAACTTTTGGTTGCCAATTCTAATGACTTGTTAGATGAGAATCCTGAATGGGAAGCTTGTTTTCATCGCATCCTAATAGATGCTCCTTGCTCTGGCTTGGGCACTCTTGCGCGTCATCCTGACGCAAGATGGAGAATGAATAAAGATCATATTCAGGAGCTTGTTAAGCTTCAAAGCCAGCTACTCAAATCTTTGGCACCTTTATTGAAAGATGGTGGTAAGATGGTCTATTCAACTTGTACTATTCACCCTGATGAGAATTCTAATCAGATTAAGAATTTTCTTAAAATAGATTCAAAATTTTTATTAGAATATGAGAAGCAAATTTGGCCTGGAGAAGAAGATAATGGTGATGGTTTCTACATTGCAGTTTTAAATAAAATTTCAAATTAAAAATAATGATATTTAAATTTAAGAACTAAATTTATAAACTAATTAAGGAACTATGTCCTATCGCTATAGCCGTTACAAGCATTCCTAAAATTAGAAAAGGTTGTGCACTTGCTTGATATTTAACATCAAAACTTAGTGGATCTCGTAAGAGCCATATATCTTGAAAAGTTATTTGAGGGATTATAAGTAACACGAGAATAACAGATGCAAGATGTTGCCCGATAGTTATTAAAACTATTACCATAGCTAATTGAAAGATATCTATCATTCCTGCGCTAATACGACTTGCATTTTTTATTCCAAAAACAACAGGAAGTGATTCAAGCCCAAGGCTTTTATCCCCTTCCACGCTTTTAAAATCGTTTATTACAGCAATTCCTAATCCTGATAAGCTATAGGCAAGTGTAAGTAAAGCAGTTGTCCAAGTTAAATGGCCAAAAAGAGCCTGTCCTGCCCACCAAGGAAGAGCTATATAACTTGCTCCAAGTGCATAATTCCCAAGCCATCCATTTTGCTTGAGTTTTAAAGGTGGTGCTGAATAAATATAACTTACAAAAGATCCACCTAATGCCAAAAGAAGTACTGAAGGGATTTCATGATGGGCCCATAAATCTAATAAGTATGCAACTCCAAGCCCTGCTATTAGAAGAACCAAAATTTGAAGTTTGACTTGAAAAAGGGAAATTGCTCCTGAGGGTATTGGTCTATTAGGTTCATTTATTGCGTCTATTTCTCTATCAAAGTAATCATTAATTGTTTGAGTGTAACCAGTTAGAAGAGGTCCACTCATAAACATGCAACTTGCTGAAGCAAGTACGTTGCTTAATTCCCAGTGGTAATTACCACTGGCGGCTGCTCCACAAATGACTCCCCATAACAATGGAATCCATGTGATGGGCTTCATTAATTGTAAACGAAGCTTCCATATGTTGGTTGTTTCTGAACCTCCCTTTATTCCCAGGAGTTGCCTAGCATCACTCACTTTTTAGCCTCAGGGTTAAGAAACTTCATCTTCAAAAAACCAGTGTTTGCTACCATCATTCATCTTGATTACTACCCCAATGCCACCTATGCCATCAGTCATCTTGTAATCAATTACAGTCCCTCTAGGGTCTTCTGATAGTTGGTCTATCAAATAAGAAGGTATGCGATCTCTTACACGTTCAATATTAATCTTAATTTTTGAACCTATCCTTGAAAGGGAGGTCGGCTTAGCCATGGAATTTAAATACTTAATTCCGGGCACCTTAACAGTTCCTCTGTTTAAAAATCATGGTTGCTTTAAGATTGATTCCTTGTCTTGATGTTTCAAACGGACGAGTGGTTAAGGGGGTTAATTTTGTTGGATTGCGTGATGCAGGTGATCCAGTTGAGCTGGGATGTAGATATAGCAAGGCTGGAGCTGATGAATTGGTCTTCCTTGATATAACAGCTACTTACGAAAAAAGATCTACTT
The DNA here is from genome assembly GCA_003279615.1 of Prochlorococcus sp. AG-402-B19. Taxonomy (GTDB): domain Bacteria; phylum Cyanobacteriota; class Cyanobacteriia; order PCC-6307; family Cyanobiaceae; genus Prochlorococcus_B. The sequence goes on from QCHM01000018.1 coordinate 2,934, forward strand.
TGGTTGATATGGTCAGAAGAACATCTGAAGCTGTCACGATTCCTTTTACTGTTGGAGGAGGGATAAGTTCACTTAATGGAATAAATGAATTATTGAGAGCAGGAGCTGACAAAGTTAGTTTAAATTCTAGTGCTGTTAATGAGCCTTCATTAATTGCTCAAGCTGCAAATCGTTTTGGGAACCAATGTATTGTGGTTGCAATAGATGCAAAAAGGAGCAAAGAGTTTCCTAATAAGTGGGAAGTTTATGTGAGTGGGGGAAGAAAAAATACTGGTTTGGATGTAATGAAATGGGCAGAGAAAGTCTTTAAGCTTGGTGCAGGTGAGATTTTATTGACTTCCATGGATGGTGATGGGACTCAAAATGGTTATGATATAGAATTAACTAAAAGTATTTCTGAGAAAGTACCAATTCCAGTAATAGCCTCAGGAGGAGCGGGTTGCTTAAGACATATTAAAGAGGCTTTTACTCTTGGTAAATCTTCAGCTGCTTTATTAGCTTCTTTATTGCATGATGGAAAATTAACAATAGGAGAAATAAAAGAATATTTAATTAAGGAAAATTTACCTATTAGACCAATTGAATGACAAATATCCCATTTTAGGATGTAAAATATTATTTACTTATTAATAATTAGATCCGAGTTGTTTCTTTTTTTAGATTGATATGAAGCCTGGCAATACTAAAGCTATAGAAGAAATGTTTAATTCAATTTCTTCAAAATATGATTTCTTAAATGACATATTTAGTTTTGGATTGCATAGATTATGGAAAAGAAAATTGTTGGATATTCTTAATCCGACCTATGGAGAAAAATGGATAGATCTTTGTTGTGGTACTGGAGACATGTCAATACTTTTAGCTAGTTATATGAAAAGTTCTAAAAATATAACTGGGTTAGATTCAGCTTTTCAAGCATTATTAGTTGCTAGAGAAAGGTCAAGAAAAAAACATTCTTCAATTGAATGGATTCATGGAGATGCTATTGAAACAAATCTGCCATCAGATTACTTCGATGGCCTTTTGATAGGCTATGGCTTGAGGAATCTTTCAAGTCCTGAGGCCGGGCTTAGAGAGGCTTTTAGAATTTTAAAACGAGGAGGTAGAGCTGGAATCTTAGATTTTAGATCTATTCAAGATGGCTATATTCAGAGACTTTTTCAGAAGATTTATTTAAGTATGTATGTAGTCCCAATTGCTTCAGTCTTCGGTTTAGGGAAAGAGTATTCATATATAAAAAAAAGTTTAGTTAACTTTCCGCCAGGATCTGAACAAATCAAATTGGCACTTTCTGCAGGATTTAAAAAAGCAGAGTATAAGACACTAGCAATGGGTCAGATGGGCATTTTATTACTTTCAGCTTAAAGTTAATTTTCTCAGTCGATTCTTAATTCTTTTCTTCTGCAAAAACAACATTTACCCCATAATTTAACTTCGCCTTTAGGAGACGGCACTCTGCAATTGGGACAATTTATAATTCCATTCTTATCAGTTCTACTTGGGTGTTTTTCCCATATTTCTTTTTCACTTTCTCTAGAGACTAAATTAATTGGATAATGTTGCCTAATTCGTATTTCTCTTATTTGATATCCATGCTTTTTTAATGAGTCTATTAACTCCAAACGGTTGTATTGTAGGGCTTGTCTCCACTGAGGATGGCTTGCTCCAATCGTTAGGATTTTATTTTGAATATTAAGAGGTGTGCAATTTGATGAGAGTTGCTGCCCAGCTATTTCTACCCAATCTTGTATAAGTCCTCCTACATTTCCTTTCCAAGAGGCCTTAATTTCTTCAAGGCATGTATATATTGATGGATCTCTTTTTGTTTTATGTTTTGAGTCTTCTGAAATCAATTTTAAATAGACACGATTGATGAGTTAGTGCTTAAATCTAGCTAATATTTTTTAGATTGCATAAAAACTTCCTGATGGGATTATTAGACAGGTTAAGTCGCTTGCTAAGGGCAAATCTAAATGCTTTTGTTAGTGATGCAGAAGATCCAATAAAAATACTTGATCAGTCTGTAGCTGATATGCAAGAAGATTTAGTGAGGCTTCGTCAAGCGGTAGCTATGGCTATTGCAAGTCAAAAAAGATTAGAGAATCAAGCACTTCAATCAAAAGATCAAGTTAAAAATTGGTTCTCAAGAGCTGAATTAGCATTAAAAAAAGGAGAAGAAGACCTAGCTAGAGAAGCTTTAAGTAGAAAAAAAACTTTTCAAGAATCTTTTGAATCTTTATCAATTCAGCTTCAAGCACAAAACGGTCAAGTTGAAAAACTAAAGAAAAGTCTTTTGTTATTAGAAAGAAAGATTGCGGAGGCTCGAACTAAAAAAGATATGCTTAAAGCAAGAGCTCAGGCAGCTAAAGCTCAACAGAAAATTCAAAGTGCTGTAGGAGATTTAGGTAGTAAGTCGGCTATGGCCGCCTTTGAAAGAATGGAAGATAAAGTAGAAGCATTGGAAGCCTCTGGTCAGGCAGCATTCGAGTTGGCTGGCGAAGATCTAGAAAGTAAGTTTGCAGCACTAGAAGGGGGCGATGAGATTGAAATAGAATTAGAAACCTTGAGGAGTCAATTGAAATCTGGAGTTGAGGCAGTAGCTTTGCCCCCATCTGACCTAAATGATAATGAAGTAAAGACAGTAGAAATTAAAGAAGTGGAAGTTGAATTAGAGCAGATGAAAAATTCAATGGATAACTCTTGATCTTTTTGCAAGAACAAATAACTTAGAAAAATGAGTAATAAAAAACTCTTTAGAGGTGTAGGTGGCATTTATCGATATCAGAAATTAAAGCAGTCATCCATGAGATCTTGGAGATTGATTTGGAAACCTATTTGTGCAAGTACAGAAATAGAACTATCAAAGTGGATTGCTGAGGAACCAGTTAGGAAAGATCGGCCAAAAGCAATTTTTGCCTCTTCTCAAAAATATGGGAAAGGGCGACTTGGTCGAAATTGGCATTCACCAAGGGGAGGTGTGTGGGTTAGTGCAGCTATTAATAGGGAAGGGATCCAAACGAATAATTCTGAGCTTTACGGATTAGCTGTAGCTTTAGCAATGGTTGAAAGATTTGAGAGGGAAGGGGTTGATGTCAAAATAAAATGGCCAAATGATCTATTGTTTAATGGTAAAAAGTTAGCTGGAATTTTACCTAGATTATTTTCCAGAGGAGGAGAACTTAGATTGTTTAGAGTCGGAGTCGGCTTGAATGTTTTTAATAATGTTCCCAAAGAGGGGATTTCGCTAAAACAAATTGTTGGTAATGAAAAGATGAATATAAATTTTTGGTCATCTGAAATTTTATTTGCATTAGAAAGGTCTTTAGATTTTTTAGATGATCAAAAATTTATTTGCAGTCAAATTGAACAAAGATTGTGGTCAAAGAAATACTTTGACAAAGAAAGTGGTTTTCAATGGGACATTAAAGGTATCGATTCAAATGGCAGATTGCTTGTGATTAAGGAAGGTAAAGAAAAATCATTGGCAATTTAAAAATGATTGAAATTAATTAATTTTGAGAAATTTCTATTACCTTCCCATCTTTGAATCTTGCGACTTTTTTTGCTCTTTGTGCAACATTGTCTTCATGAGTAACTAAGACAATTGTTATTCCTTGGTTATGAAGTTGATCAAAAAGATTTAAAACATCTTCAGTAGTTTTGGAATCAAGAGCACCTGTTGGTTCATCTGCTAATAAAAGTGATGGTTGATTGATTATTGCCCTTGCGATGGCGACTCGTTGTTGCTGGCCTCCGGATAATTGATTAGGCAGATTGGTCATCCTGTTTCCAAGGCCAACTTTATCAAGGGCCTCCTTAGCGCGCTTCTCTCTTTCTATAGAGGGCACACATGCGTAAATCATAGGAAGCATGACATTTTCAAGTGCTGAAACTTCTTGAAGCAGATGAAATTGTTGAAAAACAAAACCAAGTTCTTTATTTCTAATATCAGCAAGCATGTCATCATCTAACTTTTCTACTGCAGTTCCATTTAATTTATATGTCCCGTTAGTAGGTCGATCAAGGCATCCAAGGATATTCATTGCAGTACTTTTACCAGAACCACTTGCCCCCATTACCGCAAGATAATCTCCTTGGAAAACTTCAAGGTTTAGGTCATCGAGAGCTTTAACTTTTACTGAGCCTTCCCCATAAAACTTATTGACATTCGTAAGACAAGCTACAGATTTTTTCAATGATTTGAATTGGTTAGCCAATTGAGCTCTTGCTTGCAAGCGTAATAGCTTCTTGAAGTAATGGCGTTCCGTTTACCGCACTATCAGCCAAATTAAAAAGAGGGTTTGAAATAATTCCACCAATAGCAGTTACTAGAACACAAAAAATCAAAGCGACTCTGAGAGATGACATCCCTGGGATTGACCACTCTATTGAGGGATATGTTTTTACAACATCTGAAGCTTCTTTAGGTTCTGTTACGACCATCATTTTAATAACTGAAATGTAGTAGTAAATAGAAATAACAGATGTAACCAGACCAACACTTACTAGTAAGTACTGACCATCTGCCCATCCTGCAAAAAATAAATAAATCTTCCCAAAGAATCCCAACATGGGAGGTATTCCTCCCAAAGAAAGAAGGCATAAACTTAATCCCAAGGTGATTAATGGGTCTTTTTGGTAGAGCCCTGCGTAATCTGATATTTGATCACTCCCAGTTCTAATAGAGAAAAGTATTACACATGCAAAAGCCCCAAGATTCATAAATAGATAAGCCGCCATATATAAAACCATTGCTGCAAAACCATCTTCAGTTCCGCAAACTAATCCAATCATTACAAAGCCAGCTTGTCCAATTGAGCTATAAGCCAGCATTCTTTTCATTGATTTTTGAGCTAGCGCTACAACATTTCCTAGTGACATACTTAGAACTGCTAAAACGGTAAAAAGCAATTTCCATTGTGTGTCAAAAGCGCTAAAACACCCCACAAGAATCCTTACTGCTAGGGCAAAACCAGCGGTTTTGGACCCTACCGATAAAAAAGCTACTACTGGGGTAGGAGAACCCTCGTAAACATCTGGTGTCCATTGATGAAATGGAACTGCTGCAATCTTGAAGGCAACAGTAGACAAGACAAAAACAAGTGCTAATGCAGATAAAGGGGTGGGAGCAGTGATTAAGGTTACTCCTATGTCTTTTAGGTTGGTAGATCCGCTAATTCCATAAAGTAAAGATGCTCCATAAAGAAATACCGCAGCAGCAGCAGAACCAACTAATAAATATTTTAAAGCTGCTTCTGAACTTCTTGCGTCTCTTTTGAGATATCCAGAAAGTAGGTAGCTAGCAACTGAGAGAGTTTCTAATGAGACAAAAACACTTACTAAATCAGTTGAGCCACAAAGAAGCATTGCGCCAAGAGTGGCAGCTAATAATATTGCTGCAAATTCTCCAATAGGACTTCCATTTTGTTCAGCGTATCTCCAACTAATTAGTAAAGAAATCAGAGTTGAAAGAGCTATAACCCCTCTAAAAGCGATAGCAAGATTATCTGCTACAAATGCTCCCAAGAAAGATTCTTGAATTTCTCCATTCCATTGCAAAAATAGAAATATCAAAGATAAACCAAGACCTATGTAACAAATGGGAGGAGACCATCGAGCTGAAATCTTTTCACCAGCCAAATCGACCAAAAGCGTCCCTAGTATTGCCATGAGGACAGCAGCTTCTGGAAGTACCGTTTTGGCATTTAAGGAGAGATTTAAAAGCTCTGCAGGCGCGTTTATGAATATTTGAATAGAAAAAAGTTCTCCCATTTATGTATTGTTTTTAAGCAGTATCTGATTCTCTAATTTTAGCGAAGTTATAAAATATGCCTTTTTTATCATTTTGGGCTATGCATTTTACTATTCAGTACGTTAGATAAGAAGGAGGAAAATTGATCTGATGCCCACTGACCATACTCTAGTAATTGTTGAAAGTCCCACAAAGGCCAAAACTATTAAAGGGTTTTTGCCTAAGGATTTCCAAGTTCTTGCGTCTATGGGGCATATAAGAGACTTGCCTAACAATGCTTCTGAGATCCCTGCTAAGCACAAGGGAGAGAAATGGGCAACGATAGGAGTTAATACAACTGCTGATTTTGATCCTTTGTATGTGATACCCAAAGACAAGAAAAAAATTGTCAAGGAATTAAAACAATCATTAAAGGGTGCTAGTGAATTGTTGCTTGCAACTGATGAAGATAGAGAAGGAGAAAGTATTAGTTGGCATTTGATGAATGTGCTTGACCCTAAAATCCCTGTTAAGAGGATGGTCTTTCACGAGATAACTAAAGAAGCAATTTCCAAAGCTCTCTCTAAGACAAGAGAAATTGATATGGAATTAGTGCATGCTCAAGAGACAAGGAGGATATTAGACAGATTAGTTGGATATACATTGTCACCCCTTTTATGGAAAAAAGTTTCTTGGGGTTTATCTGCTGGAAGAGTGCAATCGGTTGCAGTAAGGCTGCTCGTTTTGAGAGAGAGAGCAAGAAGAGCTTTCAAAAGTGGGAGTTATTGGGATTTAAAAGCAAAACTAGAAAAAGATGGCACTGAATTTGAGGTAAAAATGACCTCAATTGGTGGACAAAAAATTGCTAGTGGTAGTGACTTTGATGAGTCAACAGGCTTATTGAAATCTGGTCGAAATGTCAAATTGCTGCAAGAAGAAGAATCCAGAGAACTTGCGCAAAAATTAATTACTGAAAAATGGACAGTTACGAATGTCGAAGAAAAACCATCAATTCGTAAACCAGTGCCTCCTTTTACTACAAGCACATTACAGCAAGAAGCTAATAGAAAACTTCGCTTGTCTGCGAGGGAAACCATGAGATGTGCTCAGGGTTTATATGAAAGAGGTTTTATTACATACATGAGAACAGATTCAGTCAGTCTGTCTGATCAAGCTGTAAATGCTTCAAGAAAGTGTGTTGAGTCAAAATATGGGGTTGAATATTTAAGTGATAAACCACGCCATTTTTCAAATAAGACTAGAAATGCCCAAGAAGCTCATGAGGCCATTCGTCCATCTGGAGAGAGCTTTAAAACACCAAAAGAGTCAAATTTACAAGGAAGGGACCTTGCTTTATACGAACTGATTTGGAAACGAACTGTTGCTAGTCAAATGGCTGATGCAAGGTTGACAATGCTCGGCGTTGAATTACAAGCCTCCGATATCTTTTTTAGGGCAAGCGGTAAAAGAATAGATTTCCCTGGTTTCTTTAGAGCTTATGTTGAAGGAAGTGATGATCCTGATAGTGCACTTGAAGGACAAGAAGTTCTTCTACCTAATTTAGTGATAGGAGATACTCCTATCACTAGGGATGTTGAGGCCTTGGGGCATCGGACTCAGCCGCCTGCTAGATATAGCGAAGCTTCATTAGTTAAAACACTTGAGAAAGAAGGTATAGGTCGCCCGTCAACATATGCAAGCATCATTGGAACAATAGTTGATCGAGGTTATTCAGTCCTAAACAATAATTCTTTGACTCCTAGCTTTACGGCATTTGCGGTCACTGCGCTTCTTGAAGAGCATTTCCCTGACCTTGTAGATACTAGTTTTACAGCTCGAATGGAATCTACACTTGATGAAATATCAACTGGGAAAGTAAATTGGCTACCATACCTCAAGGGATTTTATAAAGGGGATACTGGTCTGGAGAATCAAGTTCAACAGAGAGAAGGTGATATAGATGGAGGCGAATTTCGGTCTGTTTCCCTGGAGGGGCTATCGTCTCTAGTAAGGTTGGGTAAATTTGGAACATATCTAGAATCAAAGCAACTAGGTGAAAATGGGAAGCCTATAACAGCTACTCTTCCGCAGGAAATCACCCCAGCTGATTTGGATGAGGATATTGCAGAGATGATATTAAAACAAAAAACTGAAGGTCCGGAATCACTTGGAGTGGATCCTGAGACTGGACAGAATTTATATCTATTAAATGGTAGATATGGTCATTTTGTTCAAAGGGGATTGGTTTCTGAATTGAAAGATCTAGGTGTTCCAAAAGGCAAGAAAAAGTTAGGTAATCTTCGCTTGTTTAAAAGTAGTCAATATGGTCTTTATCTTAAACAAGATGCATCAAAGGTTCAGCTTTTACTACCAGACAATGTAAAAGAGGAAGATATTGATGTTAAGCAGGGAATTGAATATCTAGATGATAAATCATTAAAGAAAGCTCCAAATCCCAAAAGAACTTCCTTGCCAAAAAATTTAAAACCAGAAAATTTAACCTTCGAAGAAGCTCTTGGATTAATTCAATTACCACGTCTACTAGGTGATCATCCAGAGGGAGGTAGGGTTCAATCAAGCTTGGGCCGATTTGGTCCTTATGTTGTTTGGAGTAAAAATGATGGGGAAAAAGATTATCGATCAATTAAGGGTGAAGATGATGTCCTTCAAATAAATCTAGAGAGAGCCCTTGAGCTTTTATCTATCCCTAAACGAGGGAGAGGGGGAAGAACTGCTTTGAAGGAGCTTGGGATCCCAGAAGGAGAAACAGAAACTATTCAATTATTTAATGGTCCTTATGGTTTATATGTTAAGCAGGGAAAAGTGAATGCTTCTTTGCCTGAAGGTAAAGGTGCCGATGACATTTCGATTGCAGAAGCCATAGAATTGTTGGCTGCTAAGAAATCAAGTAAAAAATCAACTACGAAGAAAAAAACCACTTCAAAAAAGATTAGTAAATCGACTAAAAAAGTGTCGACTTCTTCATCAAAGAAAAACAGTACTCCTAAAGCACCTTCTACAACTAAAACAGGACGTTTAAGAGCGAGTAAAGTAAGGGTTATTAAAACTAAATAAAATTTTGAATATTATAAGATTAGTAGAAAAAATGTTTATTAGATTATTTCTAATAGCTACTCTTCTCCCACTTCAATCTTGCTCAAACACGAAAATCGGTGAGAAATTGGAAAATAGTTTTGATATTATTGAGAATCCACAAATTTCTAAAAAAACTACCAAGATTAAGTTGAAAAACAAACTGACTGAAATAAAAAAAATCAGATCAAATGATAAGGATAATGATCAAGAGAATGTGGATTTTCAGTTAGATAAAACAAACAATAATTCAATAACTAATAAAGATAGATATAATAAAGTATCAACTAAATCAATGAAGAAGGTAATTTATAAACCACAGCCATACAGAATTATCTTAAAATTATCAGGTGCAAATCCCTCCGCTCCAGCGGAAACTGTTACAGAGGCTCTTAGAAAAGCAGGAGTCGAGTTTGAGGTAGAAAAGATTGAACGTTTTGATGAAAAAATTTTGTTTAAGGATTCATCTTTAAAAAGAAAAGAATTTTGAACTTAGATAAAAAAAACTTTGTAACAAGTAGATCTTTTTCCAAAGTTCCTCTCAGTAAAAGGAAAGCTCTGAAGATTGTAGAGTCTTCCTATTTAGCCGCTGCGACTTCATTAATTTGGATAGCTCTTTATTATTTGCCTATTGGTGGGGCAGTTTTTCGACTTGCTTTACCATTACCTTTGGCTCTCCTTCAAATCAGGAGAGGTACTAAAACAGGGATTGAGGGATTGTTCATTTGTGTGATCTTATTAGCTGTTTTAATGGGGCCGCTAAGAGGACCTTTAGTGCTTTTCCCTTATGGATTACTTTCTTTGTGGCTTGGATATAGCTGGAAAAAAGGTTGGAACTGGTGGTTAAGTTGGAGTTTTGGAGTGGGAATAGGAACTATGGGTTTTCTTGTGAGGGTTTTTGTTTTATCTATGTTGGTTGGTGAGAACTTATGGGTCATTATTACTCGTGCAGGGGCAGGATTACTTGAGAAAGGAATGGGTATTTTCAATTTTCCTTTTACGCCGGATATGACGCAAGTTCAAATAGTTGCGCTGTGCCTAGTTATAACGCAAGAGATAGTTTACGTTCTTTGTTTACATGCATTGGCATATTGGATTTTTCCTAGATTAAAATCTTTTCTGCCTGAGCCACCTGCTCTGTTAGAGAAACTGATTTCTCTAGAATCTAACTGATTAATAATGGTAGAAGAAAATTACGTTTTATTGTCTTCTGGAGTATTAGCTTTTGGGAGAGGAATACAAGAGCAAAATATTGATGAACAAGTAAAGCGTTGGAATGAAAATATTAATAATACTGCTTTTTTCTTAATACTTGCCGGGTCTCAAACTGCAGAGATTGAGGGTATCTCTTCTGCTGGATCGACTCCCATTTCTAGACGTTATACCGCCGTAGCTGATGCTGAACTCTTGCTGAGAGGACCAATGTGTCCTAAAAGATGGCCTTTGCCTCCTTTGCCAGCTGGAGTCTCACCTGCTTTAATTAGCTATGTTGCCTCAAGCTTTTTAAAACTCAAACCAACTGTTATTTCTGCCGGACTACTACAAAAACCCTCTTTTCTTCATGTTTGTCTCGAGTCTGCAGAAATAGGTCCTGCTAGATGTTTGAGCTCAGGGAATGCAATGGATATAAGTAGAGTAAAGCTTTTACTCGATGGTGGTTATGAGATTGGAAAAAAATTAAGAGAATCTCTTTTAATAGCAGAGTGTGTTCCAGGAGGGACAACTACCGCCTTTGCAGTTTTGTCTGGGTTAGGAATAAATGTTAATGGTCTTATCAGCGGTAGCCATAGAAACCCTCCTTCTGAATTGAAAACAAGATTAGTTAACCAAGGATTGAAGGCAGCAAAATTAAAGAAGAACCCATCGTCTTTAGATCTGATGGCTGCGGTTGGTGATCCATTTCAGCCAATTGCAGTTGGTCTTTTAATGGGAGCCAGAGAATCTGGCCAAGACGTTTTATTAGGAGGAGGTTGTCAGATGTTAGCAGTATTGGCTTTGGCTTTAAATGACATTGAAACTGAATCACGCACTAAATTTGTCGAGAAAATTCTAATAGGAACTACATCATGGTTAGTCGATGAATCACTTTCTTCTTCAAAACAAAGAAATTCTTTTATTCATTTAATGAACAATGTTTCTCAACATTTTAATGTTAATATCTTTGGATTAGCTAGTGGTTATAGATTTAATGATAGTAAGCAAAAGGTTCTTCGAGATTATGAGATGGGATATGTCAAAGAAGGTGTTGGGGCCGGGGCATTGTCATTACTCGCTCAAATTAGGGGATTGACTCAGAAAGAAATGATTGAAAAATGTGATATAGAGGTTGCTAATCTTTTTAAGCCAAAAGATGAGAAACAATTTAAGGAATTTGAATAATATGGAGATTACTCATTTGGGAAGAAGAGATTTTATAAGGTATGGGTTGATTTCTTCTTTCTTCATATTATCTGGGTGTTCAACATCTCAAGAAAAACTTGCTTTGAGAGGTTTTCCTGATGTTTTCCCAAGTGAATTCCTAAATACTTTGTCTACAGCTTGGGAATTCCTCCCAATAAAAGATATTGACTTAGAAAATTTTACTTATAGTTCTACTATTCAGGAAAAAACAGATTTATTAGCCTTAAATGATGGTTGGATTTCTAATTTATCGTTTAATTCACTTAAAGAAATTAAAGCAACTTATATTAGAGATGATTTCAGTAAGCAAGCTAGATCTTTTTTAGATGGGTTGGGTGAAGATTATAAATATAAAATCTTTCCTTTAGCTGTTAGTCCTTGGGTAATACTTTTCAGAAATGAAGATTCACTTGCTTTAAAGAATAAGCAGTCTTGGGAAGTTGTTTTCTCAAGTGCGCTTACAAATCAAATAGTATTTCCTAATAGTCCTTATCTTTTGATTTCAATAGCCCAAAAAATAGGTTTTATTAATGACTTCTCCAAAATAAAGACTCAAGCCAAGTCATTTGATGATCAGAATGCTTTAAATTGGGTCGTTTCTGGTAGAGCTAATGCAGCGGTTTTACCTTTATCTAGTTGTGTTGAGAGTCTTATTAAAGATCCTCGGTTGTCCGTACTTTTACCTGATGAGGGTAGTCCATTGAATTGGACAGTTCTTGCTTCTCCTAAGTTGTCTCGAGAACCTTTCCCTACTGATTGGTTTGATTTATTATGGGGCCCAACTTATTTGAGACGTGTAATAAGTAAAGGTTTTTTGCCTCCAACAAGTCTTTCAGATTTGAGGAGGAAAAATATAAATGTCTCTAAACGATATCAATCTATCTTTATTCCAGAAGAAAGTGTTTGGAATAAATGCTGGTCATTGCCTATTTTAAGTTATGAGAAAAGAAAAGAGTTAGCTATGTTTTGGAATAATTCATGATTTGTTGGTCAAATTTCATTTGAAATTCAAATAACCTTTTCTAAGACATTTTGAAATATCGTAACTAGCATTCTAAAAATTCTAGGTTCCATAATGTTTACTGGATTAATTCAGTCTATTGGCACGATCAAGAAAAATAATATGGGGGTAGTTGTTGAGGGATGTCATCCTTTTTCTCCAATAAAACTTGGTGATAGTATCTCTGTGGATGGAGTTTGTCTAACAGTTTCTGAATTAATGAATGATTCTTTTTTGGCGAATATAAGTGAGGAGACTCTTAAAAGAACAAATCTTGCAGAAAAAGCTCAGAAGAATGGTTATGTAAATCTTGAGCCAGCGTTACGTCTTTCTGACCGATTAGGAGGACATATTGTTAGTGGACATATAGACGGTATGGGTGAAGTTGTTTCAATCGAAAACATGAAAAATTCTTGGAATTTGAAAGTGTCTTGGGATGATTTAAATTTCTGCAAATACATGTGCGATAAGGCGAGTATTAGCCTAAATGGCATAAGTCTTACGATTGCAGAGATATATAATAATGGCTGCGAATTCTCAGTAGCCGTAATACCTCATACTTGGTCAAACACATGTTTGCAGTTTCTGATAATTGGCGAAAAGGTTAATTTAGAAGTGGATTTAATGGCTAAATATGCTGAAAAACTTTTAAAACCAAATAAAAATCATTCCATTTCGCCACAAAACGAAGAAATTAGCTCCCAATGGCTTGCTGAGCAGGGTTGGAATTAATAGTGATCATATTTAACGACATCAGATCTATTGCAGGCAATAGCTTTTGAATGATTCTAATTATGCTGATATCACTTTTGTACTATTAAAATATAATTAACTTTTAAAAGATAAGCATTGTATTTAGAATGCTTTCTAGTTGCTATCCATTCAATTGATTGAAATTTTATTTGAGTGAATTGTTTTGAAAGAATAATTATTTCTTAAGTGGTAGCAAACTGATCGCACCAGACTCTTTTCGTACATCAATACGAAATTCTTGTCCAGGTTCAAGACCTAATTTTTTGGTATATGCATGTCCAATTAGAAGATTGCCATTGCCATGAACTTTTGTGCGAAACTCTGCTTGTCTTCCTCTTGAAGATCTATTCCCTGCCCTTCCAGGCCCATTTGAACGAAGTTTGTATCCTTTGGCTTCAACTAGAGCTCGGTAGAAACTTTTGCGTAAAACTCTTCCACTTGGCCCCACGTAACCACACCCTTTAGCAATTTCGTCTTCAGGACGACTGCTCAAAGATCTTGCTTTGTCTAGGAGTTCTTTTCCAACAAGCATTTCAGACTGTTTTAATTAATTGAATTCTGACCAATAAGTGGAATTGTGGCAACAAATTAATTCAAAGTTTCTTTCTTAGTATCAATATTTACCTCTCAAAGCAGATAAAGGATGATGAATAAAACGACCCAGATCCCGTCTACAAAGTGCCAATAGAGCTCTACTGCCTCAAAAGGGAACTTGTTTTCTTTATTTACTCGACCATGTTGAATACGTGTTTGCCACCAAATAATCATTATCATTATTGATCCGAGCGTTACGTGAAGCCCATGAAAACCAGTAAGTGCATAAAAAGTACTTGCAAATAGGTTGTCAGTTAAGCCAAAAGGTAACGTAAAATACTCAAACATTTGGCTTATTAAAAATGCCACTCCTAATACACCTGTTATGAGAAGCCATCTTTGACATTGCTTTGCTTCATCCTTTTCTAAAAATTTCCCAGCTCGATGAAAAGTAAAGCTACTAAGAAGGAGCAAAACTGTATTTAAAGTGGGTAGAGGTAGTTCTAATTCGTAAATTGCATCAGGACCTATTGGATTGACTGCTTTAAAAGTAAGGTATGCAGCAAAAAAGCCTGCAAAGGTCATCCCGTCTGCGATTAAAAAAGCGATTAAGCCAAACAAACGAAAATCTTCATGTTCTTCCGTTGATAAATTTTTCTTGCTTTCTGAAGATTGTTCTTGTGGAACTATTGATGTCATTTTTTTTGCTCCTGAGTTTCAATTGAATCTCTTCTCCCATAACCATATGGTTCAAGAACGAGGGGTGCCTCTCCCTCCCAATTCTCAACAGGAGGAGGTGAACTTGTTAACCATTCAGGAGTGAGTGCATTCCAGGGGTTGTCACCAGCTTCCTCTCCATAAAGGAGGCTTTGAAAAATATTCCATAAAAAAGGTAAAGTACTTAAAGCCATTAATAAGGCTCCTAGGCTACTTATTTGATTGATTAATTGAAATTGTGGATCGTATTCTGCTACTCGTCTAGGCATACCATTTAATCCTAGCCAATGTTGAGGAGCAAAACAAAGATTAAATCCTATAAAGGTAAGTATAAAATGCAATCTTCCAATATTTTCATTAAGCATTTTTCCAGTGAATTTTGGGAACCAATGATAAATAGAAGAGAAGATAACGAATACAGAACCTCCGTAAACTATGTAATGAAAATGAGCAACAACAAAATATGTATCGTGCACATGAACATCAAAAGGCACTTGAGCTAGAGCAACTCCTGTTATGCCACCTAAAACAAAGTTAATAATAAATCCACATGAAAATAGCATCGCACCATTAAGTGCTATTTTCCCTCCCCATAAGGTCGCAACCCAATTGAAAAATTTAATACCTGTGGGAACAGCTATAAAGGCAGTAGCTATTGTGAAAAATAAGCGCATCCATGGAGGGGTACCACTTGTAAACATATGATGAGCCCAAACTACGAGACCTAAAACAACTATTCCCATAATTGAGAAGACCATTGTTGTATAGCCAAAAAGAGGTTTCCTACTATGGATTGGAAGTATTTCACTTACTAAACCAAAGGCGGGGAGGACCATGATATAAACAGCAGGATGAGAGTAAAACCAAAAAAGATGTTGATAAACAATTACGTTTCCTCCAAGACTTGGATTAAAGAAACCAGTATTGGCAACTATGTCAAAACTCAAAAGTATTAAAGTACCTGCAAGAACAGGAGTTGATAGAACAACAAGAATACTTGTACCAAGCATTGCCCAGCAATACATAGGTAATTGCATTAATTTAAGACCAGGTCTCCTTAACTTGAGGATTGTTGCGATGAAGTTAATACCACCAAAAATTGAGCTTCCACCTAAAAGTAAGACACTCAATATCCAAATAATTTGCCCTGCTGCTGGAGTGGTAATACTTAATGGTGGATATGCTGTCCATCCAGATTGTGCGGCACCATTAATGAAATAGCTGGTTATTAGCATTAAACCGGAGGGAGGTATTAGCCAAAAAGCAACGGCATTAAGTCTTGGGAAGGCCATGTCTCTAGCCCCAACATAAAAAGGTATTAAGTAGTTTCCAAAGGCCCCATTCACTACCGGCACGATCCATAAGAAAATCATGATTGTGCCATGGAGTGTTAGAACTTGGTTATAAACTTCTCTTGGCATGAAGTCAGAGAGTGGACTAGTGAGCTCTACCCTTATTGCTCCAGCTAGAGATCCTCCAATCAAATAAAACAAGAAACCACAAACTAAATATTGAAGACCTATGACTTTATGATCAAGACTGAAGCTTAGATATTTGAGCCATCCAGTTGGTTGAAGTCTTTCTGGAGGAGAGTTCCTTGGTTCAAGTGAAATAGTCATAAATTTAAACTGTTTCTTTAGAGTTTTCTCTTAACCAAGTATCAAAATCTTCTTGTTCCTCAACTATTACGTTTGATCTCATCCCACCATGATATGGCCCACACAACTCTGCACAAACAATTGGGAAATTGCCGGTTTTTGTTGGAGTGAAATTTAAGATAGTTGGTTGGCCAGGGATGACATCTTGTTTAAGTCTAAATTGAGGGACCCAAAAAGCATGTATTACATCTTTAGATTCCATTTTTAAATTAACTTCTTTTCCAAGCGGAACATGAAGTTCTCCGGTAATAATATCCTCTTTTGGATAGTGAAAGATAAAAGCAAATTGCATTGCAGTTAACTCAATTGGTAATGAGGATGAATTATTTGAAGATGCAGTCTCAATTGGTCCTGAACCAATCCCTCCCCACAATCTCTCGGCCTGATTATCCATTTGAGCACTGTGATCATGCATTAAAGGTTGCATCCCACCCATACGGTCATAGATATCGTAGCTATATAAACCCACAAACAACACAACAATTGCAGGAACTGCTGTCCAGAAAATTTCTAGTGTGATATTACCTTCTAAATTAATGCCATCATCAGTGTCTCCAGGCTTGCGACGAAATTGAATAAGACTATAAATCACTAAAGCAGTCATACCTATGAAAAGTATGGAGCCAATAATGAATAGGACTCGATAAAGCTCATCATAAATGGGAGCATTCATGCTTGCGCCCAAGGGAAGCATATCGACATTGTAAGCAATCCAAACACCTCCTATGCCAAGAATGACACTTGATATAAGAGTTAGGGTGGCCGACAGTTTCGGCAAGAAGATCTCCTATGCTATTTATAGGTTATGGGCAAATGTGATTAATGTATTAACTAATTGTTAATTCAAGATGAATAATTTTTTTTACAGAGAATCTTTATGTTGCAGTCCGCTTATTGAGGTGACGTGTCCGAAGTAATCGCTACGTTGAATTAATAATCATATTGATTGATTTTTGCATACGTGCAGGTTCTTTATCCGCCAAAGGTTCGATTTAGACTAGGTCAGCTTGCTGCTCATGTGGTAGTTGCACTTATCGCTCTTGTCGTAATTGGAGGAGCAACGAGAGTAATGGAGGCTGGTCTCGCTTGTCCAGATTGGCCTCTTTGTTATGGATCGTTTTTGCCTGGCAGGCAAATGAATTTACAAGTCTTCCTCGAATGGTTTCATCGCTTGGATGCTTTTTTCGTGGGAATTGTTTTAATTATTCAATTTGCTCTTTCTCTATACTGGGCAAAATCTTTACCTAAATGGCTTCCATGGACTTATGGGGTTTTGACTCTATTGGTTGCTTTTCAAGGTTTTTTAGGTGCTTTGACAGTCCTTCAGTTATTACCATCCTTAGTAGTAGTTGCTCATCTTGCAGTCGCATTTACTCTTGTAGCGATCATGAGTGGCGTAACGCAAAAATTACTTAGTCCTGGTAGATCAATTTTCCCAACTTGGGTTCGCTTTCTTGGCTTTTTGTCTCTTTTTTCTGTCATTGGTCAGTCTTTACTCGGTAGTCGTGTGGCGAGCTCATGGGCAGCCCACAGATGCTTGAATTACGGTGAATCCTGCAACCTTTTAGCATTTCATCGTGCAAGTGCCTTACCAGTAACCTTTTTGGTTCTTGCCTTTGTAATCATTTCCTTTATTCAGAAAGATGTATTTATTAACCAATGGCCATTTTTTCTGACGATTACTTTCTTGATTGTCTTGCAAATCTTTCTAGGGTTCTTTTCAATTCAATTAGGAATGAGTGAGCCCGCTCTTATTATTGGACATCAATTAGTGGCCTGCTTGTTAGTTGCATTTATAGCAGCATTGACTTGTAAAGGAGAGGGGATTAATAGCTCTTGCCAATCATTTTTTAAAACTGAATCAACTTTGGAGACATGTCATGGTTAGCTCAACATCTGAAGCGATTTCACAATCAATTAATCGTGAGGAAATTGTTCCATCCAGAAAGCGCATTAAATTACCAGCTTGGTTAGAGGTCGCTAAACCAAGATTAATCCCTCTTTTACTTGCTACGACTGTTGGTGGAATGGCCCTTTCTGAAGAATGGCCATTACCCTCTCCTCGATTGGCCTGCACTTTAGGTGGAGGAGCTCTTGCAGCTGCAGCTGCAGGGGCTCTTAATTGCTTGTGGGAACAAGATCTTGATAAACGAATGAAACGTACTAGTAATAGAGCATTACCTTCCGGACGCCTTTCGCAGTCATCTGTTTTTATTGGAGCAATTTCTTGTACTCTTGCTGCCTCAGCACTTTTAGTAAGTGGAGTTAACTGCTTAGCAGCAGGA
The DNA here is from genome assembly GCA_003279615.1 of Prochlorococcus sp. AG-402-B19. GTDB lineage: Bacteria > Cyanobacteriota > Cyanobacteriia > PCC-6307 > Cyanobiaceae > Prochlorococcus_B. Next base: position 21,105 of record QCHM01000018.1, read on the forward strand.
CTTACGCTTTTAGGACTTTGTAGTTATGTACTTCTATATACAGCTTTTTTAAAACCTAGAACATCTCAAAATATAGTTTTTGGAGGAGTGGCTGGAGCTATTCCTCCTCTTGTTGGAGCTTCAGCAGCAGCAGGACATATTGGATTAGGCGGTTGGTGGCTATTCTCATTGGTTATGGTTTGGACTCCAGCACATTTTTGGGCTTTGGCAATATTGTTAAAAGATGACTACCGTTCTGTTGGGATACCTATGCTCCCAACAGTAAGCGGTCCTTTCGTTACGGCCAAAGCTATATCTGTTTATGGTCTTCTAACAGTATTGCTAAGTTTTTTAGGTTGCTTTGTTTTACCTGAAGGAGGTTTGTTATATGGAATTTTATTACTACCTTACAACTCAAGACTTCTTCAGTTGGTTTCAAGATTAAGAGATAATCCAGAAGATTTAGATCGTGCTAAGGGTTTGTTTCGGTGGTCTATTCTCTATATGTTTGGCATATGTTTTTTGCTTGTTATTTGTAGACTAGAA
>QCHM01000019.1 GCA_003279615.1 Prochlorococcus sp. AG-402-B19
ATTTAAAAATACATTATTAGAAAATATTTCGTAACTTATTATACATTTAAAGCCTTCTTGATTGATTTTATATTTAGAAAAACTGTAAATTAATTTACTTTGATTTTTGGCTAATCATTATCTATTGAGCTTGCCTCAGTTCCTAAAGCAGTCTTAGTCCATTGTGATACCACGCCAGAAACACTAGATAACTTATTAAGATAAATTCTTTCTTCTAAGGAAACTGATTGATAATTTTCTAATCTTTTAAGTATGTTTTGTATGCGAATTCTTGTTGTAGTTGAGAGCATAAATTTTTTATTAATTTTTTAGCTAAGCAAGCTTTGAGAAGTCGTTCATCTTGAACTTATTTTATTTTTTATATTTAAATCTCTATCTTTGGTATAAAAAATGACTAACACTTTTTTGTTTATTTGTTTTAATTTCGATGAATTTTTCTAATTTATGGTCGATTTCTCTTATAGAAACATCACTTCAAGCATGGTTATTTTGAAATGCATTGGACCAGATAGATTTTTTCTAGAGAGAGCTATTTTTCCTCAAGAAGTTTTTTCATCTATGGCACCAGAAGGTTCACACTTAGAAATTTGGGGGATAGAGTCTTATGGTCCAAATTTAGAACAACGTCTCAGAGTATCTTCATCTAAGACAGAAGATCCAGTGGCAGCATAGAACTTTGATTGATTTGGATCAGTCAAAGTAATAGATATCTTTGAGCAAGTGGTAGTGATTCTGCTGGTTCACAAGTTAAAAGTTCTCCATTTGCATAAACTTCATATGTTTGTGGGTCAACTTCTATTTTTGGTCTTGCATTATTGAGTTTCATTGATTGTTTTGTTATTTCTCTTGTCTCTTTAACAGCAGCATAAGATCGTTCTAATTTAAGCTTCTCTGGTACACCAGCATCTATTGCCGACTCACTTAAAAAAGTCAGGCATGAAGCATTTATTGCTTTTCCAAAGGAAGAAAACATTGGACGACCGTGAACTGGTTGTGGTGTAGGAATTGAGGCGTTTGCATCTCCCATTTGAGCCCATGCGATAGACCCCCCTTTCAATACTAAGTCAGGTTTGATTCCAAAAAACCCTGGTTTCCAAAGTACTAAGTCAGCTAGTTTACCAACTTCTATCGAACCAACATGACTACTGATTCCATGAGCAATAGCTGGATTAATAGTTACTTTTGATATATATCTTTTAAGACGATGATTATCATTTCTTTCATTATCTTCTGGCAAAAAGCCCCTTTGAGTTTTCATTTTATGAGCAGTTTGAAATGTGCGACTAATAACTTCTCCAACTCTTCCCATGGCCTGGGAGTCACTAGCAATAATAGAAAAGGCACCTAAATCGTGGAGTATGTCTTCAGCGGCAATAGTTTCACGACGTATCCTTGACTCTGCAAATGCAACATCCTCAGGAATCTTGGGATCCAAATGATGGCAAACCATCAGCATGTCTAAATGCTCTTCAAGAGTATTTAAAGTAAAAGGCCTAGTTGGATTTGTGCTGCTCGGAATAACATTAGATTCTCCGCAAATTTTGATTATGTCAGGAGCATGACCACCTCCAGCACCCTCTGTATGGAAGGTGTGAATTGTTCTTCCTTTTATTGCGCGAATTGTATCTTCAACAAAACCAGCTTCATTTAAAGTATCTGTATGAATACAAACTTGCACATCTAGTCGATCTGCAACACTTAGGCACGAATCAATACAAGCTGGTGTTGTTCCCCAGTCTTCATGAAGTTTTAAAGCACAAGCACCTGCTCTTACTTGTTCTTCTAATGCAGCTTCATTAGTTGCATTGCCTTTGCCAAAGAATCCCAAATTAACAGGAAATCCTTCTGCTGACTCCAGCATTCTTGAGATGTGAAATGCTCCTGGAGTACATGTTGTAGCATTTGTACCTGTTGCTGGACCTGTACCTCCTCCGAGCATTGTAGTGACACCACTAGCCAAAGCTGTTTCGATTTGCTGTGGACAAATAAAATGTATATGACTGTCAATAGCTCCTGCCGTAATAATATGTCCTTCACCTGCGATTGCTTCTGTACTAGCTCCTACAATTATGTCGACACCTTCTTGAGTATCAGGATTTCCAGCTTTGCCAATGCCTGAGATTTTTCCGTCTTTAATCCCAATATCAGCTTTAACTATTCCCCACCAATCTAGAATGAGTGCATTGGTGATAACTGTATCTACTACTCCATTGTCTCTGCTTTGTTGTGATTGCCCCATGCCATCACGAATAACTTTACCCCCACCAAACTTAACTTCATCTCCATAGTGAGTATGATCTTCTTCGACTTCGAGAATTAAGTCTGTATCTGCAAGCCTAATGCGATCCCCTTTAGTAGGGCCATAAGTCTCTGCGTAAGCTTGGCGTGAAATTTTGAAAGGCATTTTATTTATTAAGTGAGTCGTTTATGAGCCCGTTGAATCCAAAAATTTTACGGTCTCCAGCATAAGTCACAAGATTGACTTCTCTTTGATCACCTGGCTCAAATCTGATAGCAGTACCAGCTGGAATGTCTAACCTTTTGCCGAGAGATTTTTGCCGATCAAATTTTAGACCTTTATTGGACTCAAAAAAATGATAATGAGATCCAACTTGTATTGGTCGATCAGAAGTGTTAGCGACTTTTATAGTTGTGATTTCTCTTCCTTTGTTGAGTTCAATAAAACCATCCTCGGGAATAAGTTCTCCAGGAATTAAATAAGACATGATTGTAGTTAGTTGATTGGATTGTGAAGTGTTACCAGCTTTGTTCCATCTGGGAAAACAGCTTCTATTTGAACCTCATCTACAAGTTCGGGCACGCCCTCCATAACTTGTTCTCTTGTTAACCATGTTGTTCCCTCATTCATTAAGGTTGAGACACTTTTTCCATCTCTGGCTCCTTCAAGTACTTGGAAACTAAGCCAAGCAACAGCTTCTGGATGATTTAATTTTAAACCTCTATTTAATCTTCGCTCTGCCAGAAGAGCAGCGGTAACTACAAGTAATTTGTCTTTTTCTTGAGGGCTTAAGTACATTTTTTAATAGTTAGAAGTACATTTTACTAGCAATAAAATGCTTAAAAGTTCATGATGGACATTTTGTATCTGTTGATGGATTTTCTTGCATTGGCCAAATCCTCATGTATTCAGGCAAGCTTAATTTTCTTAGAATCCTAGTAAGACTCCAAATTCTATAAAACCAAAATCGAGCTGATTGTGTTGATGAGCCTGTGTATCTTGCTGATATTCCATTTTCAAGAAGGCTACAAGTCATAAATCCCTCAAGACCAGCTCTTTGTTGTCGGCAGTTGACTAATAAATCAGACAAATCTTTTTGCTTGATTTCTTTAGGTGTTATCCAAGTTAAAGATCCAAATACTGGTTTCTGTTCTAAGCCATGAACGGACTTTAGAGCTTCTCCATATAGTTCTAAGCGATCATTAAATTCATAATGTTTCCCTTGAGTATTCTTCCTAAAGATTTCCAAAGATGATCTCCATACTCCACTACCAAGTTCTTCTCCTGCAGCAGTCCTTCCCAAGCGAACCAAATCAACACATAAAAAGCTTGATGATGGATCAAGATTAACAGTCATATTTTGTTCGAAAAGACCTCCCTGATAGATAATTAATTCTTGAGGGATCCACTCAAAGTCAGCATTTTTTTTTATTTGAAAGTAACACTTTTGATTTGCCCAGCTCCCTTGTGGATTTAGTTTTGACCTGCCTCTACTGCCATACACTTTTTGAGCTGCTACCGAAGAACATATAGCACTACTATCTTCTTCAGCGTTTATATTGATTGTGAGTTGATCACCTCCAACGATTCCGCCAGCACTATGGAGAATTGGTATTTCACATCTCCCATCTTTGTTATCATTGAATACTCTCATTAATTTTAATGGAGCAGTACATTTTGCTTGATGAATTGTTTTGACAACATCTCTATTATGAGACTTTGGCCTCTTGTACAGCCTTAGATCACAAGTTCCATGCCATTGAGTTGTCATTGAATAGCTTTATCGTTTTTTCAGTTAGTTTTGAGAAAATAATAAATGTCTGATCTGCTAGACATAATCTATAAAATTGAGATCTATAAAGAATTGAAGCTTGTCTCACGAATTAATCTATCTCACCAAGAGAAATAGTGCTCAAGTTATAGGACATTGCCTTTTACTTCCCTTGTCTGCGAAAGAGAGAACTCAGCTTCGAGGAAAGAGATCAACTGTTGATGGAACTGATGTGATCTTAAATTTGCCTAGAGGAGGAGGTCGGTTGCTTCCTGGAGAGGTATTGAAAAGTGAGAATTCACAAGTTTTTGTAATCATAGAGGCAGCTCATGAAGATGTAATAAGAATTAGCTCAGAAAATAGATTGCAATTGTTAAAAGCTGCTTATCATTTAGGTAATAGACATGTTGAAATTGAGTTGTATGAGAAAGAGTTGTATTTACTCAATGATGTAGTTATGAAAAAAATGTTAGAACGACAAGGCTTTGAAATAGAAAATTTCCAAAGACCTTTTTCTCCCGAGATAGGTGCTTATGAGTAGCAGGTTTGATTAATTACGTTTATGAAACTTGAACTTTTACAATTAGTAAGCCCATCATTACCAGTTGGCGCCTTTAGTTACTCAGAAGGATTGGAGTGGCTTGTTCAAAATAAAAAAGTATATGATGAAACAACACTATTCAATTGGATTGAAAGTGAACTTTCTCGAGGCCAGATAACAATTGAGGCAAGCTCAATTGCTCACATAATGAGAGATTTAGTGAATTGGAGTGATCATCAAGATCTTCATCATAAGTTGATTATTGAAGAGTGGGATTCTTGGCTTGGTTCGCTAAGAGATTCTCCAGAGGTTAGATCTCAACAAACACAAATGGGTGAATCTTTACTAAAGCTGTTAATTGATCTGGATCATCCTCTTCCTGATAATGAAAAGAAATTTATATGGCCGATAGCTTGGGCTTGGGCTGGAGTATGCTGGGATATAGCTGAAATTGATTTGTTAGAGGCTTTTTTATATAGTTGGGTAGCCAATCAATTAAGTGCTGCATTAAGACTATTGTCATTAGGGCCAACAAAAGCTCAACAGCTTCAAAAAAAATCCCTATTACTGATTAAGTCTCAAGCAAGTTACTTGTTACAACAGAATCCGAAAGAAATTTGGATTAGCGATGTTGGCGCGATTATGGCACAACAATCGCATATAGAACTTTATTCAAGATTATTTAGAAGCTAATGGAAAGTAAATTGAGAGTTGGAATAGCTGGTCCAGTAGGATCTGGAAAAACGGCTATTATTCAGAGACTATGTGAAAACCTAAAAGATCAATTAGAAATTGCAGTAGTCACTAATGATATTTATACTCAAGAAGATGCAAAATTTTTAACTAATGCAAAGGCATTAGAACCCGAACGTATCAAGGGAGTTGAAACGGGAGGATGCCCACATACAGCGATAAGAGAAGATTGTTCTATAAATCGCATTGCGGTTGAAGAGCTAGAGCATAAATTTACAACTTTAGATTTAGTATTTGTTGAGAGTGGTGGAGATAATCTTGCTGCAAGTTTTAGCCCTGAGTTAGTTGATATATGTATTTATATAATTGATGTTGCAGCTGGGGATAAGATACCCAGGAAAGGTGGACCAGGTATAACACGTTCAGATTTATTAGTAATCAATAAGATTGACCTCGCTGAAATGGTTGGCGCAAGCATGGAAATCATGGAGAGAGATACTCTATTGATGAGGAAAAATCTTCCCTGGTGCTTTACTAACACCAAAACAGGGGATGGGATAAAAATAATTGAAGATTTTTTGTGTAATCAAATACCTAAAACTAGATAGAGCGTATCAACAGATACGAAAACCTATCTTCGTTTACTGAAATAGCTAGATCTGTCTCATTTGCTACAAAAAGAAGTGTGTTCAGTTGGATACTTTTCGTAAACCCCAAGGTGGGCAAACAACTAATTTAGTTTGTAATTCATGAAGCTTTCAAAGCGCATTTTTGCAGGTTTAGCTACTGCCTCATTGGCTGTAACTGTTACTGCTTGTGGTGGATCAGATTCCTCAGGTAACTTTGACGACACCGTAACTGTTGGAATTCTCCATTCTCTATCAGGGACAATGGCAATCTCCGAATCAACTCTTGTTGATACAGAGAAAATGGCTATTGAGGAAATTAATGCAGCTGGCGGTGTAACAGTCGACGGAAAAAGCTATAAAATTGAATACATCGTTGAAGATGGAGCCTCAGATTGGCCTACCTTTGCTGAGAAATCTAAGAAGTTAATCGATCAGGATGGAGTACCAGTAGTCTTTGGTGGCTGGACTTCTGCAAGTCGTAAGGCAATGCTTCCGGTTTATGAATCTAAAGATGCATTCCTTTATTACCCAATTCAATATGAAGCACAAGAGTGCTCCAATAACATTTTCTATACAGGAGCGACTCCTAATCAGCAGTCTGAGCCTGCTACAGATTTCATGTATAAGCGCTCACCAGCTGCTGGAGGAGATTTCTTCTTAGTTGGTTCTGATTATGTCTTCCCAAGAACTTCTAACACAATTACTAAAGCTCAAGTTAAACAACTTGGCGGTAAAGTTGTTGGAGAAGACTATCTTCCTTTAGGTAATACAGAGGTAGCACCCATTATCTCGAAGATAAAAGTTGCTCTTCCTGACGGTGGAATCATAATTAATACTTTGAATGGTGACCAAAACGTTGCTTTCTTCAAACAAATCCAAGACGCAGGAATCACTCCTTCTAATGGTTATTACGTAATGAACTACTCCATTGCGGAAGAAGAGATTAGTACGATTGGACCTGAGTTCCTTGAGGGCCACTATGGTGCTTGGAACTACATGATGTCTATTGATACTCCAGCTTCTAAGAAATTTGCTAAGAGCTTTAAGAAGAGATGGGGTAGTGATCGTGTTGTAGCTGATCCTCAAGAATCAGCTTATAACATGGTTTATCTTTGGAAGCAGGCAGTTGAAGATGCAGGAACATTTGATGACAATGCGGTTAGAGAAGCTTTGGTTGGGCAGACATTCGATGCTCCTCAAGGGCCAGTAGAAGTTATGGCAAATCATCACCTATCTCAAACAGTGAGAATCGGTGAAATCAACGCAGAGGGTGGATTTACGATCCTTGAAGAAACTGGAGTGGTTGAACCACAAGCATGGAACCAAAAACATCCAAGTTCAAAAGGTTACGCTTGTGATTGGACTGATCCTAAGAAAGGTGAAAAATATAGAATGTGATTCAATTTTGACTTATAAATAGATTCTAATAAGGAGCCTTAGGGCTCCTTATTTCTTTAAAAAAACAACCAAGCTAGTGCAACTTTTTCTTGAAAGCCTCTTTAATGGCGTTGCTATTGGCTCAGTTTTGCTTGTCGCAGCACTGGGACTAGCAATTGTCTTCGGTTTAATGGGTGTCATCAATCTTGCTCATGGGGAATTGATGATGCTTGGTGCTTATTCAACATACATAACCCAATTAATTTTCAAACAAGTTTCTTTTTTAAAACCTTTTTATGATTCGTATGTCATAGTTGCAATTGGTATCGCTTTTTTAGTTAGCGGAACAGTTGGGATTCTTTTAGAACGAACGGTTATTAGACGTCTATATGGAAGTCCTCTTGAAACACTTCTAGCTACATGGGGAGTTAGCCTAATCCTTCAACAATTTGTTAGAAGCGTTCCGCTGGCCTATGCAAGTGGTTTGGTAATAGCACTTTTCTTTGGATTGTTTTCTCCATTATTTATTTCGGATGACTTACTTCATGGTGCAAAAGGTAAATTAATAAGGGCATTTACTTGGGGCTTTTCTGCATTACTAGGTGTCGCAACAGGAGGTATTTTATCTTCTTTAGTAAGCAAACTGAGTCGCGCTAGTGCAAGGAATGTTGATGTTACAGCTCCTTCTTGGATGAGAGGTGGAATTGATTTTGTTGGAATTACTTTTCCTAAAACTCGTCTTTTAATAATCCTTATTACCTTAATATCTGTTTTAGTAGTAATTTTCTTTCTTGATAAAACAGCTTGGGGAATCAGAATTAGAGCAGTAACTCAAAATAGACCCATGAGTGATTGTTTAGGTATATCAACAGAAACAGTAGATATTATTACTTTTGGAATTGGTTCTGGTCTTGCTGGTGTCGCTGGAGTTGCAGTTTCACTCCTTGGGTCAGTAGGCCCAAATGTTGGAGGGAATTATATTGTGGGATGTTTTATGGTTGTCGTTCTTGGTGGAGTAGGTAATTTGCTAGGCACAATTCTTGCTTCTTTCTCTATAGGAATTATGACTGATTTAATTGGAGCAGGGAGACTCCTTACCATTTGGCCAGATATGCCTTCACCTCTTTATTCAACAATAGATTTTTTTGCGACAACAAGTATGGCTAGAGTAATGATATTTGCGCTTATAGTAATTTTCCTTCAATTCAGACCAACTGGGATGTTTCCACAAAAAGGAAGAATGGTGGAGTCTTGATTGATGAGTATTTTTTCTACAAAAAAAAGTTGGATTAACTTAACTATTTGGGCTTTAGTTATTGCCCTAATTATTGCTGCACCCTCAGTGCTTCCTGTCTTTAGATTAAATCTACTAGGAAGATATTTATCACTTGCAATAGTTGCTCTTGGAGTTGATTTGATTTGGGGATTCACAGGAATGTTGAGCTTAGGTCAAGGAATTTTCTTTGCACTTGGTGGATATTGTGCTGCGATGTTCCTCCAATTGAATAGTGCAGGAGAATTCCCTAATGGTATCCCCGAATTTTTTGGTTTATACGGAGTCGAAAAACTTCCATTTTTTTGGGAACCTTTTAAAAGTTCAATTTTTACTCTTATTTCCATTTGGTTGCTACCGGCAATAATTGCTGGTTTTCTTGGGTATTTAGTTTTTAGAAATAGAATTAAAGGTGTTTATTTTTCAATTCTTACGCAAGCAGCTCTTTTGGTTTTTTTCAATTTCTTTAACGGTCAACAGAAATTGATTAATGGAACAAATGGTTTAAAAACAGATGTAACTCAACTTTTCGGACAAATGGTAGGTTCAGAAATAATGCAAAGATGGTTCTTTTGGATATCAGCAGTATTAGTAATACTTGCATGGTTTTTTGCTCGTTGGATTGTTCGAGATAGATTTGGAAATATTCTTATCGGTATCAGAGACGATGAAGCTCGAGTTCGTTTCACTGGATATAATCCAGTAGTTTTTAAAACAATAATTTTTTCAATAGCAGGAGGATTCGCTGGTATTTCAGGGGCTTTATATACAGTTCAATCTGGAATAGTTTCTCCTCAGTTTATGACAGTCCCTTTCTCTATAGAAATGGTTGTTTGGGTTGCAGTGGGTGGTAGAGGAACTTTACTAGGCGCAATTCTTGGAGCTGTGTTTATTAATTATGCAAAAAGTCTGGTCAGTGAAGCTTTGCCAGCAAGTTGGATGTTTATTCAGGGTGGATTATTTATTCTTGTCGTAACAGCGCTTCCAGAAGGTGTTTTAGGCTGGATTCGAAAAGATGGTCTAAGGAAATTACTTTTCTTGATTGGGATTAATAAAAAATTAGAGACTTATCCAAGTCTTGAAGTTGATGAACAAGGTGAGGTGAAATCATGACTGCTCCATTGTTAGAGCTGAAAAAAATTTCAGTTAGTTTTGAAGGTTTTCTTGCTCTTAGAGACCTTGATCTGGTTTTGAATCAAGGTGATCTCAGAGCAGTTATTGGTCCCAATGGTGCAGGTAAAACTACATTTTTAGATGTAATAACTGGGAAAATTTTACCGACAAAGGGTGATGTGATTTTTAAAGAAAAGTCTTTGATTGGTCAAAAAGAGTTTCGCATCGCGCGTAAAGGGGTTGGTAGAAAGTTTCAAAGTCCAAGGATTTTTGAAAATTTATCTGTACAAGAAAACCTAGCTCTAGCAGTGAGTAGACCTAAAACTCCTTTCTCATTGTTAATGAATAGCTTAATGGTGAAGAATTTAGATGAAATTCAACGCCTAATGAGCATTGTCAATCTTCAATCAAAAGCCAATATCAGAGCTGGAGCGCTTTCTCATGGTCAAAAACAATGGCTTGAGATTGCGATGCTAGTTGGACAAGATCCTGATCTTTTACTTGTTGATGAACCCGTAGCTGGCTTGACAGATGAAGAAACAGATTTAACTGCTGATCTTCTTAAATCTTTAGCGGGTGATCATACTGTTTTAGTCATTGATCATGATATGGAATTTATTCGCAGGCTTGATTGTCCTGTTAGTGTTTTACACCAAGGTCATGTATTGAAAGAAGGTTCAATGAGCGAGATACAAAAAGATCCTTTAGTGATAGAGGTTTATCTAGGGAAGTCTGAGGAGGAAGAAGAATGACTATGCTTCAGATAAAAGGCTTGAATACTTACTATGGCGAAAGTCATATTCTTCGTGATGTTGATATGACTATCAATCAAGGTGAGATGATTTGTCTTATAGGTCGAAATGGAGTAGGTAAAACAACTTTACTTAAATCTTTAATAGGGTTATTAACTCCTCGACGTGGAGAGATTGTTTTTAATGGAGATTTAGTAAATAGAAAGCCACCTCATCAAAGGGCTCGTTCAGGAATTGCATATGTTCCTCAAGGACGAGAAATAATACCTTATTTAACCGTAGAGGAAAATCTTCAACTTGGATTGGAAGCTTTGCCTGGAGGGTTAGCAAAGCATAAAAAGATTGATGAACTTGTATATGAACTTTTTCCTGTATTAAAACAATTTCTAGCTCGTAAAGGAGGTGACTTAAGCGGAGGGCAACAGCAACAACTTGCAATTGCGCGAGCATTACTTGGAAAACCAAAGTTACTTTTACTTGATGAACCAACCGAAGGAATACAACCGAATATCGTTCAAGATATTGAGTCAGCAGTTAAAAGGATCATTAGTGAGACTGGTGTAGGAGTTTTATTGGTAGAGCAACATCTGCATTTTGTGAGACAAGCAGATCGTTATTATGCAATGCAACGCGGAGGCATAGTGGCAAATGGCCCAACTAGTGAATTAAGTAAAGTTGTAGTAGAGAAGTTCCTTAGTGTTTAAGTCTATTTAGTTTGAGTGATAGCAGTTTCTTGCTCTATTTTGTCTTGGCAAGTAGAGCAAAGAACATGACCTTTCTTTTTCCAAAAAGTCTTTGTTGATCTTTCTATATTTTGTCCACAGCCAAGACATTTAAAGAGTGGACTCATTTATAACTGTATCTAATTTGTATCAACATTTATCATACTATTTTTATTCTGTCTTGATAGATACAAGATCTTGGAGGTCGTAGCCTTTGTTAAATAAATGCATAGAACTAATTCATTTATTAATCATTAAAATGCATTTTTTGATACGTGCTCTATTTTTTTTGTTTGTTATTAATTGGTCAGCTTATTTTTATTATATGTCTTTCGAAAGACTAAGCAAAGCTGAGATCATCCATGGGAGAATGGCAATGTCATGTGTATTATTTGTTTTATTCCTAGAAACAGTAACTAAGATGAATATTTCGTAGATAATATATATAAAAAATTCATTTAGTTTTATATAGAAACTAATTCAGTTAAGCTACTTTCAAAAATAGAGAATCTTTTATTCTCTTAATTTCTTCATCTTTCCATAACCAGATAATGGGCTCTATAGATTTGGCCTGTTGTAGATCAATTCTGTTTTCAATACTGATAGGATTAAATTCTGTATTCGCTTTAAATTGCTTGTCTCTAATTGCCTGATTGATAACAATACTTCCATCTTTTCCAGATATTGATCTATGAAATGTACCGATAGGGATTTGAAGTGCACCCATGAATCTATGGAGATAAATAATGTGATGAGGTTCATCCCAAAAAGGATTTAATAGCGTGAAAGTTCTATCTCCTTCAAGTACAAGATTATTATCTATTTGATGATGGTGTACATAATATTGCTCAAAGCCATTTAAATCAGGAGGTGAAGTTGCTCCTCCTCTATGAATAACAACATCACTACCATTTGAACCTTCAACACTGGCATCTAAAAAAGTTACTTCAGGAGTTTCTCGAAAAATATTAACCGGTACAAAATTGATTTTCATTAAAAACTTTATTTGTATTAGACATTACTAGGATAAAAATTTATAACTGTATTAACTGATTCATTTTTAGGGGATTTTTTTAAAAAAATGGTTAGAAAAGTATTTAAATATACTATTAAATATCAAACATGCTTTGTTTTATTTAGCTCACAAAGCAATTAATGCTACATAAGAATCAAAAAAATATTTATATATTCAATCAATTAAATATTATTATTATGACTAAATCGAACGTTAAGGATAAGCAAATGATAATTGATGCAATGGTGAAGGTGTTTAAAGATATCCCTGCAACAGCAATAACTTTTTCTAATATAAAAAAAAATTAAACTCATAACTTACGATATATTTTTGCGATACTTTGCTAGCGGATTATTTTTATTATCTCATGGGCTTCTGGTCTTAGACCATTTAGGATTAGGTGCAGCTTTGCATGGTATTGGGGAGGTATTCTTTACTCCTTGGGCTATTAAACAGAGAGCTTGGGACTTGGTTTGTATAGCTTTTTTATTCGGTGCATTTGATCTTTGGGGTACTTTGAAATTTGGATTTAATTAAATATTAAAATATCAATTAATTTTTGTTTAGTAAAATTTTGGAGGGAGGCCAAAACCCTTCCCAGTAGCGCTGACCTCCCTACAGAAAACTTCGGAACGGGTTTTCTGATATAACTGTTATAGGTATTTAACTTAAAGAAGTTAAGACTTAATTGATACAAAATTGAAAATTAATCAATTTCCAGACTAAATGAAATTTATTTGATTAAGTCTTGATTCGGCATATTTTTTACGTTTATTTTTTTTAAATCGTGCATGCCTTCTATTTGTCTGTAAATAGACTGAAGTTGATCGCAAATATGGCCGGTATTATCTATTTTATACAATCTAAGTAGCATTTTTTCGATTTGCTCTTTGCATTCCATGAAGACATGACAATCAATTGTACCTGGCTCATATTGCATGTTTAACTTTTAAAAAATTTATTATTACAGAATTGCTTAGCTTAAATCTGTGATTATTGATTCATTCTTGTCATCAAAAGAAGTTGACATTAGAAACGGAAAGCTAAAAATATATAATTAAAATTAATATTTTCTAATAAATAAGAATTGATTAAAGGATAGTTCTTTATCCCATCTCAGCTTTCATGGCTTCATGGATTCTCTTGCTCATTATTTCGTGACCACAATATTTTAAATGCACTGCTTGAGAGGCAGATGCAGATTTTGTTTGAGTGTATTTGTGTCCACGGTAAGTAAGTTCAGCCATTGAAATAAATAAAAATGTTCAAGTCCCCGTTCCATGGCCTGAATCTAACTGCGACTCGAATTGAGCTGAACGTCGTTAAATGATACACAATACATTCCTAATCTGTTGAAGTTTCTTCAAGAATTATTATTAATCTAGATTTAATCGCTTAATTTTCTAAAGCAATAGAGAAAATCAGAGTGAATATTAGTTTTGAGTGAACTTATGAAATGGATAGATTAATGAATTTACGAACGAGCTAGTCTCGAAATATATGAATCTTTTGATCCAGCATTAATCCATCCAGTAGCAATTGTTTTTGGATGAGACTCGCTGATTCTACCTCTATGAATATGTGTCAGACCCGCAGGGAAAATAACAAGTTTCCCTCTTTCCGCTGTTTCATGATATTCCTGCCAGTGAAACTCTGTTCCTCCTGAATCGACATCATTGCAATAGAGAATCCAGGCTAAAATTCTATGAACTGGTTCGGTTGCTTCTTCACTAATAGTCCAGTCACAGTGCCATTTCTTAAAACCTTCTCCTGGAGCATAACGTTGTAAATTAAAAATTGGATTAACAAAAAGGGATTTTTCAGGACAGCATTCGCTAAAGAGGGGGCGTTCTTGAAGGTATTTTTGAAGTCCGGCATCGACTCCTCTTAAAATTACCTCAGATAAGGCAAATGCCTCTGGGTCACTACGATCTATTGCTACGAGACTGATATCAGTAGAAATTTTTGCAGGTTCTCCATCATTATTTGACCCAGTGGTGAATGCAATACCATTGCGGTGCAAGTCTGTTCGACGATCGAAAAATTCCATCACACCATCTGCAACTGATTCAAAACCTTTATTTCTATAACTAGCTAATAAGTTCATAAAATTTTTTCAAGATTTTTTTTTGCATAATCAATATCACTTGTTAGTATCAATTTCAATAAAAATAGAGTTCTCTTATTGAAAATTTCTTTGTGTTTTTGGATCAATTAGTTTCAGTTAAAAGTCAATACATTAAGCAGCAGTTTTTTCTTTTAGAGATCTTAAATATCTCTTTCTTTGGCCACTTCCTTCTACTTCAAAATGCCAAGTGGGCTTTTTTCTATCGTTTGTTTTTAAGCTAATGCCAGGATTTCCAGTGCTTAACTTCTTCTTAATAGGTGTATTCATGTAACTATTAAAGCACATTCTTTAATTTTTTATAGCTTGGGTCGTTACTTATTCTTTTTCAAGATAGCCAATAAAAAAGAGGCCCATGTAGACCCCTCTGTTAAATTTCAAAGAATTTTGATCTTAACTTATGCCATTCCTCGGTTTTTATAGGGGTCATCTCGGAATGGCTGCGCTTCAAAACTTGGAGGTGAGTTATCTTTATAAGGATGAAATAGAGCATTTCCCATTGAAATGAGTAATTCTTGAAGCCAAAGAAGTGTCTTATTCATTGATTCCTCGTGTGGGATATAACCATATATAAGTTATATGGAATATTTATACATCAGTAAAAACTCCTCTTCTCAATTTTTAATTTTTTAGTCAATAGCATTCGATTACTTCTCAATTATCTTTTGGAAACAAGAAAGTTTGACTTTATCCCAATCCTTCAGGTGCCATTGTTGTCCGAACCTTAAACTCCCAAACCGTAATTCCTCCGTTTGCATTTATTGCAGCCAACGCACTGTCATCTGGATGCCAAGCTATTTGGCTTACAAGGGCACCTGCAAATGCACCACCAACTGGATCGCCCTGACCATCTTTTTGGAGAAACCAAGAAAAAACCGAACCGTCTCTGGAGCCAGAAGCTAGAAGCATTTCGCCATGAGAGAAAGCAAGGCAAGAAATTGGTTCCGTATGAAGCATTAATTCTCCTGGCACAGTTCCCTCAGGACCATCCCCTTGAAAACTCCAAACCGTCACTCGATCACTACCGCCGGTAGCAAGAACTGTACCAGTGTAATCAAAAGCTAGGTGGCTTGGTTTGCCTGGATAGCCTGTCATCTCTGAGTCTTCATCAGTTGAACGACGCCAGAAATGAACAGAATTATCCTGACTGCCGCATGCCACGATGTCTCCATCTGGACTAAGGACCATAGATACCAGTGAACCTCGCCATTCCAACTTTTGATTGACGTTGTCGTTAACTACATCAAAAAAAGTGACCTGGCCGTAGCATGCTGTTGCTAATTCATTTGAATTAGACCAAGCAATCGCGCTGACAGTACTGGGATGTTCCTCTGATCTCCAGTGCTCTTGACCTTTTTCATCAAAAACATATACGTACTTAGTAAAAACTACTGCTAAGAATTTCCCGTCTTTGGACCACTTGATGTGCTCAACCCATCCTTTCCCAAGTTTCAAAATTTTAGTTGATTTACCTTCTTGACTTTCCCATATATACACATGTCCATCCTGGCCAGCAGTCGCAAAAATATTTCCATCTGGATGAATAGACATTGCTAGTAATCCACCTTTATGAATGTCTTTTACTTGCCATATGAGCTCCCCAGATTTCCCTTCAAATGCGTAAAGACCACCAGCTACATCACCTACTAAAAAAGTTTTACCTTCTAGTGCCCAGCCGCAGACAATCGCATAGTCGTCAACTTGAGTAGACCAACCTTCATGAAGCATTCCCTTAGGACTAAATGCTTCTATACCAGACATTTGTCAAACTCCCTATTCATCTCTGCTTCATCAAGATTTCTACCGATAAAGACGAGTTGGTTGCGGCGAGGTTCACTGCCCCACTCTTTATCAGGTTGGGCAGTGAAGAGCATATGTACTCCTTGAAAAACTATTCGCCGTGACTCTCCCTCATAGCTAATGAATCCTTTTGTGCGGAATATATCCACCCCTTTTTCTGATAGGAGCCGGCTTAACCACTTATTTAGTTTCTCTGGATCTACATCACCTACTCGCTCGATAGCAATGGAACCAACTTCGTCATCATGTTCGTGCTCTGCTACCCAAACCCTCTCAACTATTGGAGAGATTGTGGAAACGTTTTGATCATTATTTTTATCGTCAGCAATTGAGGCTTTTACCTTAGTTATTGTTAAATTGAATTCCTCGGCTGTATGTTGGGTGAATAGACCTATATCTCTTGCCTTGTCAACATCTATGAGGAAAGACTTAGTACCTTCGGATTGAAGTTGAAGACTCACATGCTTGCCGACTGGAACTATATCCCCTGGACTCATAGGTTGTTCTTGTTCTGCGTAGAGTCTCACGCATGATTCAGCACCTGTGTTGAGAGCTGCCTCGTCTTTACCTTGGTCTAATAACAGGACGAGAGACATTGTGGGGTCAGGACCTTCTTCGAGTGTAAGTTCATAGCGACCTTTTTTAAGTGAAAACACACCTGTCCACTCAAATGGGTATTCTGGTTCAAGAAAAGTTGGACGACGCTGAAGTACTTGATCTAGATCAAAAGCACTTAGATTTAGCACAGTGTCAATTGAGACGTTTGCTTGTTTACTTCGTATTACACGAGCCATACGATTCATATCGCGTAGACGTGCCTCCAAATTTTTAAGTGATTCTTCTGTAACTAGGTCAGTTTTATTTAGGACAAGGACGTCAGCAAAGGCAACTTGCTCCGAACTCTCATCACTACGACCAAGTTGTTGCTCTATATGGGCTGCATCAACAAGTGTGACTATGCCATCAATTGAAAACTCCTCACGGATTTCATCGTCCATAAAAAATGTCTGAGCTACAGGACCAGGATCAGCAAGGCCAGTAGTTTCAACTAGTACATAGTCAAATTTGTCTCTCCTCTTCATGAGGTTTCCAAGTACACGAATAAGATCTCCCCGAACGGTGCAGCAGATGCAGCCATTAGACATCTCGAAGACCTCTTCATCCGCATTGATTACTAATCCTTGATCAATACCAACTTCACCATATTCATTTTCAATAACAGCTATTTTTTTACCGTGCTCTTCGCTCAGGATTCGATTAAGTAGAGTCGTTTTGCCAGATCCTAGGAAACCAGTCAGTATTGTCACCGGTACTTTTTGCTTCTTGATCATGTTCTTTAACTAATTATGTGAACAATGGGAGTTATCTAGAGAAATATCAGTTAGCCAATTTTCTTGTATGCCCAATAATTCTAGTGCCTTTGACTCAAAGTCATCAAGCTCGAAATAATTGTAAGGAACTTTTACTCTTAATGTATGTTTTCCATTTTCTTTCTTAAGCGAATGATTTGAAAATTGAAGTTCTTTTAGATTGTCATCGAAATCAGTTGAGATAGTAAGTTTTAAGATCTTATCTTTATTCCATGGTGGTTTATCCATGAAACCTGACTGATCTTCCCAGTGTTGTTTGTAAGCGTTAAATCCTTTAGTTGGAAACATTTAGTTTAAATAATGTCTACCTTTTTCAAAGGTAGACATTATTTAAACTTTAAAAGTTAAGGGTTAGTTAAGGAATTCCATTCATTCTCGATTTTCTCACCCTCTTTTTCATCACATTCTCCACCAAGAGAATCAACAATTGTGCATGTGTTGTGTACTGCTACTGAAACAGTATTCCCTTCTAGCATTAGACCATCAACAAAGATTTGATTTCTTGCGATAGGGGTGGAAGTCTGTCTGCTCAAGTTTTTTAATAGCTTGGAAGGAGGCTTTTGCTCAGCGAATAAGACGTTCACGTTTTCTTCTTTGAGCTCAGCTATTACGGTTGAAATAGTCTCTGGTCTAAGGCTGGAAGAATCACCAAGGAAATCTAATAGACTCAAAGTCTTCAAGCCAAATGCATCTCCGTAATATTCCATCGCTTTGTGCTTAGAAACAATTGTCCTTCGATTAGTAGGAATTGTGGCAACTTGTTTTTGAGTCCATAAGTCGAGATCTTCCAAAATAGAATTAACGGCTTGAGTTCTTTCTTTTAAAACTTTTTTTGTTTCTCTATCAAAGAAGGAAATTTTCTTATTGATATTTTTAGAAATGACATTTCCCATCTTGATGATGTTATGAGGGTCATGCCAGATATGAGGATCTAGACCACCATGGTCATGGTGATGATGATGATCGCCTTCATCTGGAACTTGAGCTATCGGTTCAACATCGTCGCCTGAAATATTCTTAAAGAAATGTTCGTCGGCTTCAAACTCAAAAGGCATATGCTCAGTAAAGAATGCATATTTACCAGCTTTTTTGATTTCTACAGTAAATGTTGTTATGTCTTTCTTCTCATTGAACGAAAGAAAATATGCTTTTTCCTGCGCAACAAGTTTGTCATTATTGCGTTTTGTTTCTGAATTCTTAGATCCTAATAATTCTTTAGCAAGCTCTTCTGATGCTTCAATATCACCAGAGTTGAGAATTACCATTTTCATCGCAGGATCAGCATAGTCTCCATCGACTTTGGCAAAAGACCATTTGTATGTTCCTGCTGAAAGATCAAAAACACCAGCCCATTCAAAATCTCCTTCTCCATGGCTATCACCATGATCATCGTGGTCATCATGATCGTCATGTTTAGCAGCTGAATGATCATCATGGTCATCATGATCGTCATGTTTAGCAGCTGAATGATCATCGTGATCGTCATGATGATCGTCTATTTCTATTGCACTTACGCCGACAACAACAGTTAAAGGATTATCTAACCATTTTTTGATTGCTGGGGTCATCTCTGAACCAAGAGTAAATACTTGGTTTGCATTTTTCAGTGTTTGGGCTTGTCTTGGAGTGATCTTGACATCATGAACATCTTGTCTTCTGTCAATTAAGCAAGTTACGGGCGTTGAGGGTGGTGCAATCGCAGAAACGACATCGCAGACTAAAGGCTCTACAGCAACAATTGTTTTTGAATTTGCCTGTGCGCTCTGATGAATTCCCGAAAATAAAAATGCTCCAGCAATAAAAGAACTCTTGATAATGGTTTTATTGATTATTGATTTGCCCTTGATGGGTTGGTTGGAC
The DNA here is from genome assembly GCA_003279615.1 of Prochlorococcus sp. AG-402-B19. Classification (GTDB taxonomy): domain Bacteria; phylum Cyanobacteriota; class Cyanobacteriia; order PCC-6307; family Cyanobiaceae; genus Prochlorococcus_B. The sequence goes on from QCHM01000019.1 coordinate 19,281, forward strand.
AATCTCGACATTTAAATCAAAAATTAGCGTATTAAAAAAACGATAATCATTTCTATTTGTAATTGGCAAGTATATTATGTTTCTTGTCAGCAAACCCTTTGATTGATGTCTAGTTTGATTGCTGAAAATGTGACATATTCCTATTCCAGTAACATCAAACCTGCTTTAAGTAAGGTTTCTCTTCAGCTTGAGCCAGGTACTTTGACTGCCCTTGTGGGTCCTAATGGTGCAGGAAAATCCACATTATTAAGTTTGCTTCAAGGGAGCAGTAAGCCAGATAAAGGTGAAATCACTGTTGGAGGTAAACCATTAATTAATAATCGATTCCAAGTTGCTTTGATGCCTCAACGAGGAAAGTTGAATTGGAATTTTCCGATCACTGTTGAAGGATTAGTTTCATTAGGTCGAGTAAATCATTCGAAATCAACGTGCTGCGAGTTAGAGGCTGCTCTTCAACGTGTTGGAATATCTCATTTAGCAAAAAGGAGACTTGATGCTTTATCTGGTGGACAGCAACAAAGAGCATTACTTGCAAAAACTTTAATGAATCCAGCTAAAATTTTTCTTCTTGATGAACCTTGCTCCGCATTTGATCCCCCGGCAAAAGAAGATTTCTTATTAATCATTCGTCAGTTAGCCGATTCGGGATTGACGGTTTTTGTTAGTAGTCACGATTGGGGAACATCTTTAAAAGCCTATGACAAGGTTGTTGTCTTAGATAAAATAATTTTAGCCTCTGGCAGCCCTCAGGAAGTTCATGAAAAACTTAGTTCAATTAATTATTTGAGGTGGAAATTATAGTTTTGATTCAAATTTATTCAAGCTCATCCAGCATTCAATTGTTGAGAACAAGCTTGGCAGAGACCAAAGTATTCAAGAGTATGAAACAAAAGCTCAAACTTTCTAGAAGTCTTTTTGGACAGATCAATTGCATGGACCGGACACCCCTTCAATTTTGTAGTTTCTCCACAGCTTACGCACGTTAGATGATGAACATCTCTTTCAACTGGCGCATAAAGCACCTCACCGTTGGGAAGATGTCTCGAACGAATCAAACCTTGCTTTACTAGTGCTTGCAGGTTTCGATAGACCGTCGTCAGTCCCATTGCCTTTTCACCGTTATGAAGTTGTCTATGCAGTTCTTGCCCACTCAACTCATCAGTACATTTCTTGAGTGCATTAAGCAGTTGCTCTTGTCGGCTCGTGATTTTAGGTTTGCTTTTACTCATTCGAAAGATCTTAACTTGATCTCTAAAAATGACAATACTTAATTATTAGCTTAATGTCTTTTATCAATACAAATTGGTGGATAATTCCTCTTTTGATAACATCTTTTTCAGGAATACTTTGCCCTGCTATGGGAACAGTATTGATCACTCATAAAAGGCTTCTTCAAGTTAATTTAATTTCGCATTGTGTGTTGCCAGGTCTTGCTTTGTCTATGGCGCTTGGCTTGGATCCTTCTATTGGTGGAGTTGTCAGCGGTTTGGTAGGAGCAATTGCAGCAGAAAGTTTGACAAATAAAAAAAATCAAAATTATGAAGCTGTGATGAATACAATTCTTGCTGGTTCGATGGGACTTGGTGTTTTGCTTATACCTTTACTTGGGATCAGGATTGATCTGGAAGCTGTTTTATTTGGAGATTTATTAACTGCAAATTTGAGTGATTTATCAAGAACTTTGATAGCTTTTTTAGTATTTATTTGCTTGATGCTTTTTGGTT
>QCHM01000020.1 GCA_003279615.1 Prochlorococcus sp. AG-402-B19
ACGTGTCAATAATGTTTGATTGGCATATTTTTATGGGTGCACTCATTTTTTTTATAATTTGTGGGATCCTGATATTTCAGAATCAGATTTGGGAGGAGGAGGACTATGCACAAAACAAAAAATGGCACAAGTGGAAAGCTGAGGCTATTAAGGGAAACAAAGGTGATTTGTCTGGGATTTATCCAACTCAAAAAAACAACAAATGAAGACTTCTGTTTTCTCTATATCTCTGTTTTTAACATTAAACTTTGTGTTTAGATGGTTATTGGGATTAACATAATTCTTGCTTGTTCAAGCTAAAACAGATAAAACGATATAAAAGTTGGCCTGTCTTTTGAATTTAGATATGAATGAAATCAAATGCCCTGAATGTGGTAGTACTATCAGCATTGATGAAGATAATTACACTAATATCACTAAACAGGTAAGAGATAAGGAGTTTGAGGCTGAAATTAGCAAAAGGCTTGAACTTCTTGAAAAGGATAAACAGAAATCCGTAGATCTTGCTATTCAAAATATTCGATTACAAATGCAAGAGGCTGCATTTGTAAATGAAAAAAAATTGCAAGGCCTTCAGTCTCAGTTGTTTGCTGCTCAGGCTGAAAAAACTATTGCTGTGAATAAGATTAAGCATACCTTTGAAAAAGAAAGAGACTCACTTTCATATTTATTGGAGAAAACTAAAGAGAAGAATGAATATGATAAAAAACTTGCTGTTTCAAACGCAATTAATGATTTAAAAGAAGGGTATGAAAAAATCAAAAATAACTTAGATAAAGTTGAACTACAAAAGGAGTTATCAGAAAGATCTATAAAAATGAGATATGAGCTTCAGTTAAAAGAACGAGATGATTTAATTGAGAGACTACGCGATATGAAAATAAAATTGTCCACAAAAATGGTTGGTGAGTCACTGGAGCAACATTGCGAAAATGAATTTAATCGCTTAAGGGCAACAGCTTTCCCAAATGCTTATTTTGATAAAGATAATGATGTTAGTCTTGGCAGTAAAGGTGATTATATATTCCGTGATGTTGATAGTGAAGGAAACGAAATCGTATCTATTATGTTTGAAATGAAAAATGAATGTGATAGCACTTCAAGCAAGAAGAAGAATGAGGATTTTCTTAAAGAGTTAAACAAAGATCGTATAGAAAAAAATTGTGAATATGCTGTGTTAGTTTCTTTATTAGAATCTGATAGTGACTTGTTTAATTCTGGTATTGTTGACTTTTCATATCGTTATCCAAAAATGTATGTTGTTCGTCCTCAATGCTTTTTACCTATAATTTCTTTATTAAGGAATGCTTCACTTAAGGCTCTTGAGTATAAATCAGAACTATTAGCTATTAAAGAACAGAATATCGATATCACCAATTTTGAAAATAGTCTTGAACTGTTTAAGGATTCTTTTGGCAAAAATTACACCCTAGCTTCAAAACGTTTCGAAACAGCAATTATGGAGATTGATAAATCTATTAATCATTTGCAAAAAACCAAGGATGCTTTACTTGGGGCCGATAGAAATCTTAGATTAGCTAATGACAAAGCTCAGGAGGTATCTGTTAAGAGATTGACTAGAAATAACCCTACGATGAGAGAAAAATTCAATTCAATAAGAAAAGACGAGGCAGCATAATTTCTCATTAATTTTCATGGATGGAATGAATTTTATGTGGACAGTCTTCTATTTCATTAATTATTTATCGAGACAAGTATTTATGTTTTTGAGTGAATTAAAATATGGACTTTAATGATTACTCGTTATTATTATATTTGCTTTCTTCTTTAAGATAGCTTTTGCATTTCTACAATAAAATATATCCAAACTCAGAGATAAGGTTAATTCTCCGAGGGTGTTGAGTGTGTTTTTACTACCACATGTCTTTGTTTGACTGATCTTCTTGTTGTTGCTTGAGTAGCCCAAGTCTTCTATCAAATTCAATCTCTTCTGGACTTTTTTGTTCTACTTTACGATTTTTATTGCATTTTTCTTTCACTTCAAGAATCTTTTTACTTAAGTCCTCTGAGAAATGTTCTTTTATTTCTTCCCATGCTTCCTTCTCTTCTGCATTACCTACAGTTCCCTTGATTTGATCAATAATGATTTCCTTTACAAATTTCCTTAGATCACTTTCAGTCATATTGTTAACACGACTTGATATATATATATCTTTAAGAGCGTCTAATTCGTTTTCGCTTAGGTCCTTGTAAGAAAGTTCATCCATTTTATTTATAAATCGATACTATTTATAGACACATTTCTATTCTAAGATCTTTGACTTAGGATTAAATGTCTGATTTTTCATTTTTTTGTACTTCTTATTATTGTGAATAATAGTCTCATCATGACAATAAAATAGAGAGTTAATCATTGAAGCTCTAGAACGAAGCTTTCAGATATTTTTATTATTTATTCCAATTAAATAATAAAAATAATAGATTGTTCTAGAAATTCTTAAAAGCTTAAATATAGAGATAATTTATTTATTATTTCGTTCTATAAGTTTATTAAATGTAGCTTCAATCAATATAGCAGTAAAGAATAGACTTAATGAGGGAATAAATAATGGATACCAAAGTTTTTGAAATAAATTATATAATATGGAGTTACCATTAACACTTAGTGTAAAACTAATAGCAAGGAATATAGAACCTATTATTAGGATATAAAGATTATAAATTAATATATTGTCAAGAGTTTTTTTCCACTTTAGTTCATTTGTTTTTTTCATTTATTTTGTTTAAATAATTGTTTGATCTGTATTAATCAATATGCTTTATTTAATACAAATTACTAAGAACCTCTAAAGGCGTAAAGATCAATTCCAATTGATTTCAGGTATAAAGCTCCAGCAATAGCAACTACGTTCAGGCAAAAAACAAAAATCCATACCTTCCATGATTGATTTGTTGAATCCATCTTTCTTAAAAATAGATTATTTATACATCCCTTTATAAGATCTATAAATAAAATTTTAGCTTTAGCAACATATTAAAATTATTAACTCAAAGCATCAAGATCTCTTCTGTAGTGTTTTGAGCTTCTGATATCAATATTGTCAGATGTCCATTCGGTATCTTCTAGCAAGTCTGAATAATTATTACTATTGGATGGAAATTTTTTTTCTAATTTCCATCCAGCGTCGTTCAAGAAATCTACGTAGTCTTTTGAAAATATCCTCTCTTTAATTTTTGTAGAATCAGTCGAAGAGACCACTTTGGCCGATAACTCTTCTTTTGTGCGTAATTGCATCTATAGAATATGACTCAATTAGTTCTAATCATTTTTTTTTTTATGTGTAATGTGTTGATTGTAGTGTTAACCCTCGCTTGAGATATTTCATGTATTAACTATGTAGATTTTACTAACACTTCATTCATGTGAACTCTAATCCTATTTAATTGCTCCTGACTTCCAAGGAATATCAAAATCATACCTGGAGTGATAGATACATTATTTTTGGGATTCCCCATTAATTGTCCCGAGACTTTAGTTGCTAAAAGTAGTGCTTCGCCCGTTTTCGAGAAGTCAAAAACATTTTTTGTTTGTCGTTTGAAATTGGCAATTTTATCAAGATCATTGGTGAGCTCGAATTCTTCTATTTCGCAATCTGAGCCTGCAAGTAAATCTATAAAATCTACTGCTATGGGTCTTAATGCAGAGGCTGCCATAGTTCTTCCTGCCGCAACATATGGACTAACTACTGCATCAGCACCTGCTAGTTTTAATTTATTAGCTGCTTCCTCGTTTGCTGCCCTTGCGATTAATCTGCAATTATCATTTAGAGCTTTTGCACTGAGAATAACATATAAATTTGCTGCGTCACTTGGAAGAGTTACTACTAAGCTGCGACAGTTTTTTATGCCTGCTAGTAATAATGTGTCGTCCATTGTGGCATCTGCCAATAGCACGTTTAAGCCTTTTTCCTCAGCTTCGTTTTTTCTTGAAGAGTCTTTTTCTATTATTAGTGTAGATATTTTTTCAGACTTTAACTGATCAGCAATTTCTTTTCCTGTGCGACCATACCCACATATAATTACATGATTTTTCATTCTTCTAATTAATCTCCTTAATCTTAGCTCCTCTAATTTTATGAAATATCCAAGCTCAGACAATTGTATAAACCTTTGAAGAGTTAATTGAACAACGAATAATCCCCCTCCAATGATTAAAAAAGTTATTATCCGGCCTGCTGAACTCAAAACTTCAACTTCACCAAAACCTATTGTTGTAATAGTTATTAGTACCATCCATAAACAATCTCCCCAATCCCAACCTTCAGTAACTCGGTATCCTAAGGCACCGAATAAAAATAAGAATATAAGTAGAGATATTGGAGCTGCCCAAACTTTTAAATAGCCTTTAAATTTATTTGTTTTTATCAGATTCAATTTAATTTGTTAGTCTTAATTATTATAGTATAGTGAAGATTGAATTAACTATTTTTCCGTTTTTATTTCTATAGGTATAAATCCAGCCTATATAATAATCTTGCGTCTTCAATCATTTACTTATAGTATGATTTAATTAAATTTGTCAGTTTTAATCTGATATGCAATCTCTTACATCTGATGACAAAAAAGAATTATTTAAGGAGGCTTTCCAAGACATATCAGCAATTCTTGCAGGTTTAAGAGATCAGGGTTTATCTGATTTAGAAATTTTTGAGTTTGGCAAGTCACTCATAAATCATTTTGATCCAATTAAAATGGAAAATTTAAAAATAGAATCAGATTATCAAGATGCTTTGTTTAGAGAAGCTAATGATTTATAGATTTATTGATATTATTACTTCCTTTTAGAATTTTATATGCTGAGTTCGATCATATTTTTTCTTTGTTATTCGTGAAAATATAGGCTTTATACTTTTTGGTATAAGTCACAATATTTTAAGATATTATTTCTCATCTATAATTTGTTTAGAGCTTGTTTTTTGAATATAGTCAATTATTTTTTTGCTTTGCTCTACTGATAATGACGATAGAGGTGATGTAGCAGGTATTTCTAGAAGAATGCATGTAGCAATTATTTCAGGCGAATCAACGCTTAGGACTTCTGCGAGTTCTTTTACTCTCAATCTAGCCACATTAAAAATCATTGTCTTTTATTATCTTATAAAGATTTATGTGTATATTTTTTATTTTATTGCTAAGTGTATAAGTATTAGACTTGTGGTTGATTAAATGAGTGATGATAATGACTTGAAGTTGACGCTTTACAAGGTTGTTTTACATGCGGTGTCTCGAATGGAGACCACATCAGATGCCAAAATAAGAAGGTGTATTTATCAAGAATATAAGGAATGGTTAGGCACTTCTATTGATGATTGGGTTTTGGCATTACCTAATGATTTTGGGAAGTCTGATGTGAATTTCTATTAGTTTTTGTTATTGTTTAAGAGGATACCTATTCTTGTTCTATATTTGAAATATGTTAATTAAAGTTTTTTTGAGCACACTCGTAACCTGATTCTCTAATATCTTTACTTTGATCAATTATTGCTTTGAGAGCACAATCACAATAATTGGTTATGGAGATTTTCGATATTGACTTAGTTGCTGGATTACTTAAAGCACTTGAAATACAGTCATCCATTTGACTTTCAGGGTATGAATAGGCTATACCAGTGAAAGAAAAAATAAAAATAGATATAATTAAGAATTCTTTCATTTTTTTATAGTATTTAATTAAATATACATTTAATTTTGATGTTTATTTATTCGGCATTTAAATATTTATGTTTTGTAGTTTTTCTTTTATTTTTTAATTAAGCAGGTATTTGATATCATAAAGTTAAGATTTAACCTTTTTATTTGTTTTTCTTAAATGTCATTAGATCAATTAAGAAGATTTTTGAAGGAAATGCAGAATGATGACTCTTTAAAAAATGAAGTCCTTTCTTCTTCAACGGCAGATGACGTTGCCCTGATTGCATTAAGAAGAGGGTATGAATTTTCTGGTGATGAATTGCTCCGATTTTCAGGAAAAAAAGTAGGAAGAGTTACAGTACAAAAAAATGATGTTCCGGGAGAATATAATTAAAATATCGATTTACTTCTATTTTCTTCTACTTAGTTCTTTTACAATGCCATCCCATTTTTTACCGGCTTTAAGATAATATTGTCTCTTTCCTCTATAGATTAAATAATTAATAAAAATTATAGTTAATACAAATATAATTATTATTGATAAAATAGAATTCATTTTAATTCAATTTTTGCCTCTTTATTATAATGATATCTATATAGTGTGTCATTTCTAATTAGATCTCAATTAAGTATCTTTTCTTTTAAGTGACTATACTCATTTTTATAATGATGATTTCCCATTTCTATTCATTATCAACTAAGATGTAATGAATTCAAACTAAATTTATGGATATTACTCTAATAGCTATAGCAATCTTTATCCTTGTTGCGATAGTATTTCTTGTAATATTTTTGTTTAAAAGTACTAATAAAAAATCTTTTACAGCTGAAGATGGTTCTATTTTTGATAATCAATCAGATCTAGATCTCTATGAGAACCTATATGAAAAGACAAAGCTTTTATTTTGTAATGATGAGGAGAATAGTTCTTCTCAGCAAATACTAGGATTTGAGAAATCATACTTATCTAAGCTAACAGCTGAAGGTTTCCCAGATTTAAAAACCCTTATCAAATATCGTAAGCAATTCAAGTCATTATCAGATTTAATTAATTCTTAGTTTGGTTCTGATTTTTTAACCTCACGGTATACTAAACTTTATAAAATTTCATAGGCTCTAATGAGTAAAACTGAGTATAGTGATGAACAGCTATCTGAAATGAGAGAAGATGCCTTTGTAAATATTAAAGAAGCTTGTATGAGACTTCAAGAAAGAACAAAGTGTGGAAACGAAGTAGTTATAAATATGCTAAATGAAGTTTCTCAATTTTATATTACTCAAGATGAAAAAAAAATAGTTGACTAATACTTATTCATTTGTTTTTATATTTCGTATACTTTTAGTGGTTCTGGATTTATTAAACTAGTTGAAATATTTTCAAACAAACTCATATCTTCAACTGATCCCTCAACCTTGATTAGATTATTTATTATTCCTGTAAAAGTAATATCACCCCCAGTTGTACTAGCTAAGATTGTTGTTGGATTAAATAACTTTAATAATTCAGGTAGAACAGTTTTACCTCTTATAAATTTACCTGCTAGTGGTAATGAAAAATCTATTACTGGTGTTATTAATAAATCTATATTTCTAGGTTTTATTTCCTTATCGAGAAAACCATGTGGTTCAATATAAATTGAATCTATACCGAAATCAATAATGTAGCCATTTTCAATATTTGGTACTGAGGCACCTTTTGTCGCCTCAATATTTAAATTATTATTTTTGTAGACTTCTCCAGGCTTAAGGGTTTTTATTTTGGTAAAACCGATTTGGTTCACAACTTTGCTAGCTGCTTGTGAAGCAATAACTGGAATACATTTATCTATTTTTTGTAGTGTTGGAGGATGGGCATGATCAGGTTGACCTTGAGTTAGTAACAAAAAATCAATGTCCTTAGGAATCTCAATTTCTTTACTCAATTCACCTTTTATTAGCCAGTCTCCAGGAGGGAAAGTTAAATCACCATTCAACCAGGGATCAATCAAAATTTTTGTTTTATCAAATTCTATGAGCCATCCGTTTGCTCCGTAATAAGTTGCTTTTATAGCCATTGTTTTTTTCTTTAAATATAACTATATATATTTATTATCGTGGATTATTAGTATTTTTTGATTTATATTAATATATTAAAAGATTACTATTATTATTAATAATATAATCAAAATAAAAATTATTAGAAGTCCAAAATTTTTAATATATTTTTGAAATTCATACAACCAATCATTTTCCATTGTATAAATACTTTTTTATAATTATATACTTTTAACTTTGTATGATAAAACAAATAAAGTTATATTTCTTTTTTTTGTATCTCTCGCTTAAGAAAAGATCTCTCTAGTATTGGATTAAATCTCTAAATATTATGACAATTCGAGATTGGGAAGGAGTTGCTCTAATTATTGGGGCTGGTGATATTGGTAAATGTATTTCTAAATATCTTACTACTGTATCACCAAGATTGGATGTTATTGACTGCGGTCGCAACCCTTCTAACAAGAATGGGATTTTTTTAGATTTGGAGATTGATCGTTCATTTACTTCGTTTGAATATCAAATTTCACTACTTAAAAAGCCGCTTCGTCTAGTAATAAATACAAGTGGCTTTCTTTACTCAAATCTTGTGAAGCCTGAAAAGAGATTGTCACATATTAATCGTTCTAACATTATTAAAAATTTTTCAATTAATGCATTTGCTCCAATTTTAATTGCTAGAAGTATTGAAAAATTTATTAGACCCGAACTTCCCTTCTCCTTTGCAAGTTTAAGTGCCAGAGTTGGTAGTATTGGTGATAATAGGCTTGGTGGTTGGTATTCCTATAGGGCTTCAAAGGCAGCTCAGAATCAATTCTTAAAAACCCTTAGTATTGAATGGCGAAGAAAATTCCCATTATCAATTGTATCTATTTTGCATCCGGGTACTTGTGATACAAAATTATCAAAACCTTTTCAATCTGCGGTACCTAAGAATAAACTTTTTACTGCTTCTGCATCTTCTGAATATTTGATTAATATTATTTCTATGCAAAAACCATCTGATTCTGGTAAGTTTATAGCTTGGGATAGTAGTATTATTCCTTGGTGATTACTAGTTTTTAATAAAGTACATTCTCATCTTCTTTTATTTTATTTGTCTTTTTTTGTATTTTTAAGTTGTATTATGTTAAAAGTTCAATTTTAGAACCTTGAAAAAGCAAATTGTTGCAATTGGTGGTGGTGGTTTTGGTAGAAAAAATTCATCCAACTTAATAGAACAATATATACTTAATCTTTCAGAAAAAAAATGTCCAAATATATGTTTTTTACCTACAGCATCTGGCGATGATGATACCTATATAGTTCGTTTTTATTCTATTTTTACTCGTCTAAATTGTATACCAACACACATTGAATTTTTTAAAAGAACTACCGACATACATAATCATATTATGAAACAAGATGTTGTTTTTGTTGGTGGTGGAAATACAAAAAGCATGCTCGCAATTTGGAATGAATGGGGAATGAGTTCATTACTTAATGAAGCATATAATAAAGGCATAATTATGAGTGGAGTAAGTGCAGGTGCTATTTGCTGGTTTGCAAGTGGTATTACAGATTCATGGGATAATGAATTAAAAATATTACCTTGCTTAGATTTTATCAAAGGGACATGTTGTCCACACTACGATGAGGAACCTACTCGTATTCCCTATGTAAGAAAAATACTATTTGATAAAAAAATAAATAGTTGCATTTCTATTGAAGGTGGTTCTGCTATGCATTTTATTGATGGTAAAGCTTTTAAAAATGTTAGTTTTAAAAATAATAAAAATACGTATAATGTATTTCTTGATAACAAGGATATAGTTGAGATTCCCTTTGAGAAAATACAACTATAAATTATTTTTAATTATGTACATTCCCTTTTGTCTTTTTGAAATCGTCTAATATTAAATATATTTCTATTACTTATCATAAATTAAAATGTATTTTTTCTTGTTATCATTTTCCGAAATGGGTCTAAGTTTTCCCCTCGTATTTATATTAATTATATTTGGTGGTTTCTTTATTGTTAGCTTTTTTATAACAAGTCCCAATATGGATACAAAAGGTTTATTAAGAGTTCTATATTCAAAACCCGTTCGGAAAGCTGATGGATCGGTTGAGTATCCGGAAAGTAGGAATAAATAAATTTAGAACATATTAGTATTTGTTATGAATTTAAGTTTCATTAATTGTTGAAGACGGGAGTAATAAAAACACTTTATATAGATTTTATTCTGTTAAAGAAACTTTTTTTTGTGAAAGTTAGAAATTCCTATGGCCTCAATGCGCTATAGAAGAGTAACGTCGTATACGACCCTTAATCTTGTTATAAAAATTGGAAAAAAGTTTGCTTACTAAATTCGCGAAAGTCAATAATGAAGATATTAATACGAATTTTCTACCTTCTGGTCTAAATGGGAAAGCATTAGAAATTTCTCTAGACGATATTCCCTCTAGGAATGAAGTTAGAGAAGCGATACCCAAGCATTGTTTTACTCGTCAGACGAGTAAATCTATTTTTTATCTTTCTAGGACAGTAGTTATACAGATCGTTGTCGTTTTACTTGGACTATCTATCCCTCTTACTAAAGAGATGATTCCAATTTGGATTATATATGCGATTTTATCTGGCACAACTTCAATGGGCCTTTGGGTCTTGGCTCATGAATGTGGTCATGGTGCATTTTCAGATAATCGTAAATTAGAAACACTTGTCGGTTATTGTCTTCATTCTTTTTTACTTGTCCCATATTTTTCATGGCAAAGATCACATGCAGTTCACCATGCTTTTACTAATCACATAACCGATGGAGAGACGCATGTTCCTGTTGTGATTTCTGGAGATGGTAAATCAGAAAAAAAGGGAGGTGAAAAAGAAATGGAATCATCATTATTCTTGGGGAAAATTCTTTATGGCTTTAATCAATTATTCCTTCACTTAATTCTTGGGTGGCCAGCTTACTTACTTCTTGGAAAAACAGGGGGGCCGCGGTATGGAACCAGTAATCATTTTTGGCCAACAGCCCCCTTCTCTAAAAAACTTTGGCCTTCCATATGGGCAAAAAAGGTATGGATGTCAGACTGGGGAATTGTTTTTATGTTGCTTTTATTGACCTTTTGGTCTTTATATTTTGGATTAACTTCTATGATTAGCCTTTATTTAGGTCCGCTTATAGTTGTTAATATTTGGCTTGTTATTTATACCTGGCTTCACCACACTGATACTGATGTTCCTCATCTTGGGGCAAGCCAATTTTCTTATATGAGAGGAGCCTTCTTATCTATCGATAGACCTTATGGGAAAATCTTAGATTTTCTGCATCATTCAATTGGCTCTACTCACGCTATTCATCATATTGAACCTACCGTGCCTCACTATCATGCAAGACTTGCTACTAAAATATTGAAGAATAAATTTCCGAAAGTATATCTATTCAATCCCACTCCAATTCACAAGTCTCTTTGGCATATAGCTACTAATTGTGTTGCTGTAAAGAAGGAGAATCCAATTGATAGATATGTTTGGAAGCAACCTAACAACTATCAATCTTGATTTCTCATATTTATGATTTTATTCTTAATTTATGAATTATTTTCTAAATATATATCTTCATTAGAATCAATTAATTTGAAATAAATAAATTTTTATTTTTTATATCTAAACTTAAAAAAAAAATGGCTAAAGAAGATTATGAAAGATTTCTATATAAAATTGATCAACTAAATAAATTGGTGGAATTTGTAAATAATTCTCCTGAAAAGTATCAATTATTTATTAGTTGTAATACACATGAAGATGTAGTGGAACTTGCAAAGCAATGGGGATATGAAATTGGAAAGAGATGGGGAGAAGGCTAGGCTTTTAACTGAGAAAATAAAGCTAATCTCCTCCACCATTACAGCTCCAAACCTTTGAGGGTATTCCTTGTGTGTTTTTCCCATCAATGCGAAATGTTTTTGTTATGCATTCATTTTGTGAGTCAGCCCATTTTGAAATTGGTTCTAAATCATTTGATATTTCCTTAACTGATCTTGAAATCGACATTAGTGAAATCGAAGTAAATAACAAGGATAATGTACTTAAGCCAGCACAAATCAAGTATTTGTTATTGTCAAAAAGTTCCTTAAGCATCTCTAGAAATTATTATTCATTATAAATATTACTTAAGACTTAGGCATTGATCTAACAAAGTTTTCCTTTGAAAATATAGTCAAATCTATTTAATTTGTTTTTATCAGTAGTATATGGCTATTGTTTTAAATTTTCTTTAATAAAGGATTTAATTCTTTTTCTCAATAAAGTCTAAGATTTTCTTTAATCTATCTGTGTTTTCAAAATTAGGACTTGCTGTTAGGAAAATCACTATAACTATCATTATTACTGCAACACTTGATACACCTAGGATTAGTTGCTGAAAAGGATCTAAGGATTGAAGCATTTTTATTTGATTTAAACTTTTTAAACATTATATTAATAATAATTGAGCCAATGCATTTATAACCTAATAAAAACTATATGTCTTAGTTCTTAGATAATTGTCTACTTCTCTTTTGGTTCTTTTGGCCATCTTGCCTTCAGATTAAGAGGGTTCTTGAGATTAATTTCTACAGGTTTCCCTTGAGCTAATGATATCAAAGCTTTAAATGCCCACCCACCAAGAATTAATATTAAAGAAATTAAAAATATATAAATTATGTTAGTAATCATAAATCCTAGATAATTGCTAAATATTTTAAGATACTATTTGATAGTTTTTCCATTTGTAAATTATAAATTATGTTTTATATTTTTTTATTTTATTATATTGATGTTTTTTTCATATCCGCAGATTCCCTGAACTGCGAGCTTCTTTTTACCAAGACTATCCTCTTCTAGTTATAAATACTTACTCCTTTACAGTTTTAACTTTCAAAATGTGTTTGTTTAATTATTTTTTTTAACTTTTTTTTAACTTTTATTGATTTTTATCCGATTTGGTATAAATATAAAAATATTATTATTGATTTTAATGATTAACAGTCCTTATTTATATTTCTTTTTTATATTATTTCTTGTTTGCTCTCTTTTATATTTTTTCCTTAATTTTAGATCTGGTAAAAGCGAAATAAATAACAAAATTCTTTTAAAAAATTTGTTAGAAGGTTTAGATTTAGAATTGCCTGACGAATTAAAAGCTTTAGATAAATCCTCTACTGACCCTCAAAATTTATCATAGTTTTTAATTTTATTTATTCTAATGCCGAGCTTTCAATTTGATGATACGGAAACCTCAGGAATTTGGTGGTCAACTAATGTTTCTATTAGAGATTTATGTGTAGAACTGCAGGGGGATACAAGTTGTGATGAGAATGAGATAGTTGAATTACTTAGATCAATAGCAAAATCAATTGAAGAGAATGGTTTATAAGTATAGATTTATTTAATTATTACTTATACCATTGAAGTTTCCATTGAGATGATTTCCACTCCCTTTCCCATGAATTTTGTATCTTATTATCTTTTTTAAGTTTTACTTTAAGCCATTCTTTGAGAGATGTCGGCACGATATTCAACTCGTTCTGAATCAATTTAAGTTTGTTCATATCAGCTCCATAGCCTGATCGTTCTATCCAGTCTGCCATTACACCTATGTCATATTCCAACAGCTTTATAGCTACTCTTGGAATCATTAAATATTTAGTTTTTATTGCTTCTGATGAAACTATTTTTTGGAGTATCTCCGACATTTCAAGACCTGTTAACTCTTCTCCGGCAATATTGATTGATTGATTTTTATATTTCTCTGGTTTTGATAAAATACCTCTTACCCATTTACCTATATCATCTACAGCGATTGTTTGCCATTTAAAATTCTTGCCAACTATTCCAGGGAATATTTTCTTTGAAATGGTGTACCCAGGTAATTTATTTTCAAAGTTTTCAAAGTAACTAACTGGTCTTAAGACAGTAGTAATTTTTTTAAGATCTATTTTTTCAATATAATCTTCAATATCCCATTTACTTGTAAAATGTCCTGGAGCTGGCTCATTTTTTAGTGGATCCTTCGCTTTGCTAATTGAACTAAATATAAAATGTTTTAGTGTTCCTTTTTTATATGCGATTTTAACTTGATTTATCAAATTATAACCTTGTTCCATTTCATATGACCTTACAATACTTCCTCTGAATAATTTCCATCCTTTTGTAGGAGTTGTATTTCCAAAAATCACATCAACTCCATTAAATGCTTTATTAAGGCTTTGCGGATCCATTAAATCCCCTTTTACTAGCTCTACGTTGTTTAGCTTTTCTAGCTCTAAAGCTTTAACACTTTTAATATTTCTAGTAATGGCACGTACTTGATATTTATTTGTTTTGCTAAGTTCTTTGACAACTCCTACGCCTTGTCGGCTTGTAGCCATGGTTACTGCTATTAAAGGATTATTGGTCACATCTGACTGTTTAACTACTCCTTGCTCAAGCACGGCTTAATAATTAATCAATTAATAAGGAATGTAAAGCACAGGTGAATTTTTGTAAAGCTTTTTCGCCCCTTGTTGAAGCGGCTAATGCGTGTATCTTTTGTGTTCTGTTAAATGCCTCATTATTTAATCTGATTTTTTCGTGAAGGAATGTTTTATTTGCTTTTATAGCTTCCAAATATTGGCTATGTATTTATTAGTACTTAGTTTGATCATTATGGCAAATGAAGTTCTTGCAGAAATTGATCGGCAAAACATTATCTTTGATGTTGTCGATGGCATTCCTCCGTCTGGAGATGAATCCGATGAAATTAGATCATTCCGTTCTCAAATTGAATCTGATAATTTATTGCTTGAATATTCAGCTGAAGAATTAGGTTTTAATAATGTCTTATTTGAGTACCTTAGTCAGGGATAATCTGTTTTTTATAATTAGAAATTTAATCTAGTCCTTGGAATAATTCTTTGTGTACTGCAAATGTATGGTATAGACATGTACCGTTTTCTGGTGATAATCGTTCTCCGTCTTTATTCCATGCCAACGAACAGACAAGATCTCCATCCCATTTTACTTTATGCTCATTTATTTCTTTGGACCATTCTCTGACACTCTTAAAGTGCTCCGGCATATAATTACCTATTTTTCTGCATATCTCACATAGTTCTGATAAAATTGGTGGCTTCGAATCTAATTTCAAATCTTTAGTTAGTGATGGTTGAGTAAATACACCAACATATCTAATGTGATCAATAATCTTTTGTTCTTTATTATTTAACGTAGCTTTTATACATGCTTGTTCAAATTCTTCTACTGGGGTTATTGGACGCGAGTTTGAAATCACTTAAAAACTTTTAAATTATTTTATATTAGCAAATGTTTTTCGTTTTTTTATTTTATAGACCAACGTCATAGGACTTAAAATTATATGTTTCCATTTTTTTTCTTGTATGACTCCTAATCAATCATTCTTTTTGAGTAGAAACAATTTGCAAACCTATTAGGAATTTGTGATTCACTGAGATATCTTCATGATTCTCTCCATAAACCCAGTAATAGCTTACTTAACCTAGAGCTAAATGTTACAAAGTAAAATATCAATGGTCATATTCCCTGATGACTGGTATTTATATTGGGTCTTACTAAAGAACATGCTTCCTTTAACTTTCGCTGGACTACTAAGTACACCAGCTCCTACTGCACCAATAGTAGGTATTGCTTTCATGGCCCTATTTGGAATTATGGCTGTCGTGGTTGGCCCTAATTACGATGGTTTTAATGATCCAAATACATCCAAATAATTAGATTTTCTAGACTGAATTAAGTGGGTTGATATGTTTTGCATATTCGCCCACTTTTTTTTTCTTTAAAATAAAATCAAATAATAATGAAATGATTACTTCATGAATCTTTGTTTTTAAATCATATTTGAAAGATTTAAAAATATAATGTATAGAATATCTTCTAGAATTTAAACAATAGTTTCTTATCTGTGTATCATAATGTCTTTTTTACATTTTTTGGATAAAAAAACAGTTAATAATTAATTAAATGATTAGTTTTTCTGCTATTTATAACTAGCTTTATTTATCTTTTATGGGCAATTTATTATTTGCTGGCCTTACTAGTACCCCAGCTCCAACTGCTGTTCTGGTTGGTGTAGCCTCTATTGCATTATTTGCAATAGTAGGCTTAATGGTTGGTCCTGACTACGATGGAATGAATGCTCCAGAGGTCAAAAAGTAGATATTTTTTTTTTAAATTTAATTTTTATAATAACTAAGAGCAATAATTTATTATTCTTCTTAGTTATTGTTTTTTTATATTGTTTAAGTTAATAATTAATTTATCATAAGATTTTTTATCTTTAGCTTTTACGTTTATTATCTTATTTCTTTTAAGAATATTTTTTATATTCATATAAAATAAATACCATGATCTATTGAATTTCTTATTGACTTCTCGACTATTTCTATTTCTTTCTAATTGATCTCTTTTTAGTCTTCTTCTCAAACAGATCTCTTTTTTCTCTACACATAAAATATTTATAGTTTCTTGATAGTTTAAATTTAACCTATGAGCAAATATTCCTTCTAGTATTAATAACTGATTCTCTCTATTATAGTTAATGCTTTTTTTTGAGTGTGATGAATGTTTGCTCTTAAAGTCATATTTATAAAATTTAATTGATTTATCTTTATTATTTATAGATTTAAGTGTCTTCATTAACTCTTTTTTCTTGATACTAAAAAGCCTATCATGAATATCATATAAAAATATAGATAAAAATCGGATTAAAATATCATCTCTATAATATGAATCTGTTCTTATTACTATTGAATTATCAAATAATTTAGATAATTTATTACTTAAGTAAGTCTTTCCTGAACCAGATGGGCCTGTAATTATAATAGTTTTCATTATCTACTTTTATTACTTATCTTAAATAGTCTAATTATAAAATTTTATTAATAAAATATTTTAGTTTATTTTATTATAATTAAGTTCTTCAGTAGTCCAATTTCTATTATTAAATCTGTTTTCAATAAATCTTAGTACTATTATTATTATAGGAATATGCATAAGTCCTCCTAGCACCACAGTGATTTGGTTGTAAGGCATAATCTATTTAATTAGCTAATGTTAATATACTTTATTAATCATTTGTTATCTTAATATGTATCTTTTAGTCATAATGATATTTGCTTTCTAGGTATAAATTACATTATTTCTGATAATTCCTTTTCGAAAAACCAATTTATTTCACCATTTTTGAGTTTAACCACTAGGCCAAACTCATTTCCATCTACCATTTTATATCCTACTAATTCGACAATAGGATCCTTTTTAATTATTTCTAGAATATTTTGTGGTAGGCGATCATTGACTTCGTTTATATCTACTCTTAAAACCTGACCTTTTTGAAGATTTGAAGAATCATTTATCATAATAATCTTTACAATTTATTTAATCTTAACGATAATCATTTATCCAATTATTGATAGCGATAATTGATTTTCAATTCCACTGTACTTTATGTATTCTTGAAATTCTGATGAATTAAAGGCTTTTTGAGCAGCTGCTTTAGATTCAAATTCAACTATTACGCCTAATTGTCCGCCATCCCATTCGTTTAGATCTGAATTTTGGTTTACATCTTTGGCAATGATTGTTCCTCCAACTGATCTAAGCCATGGAACCACAGTCTTTACGTACTCGATGAACTGTGCTGTGCTTTCGATTTTGGCTTGCTTAAGCCAATAGCCTTTTGCTCCCATTTTTCTTTATTTTTTCTTTAGATTCTCTCACGAGCTCGTGCAATGCAGCTTACTAAAAGGAGATTATTTAATGTTTTATATCTAAATTCATATTTAAAGGCGACTCTAGATTGATCCTAGGAATTATTGATTATATTTTATTTAGCTATATATAGCTTTAGAGTTAAAAAATTTATTTTTCTCTAATTTAACTCTAAATATCTAGTTTATTGGATTTATTGATTCTAGTTTTGATTTTAATTGCATGGCTAGATGTTGACGACCAACTGCAAGTATTTTAAGGGTATCTTCGTGCATTCTTAATTGAGCATCTGCTACTTGCATGCCTTTAATAAGTTCTTGAGCTTCCTTCGGTAAGCTCTTAAGATCATATTTCTTATCCTCAAATGTTAGTATTGCTTCTTTTTCGTTTGAAGGGGTATTTGCCATTAATTTACGATTTGATTCCTTTCAAATATAGCATTAAATATTTTTTTCAATAACTATCAATCAACTGTTTATCGCATAAATCTTTATACCTTCCTTTTTTCTTGATCAGATCATTATGTTTACCAACCTCGCAAACTCTCCCTTCTTCAATTAAGGCTATTTTATCTGCTTTTTGGATTGTTGATAATCTATGAGCGATTACTAGTACTGTTCGATTTCGCATAGCTTGTTGAAGTCCTTTTTGTACAGATTCCTCTGCATCTGCGTCTAAAGCGCTTGTAGCTTCATCTAGTAATAAAATTGTTGGATCCCCTAGTAATGCCCTTGCTATGGATAATCTTTGCAATTGACCTCCTGAAAGATTGCTACCTCTTTCCTCTATATATGTTTCGTAGCCATCAGGAAATCTATTAATAAAATCATGGGCGTTTGCAATTTTTGCTGCATTAATAATATTTTCTCTTGTAGTTGGTCTTCCAAATCTTATAGCTTCTGCTATTGTTCCAGAAAATATAAATGTTTTTTGCGGAACTATAGCTATCAATTTTCTCAAGTAGTTGACATTTATTTCATCTAATTTGTAGTCATCAATATAAATAGATCCTTTACTTGGTTCGATAAATTTTAATATTAATGAAAAAATTGTACTTTTTCCTGCTCCAGATGGACCAACTAAAGCCATTATTTTTCCATTGTCTATTTCTAAATTTATATTATTTATGACATCATTATCATCGTTATATGAGAAGAATACATTCCTTAAAGATAATCTTCCATCTATTTTATTAGGAATAATACCTCTATCTGAATTCGATATTTCTATTGGGTTAGTTGTTATTTCATTTAATCTTCTTAATGAAGCTTGTCCTTGCTTTAATTCATTGTAATTAGTCGTAATATGACTTATGGGATCTATTAACATTATTATTGCAGTAAAATAACTTCCAAATTCTTCGTTAGTTATCCCTCCAGTTTGTATTCTATATGTTCCAAATGTTAGTATACTTAAAATACCTATTATTTCTATTAATCCCACTATGGGATGTTGAAGGGCTACAAGCTTAAGCATTTTATACTTAGCCTCTTTGTGTAATTTAACTTGTTTATCAAAATCATTTTGCAACCACTCTTCTACAGCAAATGCTTTAACCATTGGTAGACCTTGAATTGCCTCTGATAACAATCCTGCTAATGAGCTGATTTTATTTTGACTTTGTTCAGATGCTTTTAATACTCTCCCTCCAAAATCACTTACTAATAAAGCAATTAAGGGAGCTAATATAATTGTTGCAAGTGATAAATTCCAATCAATAAATATCATATAACCAAATATTGCTAACAACTGAAATATCGATGGTGTCGTATCTTGAATAGATTTGTAAATAACTTCTCCAACTCGATCAACATCTTCTGTTAGTCGATATGCAATATCTCCAGATGAGAGTTTTTCAATATAAAGAATATTGGTTTTCTGAAGTTTTCTAAATAGTGTTGTTCGAAGATCCTGGCTTAACGCTAAAGCTGGTTTTGCTAGAAGACTATCTTGTAGATATTGTGCCGTCTTTTGAATTATGAAGATAATTAGGGATTGTAAAATTACAGTTAAAACTTGTTTTGTATTTCCTTGACCAATTGCTGGGATCAACTTTCCTGATAACCATGCGAGTATTGGCCAACAAGTTACGTATACAAGCATGCTAAGCCCACCCAGGAGCAATATTGGCAAATGTCCCTTTAGTCTCCCTATCAGGTAAATAAAATTTATTTTGCTTTTTTGTTTCATTCCATCAAACTATCAATGTTTAATTTAAATGCACATAAATGAAATTAGATCAATTCTTAAAATTTATAGGGATCGTTCAGACCGGAGGTGAAGCGAAAATTATTATCAAGTCAGGCAAAATATCAGTAAATGGCATAGTAGAAAACAGAAGAGGTAGGAAATTAATTGATGGTGATCAAATTATTTTTGCAAATGAAACATACATTGTTCCAAATTCTGATCCTCTAGGCCGTAAGTTGGCAAGAAGCGAAAAATGAGGATCTACCGTGCGTAAACCGGTCATCGCAGGGAATTGGAAGATGAACATGACATGTAGCGAAGCTATTGATTACATGCGGGTTTTAATTCCATTATTGAAAGATATACCCAGAAAAGATAGGGAAGTTGTTATAGCACCACCATTTACAGCTCTATACCCTCTTTCTGAGTTTATTAAGGACAGAAGCGAATATCTTTCTTTGTCTAGTCAAAATGTTCATTGGGAGGATAGTGGAGCCTATACAGCTGAGGTTTCTCCTCTAATGCTTAATGAATTATCGGTTAAGTGTGCAATTGTGGGACATAGTGAGCCTCGAAAATATTTTAGTGAAAGTGATGAACAAATAAATAAGAGAGCTAAGTCCGCTCAAGATCATCAATTAATTCCAATTGTTTGTGTTGGTGAAACATTTCAACAAAGAGAGCTTGGTGAAGCAGAAAGGGTTATTCGAAGGCAAATTGATCAAGGTCTTGAAGACATTGATGTAAAAAGACTCATTGTTGCTTACGAACCAATATGGGCCATTGGAACTGGGAAAACTTGTGAAGCTAATGAGGCTAATAGAATTTGTGGACTTATTCGCAAATGGATTGGCTACGACGACGTCATTATTCAATATGGTGGATCAGTTAAATCAAATAATATTGATGAGATTATGTCTATGTCAGATATTGATGGTGTATTAGTTGGTGGAGCTTCTCTTGATCCTACAAATTTCGCGAGAATTGCTAACTTCGAAACTATCTAATAACTTCCTGCCAAAAACATGGGAAATAGAAACCAAACCCATTTAATGGCAATAGTCAACATCACCGATGATTCATTTAGTGATGGGGGGCTAT
>QCHM01000021.1 GCA_003279615.1 Prochlorococcus sp. AG-402-B19
TCTAAAGCAGTTGATCATTTTGATGGTCCATTATTAGTTATAGCAGGAGCAGGAAGCGGAAAAACTAGAGCTCTTACTCATCGTATTGCACATTTAATTATTGAATACAATGTTGATCCAAGCTCTATTCTTGCAGTAACTTTTACCAATAAAGCTGCAAGAGAAATGAAAGATAGACTTGAATTACTTTTAGCAAAAAGATTAGCCAATGTCAGTCATGGAAAAGCTTGGTCTGCCTTGCAAGTAGCAGAACAAAGACAAATTCGTAATCGTATATATAGAGAAATAAGCCGTGAATTATGGATAGGAACTTTTCACGCTTTATTCGCAAGATTATTACGCTTTGATATTGACAAGTTCAAAGATACTGAAGGGTTGACATGGACTAGACAGTTTTCAATCTACGATGAAACAGATGCACAAAGTCTTATCAAAGAAATAGTTACACAAGACCTACAATTAGACCCTAAAAGATTTGAGCCCAAAAAAGTTCGCTGGGCAATCAGTAATGCCAAGAATCAATGCTTACTTCCTGATGATTTGTTAAAGAATCAAGAGGGTCAGAGAGGTAAATTAGTTGCTGAAACTTATAAACTTTATCGTAAGGCTTTAGCTGCTAATAATGCATTAGATTTTGATGATCTTCTATTAATACCAGTTCAACTATTACAGCAAAATGAAAAAATTAGGACTTATTGGCACAGTCGTTTCAAGCATGTTTTAGTCGATGAATATCAAGATACTAATTGGACACAATATGAATTAATTAAACAATTGGTTACCAATGGTAAAGATCCATCTTCTTTTAAAGATTGGAATAATCGATCAGTTTTTGTTGTTGGCGATGCAGATCAAAGTATTTACAGCTTTAGAGCTGCGGACTTTAGGATACTAATGGGATTTCAAGAGGACTTTGGGAAGAAAAGCCAAGATAATACAAATGATTCAACTCTCGTAAAACTTGAAGAAAATTATCGATCTACCTCTACCATCCTCGAAGCAGCCAATTCACTAATTTCCAACAATAAAGAAAGAATAGATAAAGTTCTTAGAGCAACTAGAGGAGAAGGTGAGCCTATTAAATTAACAAGGTGTGACGATGAGATAGCAGAGGCAGAGGCAGTTATTCATAGGCTAAGAATTTTAGATGCCTCAAATCCAGAATTAAATTGGGGAGATATGGCTATTCTTTATAGAACCAATGCTCAATCAAGAGCAATTGAGGACTCATTAGTCCGCTGGAGTATTCCATACATTGTGGTTGGAGGATTACGTTTTTATGATCGAAGAGAAATTAAAGATCTACTAGCTTATTTAAGACTTTTAATTAATCCATCTGACAGTGTAAGTCTTTTAAGAGTTTTAAACGTTCCTAAAAGAGGGATTGGTAAAACAACTGTTCAAAGGTTGAGTGATGCTGCTAGTCAATTAAAAATTCCTCTTTGGGAAGTTGTAAATGACCCCGAAGCTGTCAGATCTCTCGCTGGGAGATCTGCTAAAGGTCTTTTGATTTTTAGTGAGCTTATCAATGAATTGCAAAGTCATCTTCTTTCTTCCAGCCCGGCCGAGTTAGTTCAATTAGTTTTAGAAAAAAGTGGCTACTTAAGTGAATTAATTGCGACAGGAACAGATGAGGCAGAAGAAAGAAGACGCAATCTTCAAGAATTAGTCAATGCCGCTTTGCAATATCAGGAGGAAAGTGAAGATGCAAATTTAGAAGATTTTTTATCAACTGCTGCTTTATCAAGCGATGCAGATAATAAAGACACTGCATCAAATCGAGTCACATTAATGACTCTTCACAGCAGTAAAGGTTTGGAATTTCCTGTTGTTTGTCTTGTCGGAATGGAGCAAGGCTTATTCCCAAGCTATAGATCACTTGATAATCCATCTTCACTTGAGGAAGAAAGGCGACTTTGTTACGTAGGACTTACTAGAGCTAAAGAAAAACTATTTCTATTTCATGCATCTGAGAGAAGAATGTGGGGAGGAATGAGAGAGCCTGCTATCGCATCTATATTTCTCTCCGAGATACCAGAAGAGCTGGTGAAAGGGGATATCCCATTATCTGGCGGGGCTACATTAAGAAGAGAAAAAAATCTAGATAGACTAACTAGGATTGATCGCCAAAGTAATAAAAAGTCTTATCCTAGTGAAGCTGAAAATGCAGTAAGAAAAACATATTCTGGTCCTTCCCCAGGGAAGAGCTGGTCAGTTAACGATAGAGTTGAACATTCTTCATTTGGAGAAGGAAAAATCACACATGTTTTTGGTTCAGGAGAAAAAATCTCACTCGCTATAAAATTCTCAGGAATGGGACCAAAAATTTTAGACCCAAGACTCGCACCATTGAAATTAATAGATGAGTAATATTGAATCTAAAAAAATGTTAATTAACTAAAATCATATTTCTCATGGAATTATTTGATAAATCTACAATTGAAAAAGAGATAAAAGAATTACCCAGTGGAATTCTAACTATTCTTTTAGATGCAGCTATCTCAGTTAATATAACTTCTATTGCAATAGTTGGAGGAGTTGTAAGAGACTTAATAACAAAATCTAAGAATAAAGATTATGATATTATCTTCAATGATCTAGATTTAATTATTGAAGGTGAGAGATCAAACTATGTACAAGAAATACAAAAAGTTCTTGGAGCAGAAAAAGTAAAAGTCATACGCAATAACAAAACTTATAAAACTTCAGAATTAATAATTAATGGCTTAAAAGTTGATATTGCTAGTGCTCGTGAAGAAACTTATCCCATACCTGGAGAAAATCCAATAGTCGAATTATCAACAATCACAAAAGATCTAATAAGAAGAGATTTTAATATAAATGCAATGGCAATTGAACTCAAAGATAATAAGCTAATAGATTTATTTTCAGGAACAGATGCAATTGAAAATATGAAAATGGACTTTTTGCATGAATCAAGTGTTTTAGAAGACCCAACTAGAATTATTAGAGCTTCTCGCTATTCTGCCAAGTTAGATTTTGATCTATCAAATCAAGCTTTAAAACAAATAAAAGATACAATAAATCTTTGGCCTTGGAATTGGCATATTGGAGATACTAATGATTTAGTCCCTTCAGCTTTATCAATAAGATTAAAAATGGAACTAGAATTGCTTCTAGAAAGTAAATATTGGAAGAATGCATTAAAAAATCTCCAATCCTTTGGAGGTCTAAAAATAATAGATTCGAAATTACAAAATGATCAGCATCTCATTGAAAGAATTTCCATTGCAAAGAAATCAAATATTGAGCCCCTAACAGCATTAGTTTATGAATCTAAAAGCCCTAACTATCTAGCTAGAAGATTACACTTAGATAAACAGCAAAAAGAAATAATAGAAGGAGCTTATAGATTAAATAAATATCTAAAAGATATAAAAAATAATCATTTATATAAAACTTGGTCTCCATCGAAGTGGTCAACTTATCTAGAGGGACTAAATGTTAATGAATCTTCTTTCATACTTGAAATATGTAGAGAAAACCCACTAAAAGAATATTTAAGCTATTGGCTATTCAACTGGAAGAATATAAAGTCACCAATAACAGGAGATGATTTAATAGCTAAAGGGTGGGCACCTGGACCAGAAATAGGAATAGAAATAAAACGGCAAAGAATGAAATTAATTGATGAGAAAACTATTTTTTAATGATTTAAAAAGTATTTATTCAGAAATAAAACCTATTTTAATCCAAGGTCCTTGCTGTATAAGTTTTTCTGAATAAATGGATGGACAACTAATAACCAAAGGGCCACAAGTTTGTGGGTCTAACAAGATTTTTAACATGGTATTATAAAACGATCTACTAGATGAAAAATCTTTAGAGATTAGCTCAAATCTTAAGTTTTTATCTCCTTCAATATTTCTTAAAAAAATTTCATTTGAAGGGGATAAAGAACTTTCAAATCCTTGATCTACAAGTTCTTTTACACCATCATATACTGGTATATTATCTAGATCCAGAATGATTTTCAAGGGTTCTAAATTCATCTTTAATTGATCACTATTTGTAGATTTCAACATCTCAGATAAATGACCTAACAGACCAAAACCAGTTATATCTGTACATGCATTAACAATTTTTGAGTGTGGATTTATGTTTTTTAATTGATTAATATAATCCACAGTATCATGCTGACTTTTATTCATTTGTTTTAAAACAGCATCAATTATATAAGGTTTTACTTGGCCATTCATAAATGCAGAAAATATTATTCCAGTGCCTAAAGAGCGACTGATTAGAATTTGGTCTCCCTTTTTCATTCCTCCCTTAGACCAAAAATTTTCTTTATCATCAATAATTCCATTGACAGTTAATGAGCTTTCAATTCCTAAAGCGAAAGGATCTTCAGGTGTTTTTCTTGATTCTAAAGTATGTCCACCTATAAGTTTTGCCCCCTGAATAATTAAAGCAGAATTAATCCCTTCCAATACTTGAAATAACAATTCTTCCTGTAAATTATTACTTAAGGATGGCAAGTTTACAACTGATTGTGCAGAGATCACAGATCCTCCACATGCCCAAATATCAGAACAAGAATGTAAAGCCAAAAGCCTCCCATTTAGCCATGGATCACTAATTAAAGAAGGGAATCCATCTACACTTTGTATCAAAATTTTACTAGAATTTAATATTCCTATATCAACAGAATCATCTATTGAGGGTTCTATTATGTCTAATTTGTTTAATACTGAAATTAATGGAGTAAAAGCCAGTTTCGCTGCACATCCTCTACATTTAATCATCTCTTCTTCAGTAAGCATTTCAGAATTTCTATCTTTAATAAGATAAAATTTAGAAACAAATTTTTTATCAATTGATTCTTTCAATCTTGATAGAAAATCAAAAGGGCCAATCATCAATTCACCCCACGAAATAAAAGCTTTGGATTCCTTGTTTATCGAGTTGATATCTAAAAGTTGTATTGCTTTTCTTTGAGGTTTCCATTCTTTAAGTTTTAATCCCTTACTTATACTCTCTAAATTATTTGCCAGTGGTTTTGCTGAACGAACTGCCCATACTCCTGAGCAGGGACGGGGATAATCCTTAATTACTCCACAATCTCCTACAGCAAATAAATCTGGATAATTAAAAACTTGAAGAGTTTTTTTTGTTAATATCCTCCCATTTTCATCAAGAGGTAAACCACTATCTTTTATCCACTCAAATGATTTATTACCAGTACATATTAATTTGGGATATAAAATAGATGGATCCTTTTGTGTGATCTCAATCTTTAAATCTTTTAATTTCTTAAATAGATTTTCACTAAGTTTCCTGCGTGATTTAACTTTTAATATAATAGATCTTTTTGGCCATCTTTTTCTCAAAGAAAAAGCTATCTCTATGCCAGCGAGTCCGCTACCAATAACTATAAACGGTTTTGCAGAAGAATTATCCTTATAAATATCTTGTTCTAAAATGAATTTATAAGATTCAGAAAAAGGTTTAATTGGAACAGTTAAATCTTTTTCACCACTTTTTAAAAATTTAGAATTTAAGTTAGTTTTTGTTCCTATATTTAATGATAAAAAAGAATATTCAATATCTGGGCGTCCTGCTAAAAGTAATTTTTTTTTCTTAGAGTCAATCCCCTCAATTTCTGCCATCACAAATGAAACTCCTGCTTTTGCAGCAAGGTTTCTCAAATCAATTAGTATTTCATCAATCTTGTATTTACCTGCTACGACACCTGGAAACATCCCAGAATAAATAGTTGTACTTGATTGATTTACTAAAGTAATCATTCCATCAGGCTTCAATCTTGGATTCATTGCCCATCTAAGTAATACAAGGGCATGAGAATGACCACCACCAGCTAAAACGAGATGATCACTCAACATGATTTTTTGAATATTTCAGGAACACAATCAGATGCCTATGATTTTACAAAAGCGAGATTAGGAATTATTGGCGGAAGTGGACTGTATAGGATAGATGACCTGGAAAACCTCGCCGAACTAAGCTTAGATACTCCCTACGGAAAGCCTTCTAATAAATTACTCATAGGAAGTCTTTTTGGCATAGAAGTCGTTTTTCTAGCTCGCCATGGAGAAAACCATACTTTAAATCCTAGTGAAATTCCATATAAAGCAAATATCTGGGCTTTGCGCTCTCTAAATGTTAGATGGTTAATATCAGCATCGGCCGTAGGTTCATTAAAAGAAAATATCAAACCTTGCGACATTGTTATTCCTGATCAATTTATTGATCGAACTCATCAAAGACCATTGACTTTTTTCACAGATGGAGTTGTAGCTCACATAAGCATGGCAAATCCTTTCTGCGAAATTTTGTCTCAAATACTTTCAGATGAAATATACAGAATCTTAACTAAAGGGAAAAAATTGCATATAGGGGGAACATATCTCGCAATGGAAGGGCCAGCATTTTCAACTAGAGCAGAATCAAACTTATACAGAAATTGGGGATGCTCAATAATTGGAATGACAAATCACACAGAAGCAAGGCTTGCAAAAGAAGCAGAAATTGCTTATTCAAGTCTATCTATGGTTACTGATTATGATTGCTGGAATCAAACCTGCGAAAATGTATCTGTAGAGATGGTTATTAACAATCTTCAAGAAAATGCAAATTTTGCAAAATCAATAATCTCTGCTGCTGCTAGAAGAATCTCATCATCCAGGCCTTCAAGTCCTTTTCATGATTCTCTAAAAAATGCCCTAGTAACTCAAAAAGAACATGTCCCAGGTACGACCAAAAGAAAAATAAACTTATTTACAAGTAAATATTGGCTTTAAATAAAAAAGCCAACCAACATAAAATGTCGGTTGGCTTTCGATTAACTTCAAATAAATAGTATTTTTTTCTAGTTAAAATTAACCAGCGTTACCAATACCAGTATATGAACCGTAAAAGAAAATACCCAGAACAAAAATAACAGCTGTTCCACCTGCAGTAGCTACTAACCACAAAGGAAGTGCCCCTTCTGTCCACCGTCTTTCCCAGGAGATTGCAGGACGGCCATCGGGTAGACGATCTCCTACTCGCCCATCAGGTCCTTTTAATTTGCTCATGATAAAGAGATTTAGTTAAAGAAGTAGCTGGAAAAAAGAATTCCCATTACAAAAACAAGTAAGAGTCCAAGATAAAGACTTGTTCGGTTTAATTCAACCGGAACCTTATTTGGATTTGGATTGACTTGCATGGATAAAAAAGCAATCAGATGAAATTGGGTTATTTCAGACGCGTGTCAAGTTCAGCCTTGGAATCAAAGCGCTGAACAACAACAGGAGCTTTGCTTTCTCCAGCCTGAAAATACGTATCTGGTCTAGGAGTTCCAAAAGCGTCGTAGGCAAGCCCAGAAGACACAAATAGAAATCCTGCAACGAAGATCGCAGGAAGTGCCACAGCATGGATAATCCAATAGCGGACACTAGTAATGATCTCAAAAAACGGGCGTTCCCCGGTAGAGCCGGCAGCCATAGCCTCACTTAATCAGCTCAGTGATCTTATCAAGCAAGAATCAAAAGAACGTATCTCTGTTGCAAGCTGGTTACACAGAGTCATGGAAATAGTCAAAATTTGATGATTTCAACCCTGCCACCGCAATAAATTCCCCCTTTCTCCCAAAACGAATCCTTTAGCAATGCCACTATTAGAATCGTCCACAAATAGAATTCTTATGAAATTTGTCGGCACAGAATCACCAACAGGGTCTTGTTCCCAAGATTTTCCATCATCATTGCTAACTAATAAAGTTCCATTCCCTCCTGCAGCCCAAATCGAATCAGAAGGATCCCAAACAAGATCTTGATAGTTATATCCATTTACTATTGGGATTATTGGCTTAGACCATGAGTCGACATCCTCCGAATCAGCATTAAATCTGATCTCCGCACCTCTTGAAAGCATCCACAAATCTCCATTAGGCTGTTCACCAACACTTTGGACTCTTTTGCTACTTGCTCTTTGATGAGGGCTCCAAGACTCTTGATCTGGACTTAGAACTGAGAAAAAGTTTCCAAGGCTACTAACACTTATATATCCACCATTATTTGTACGTCTTAATTCTCTAATACCTCCAGAGCCAGAAGTATCAAGAACCAATGCTTCCCAATTTGTACCACCATCTGTAGTTTTATAAATTGCTCCTGCAGTAGTTGCTAATTCAGCAGAATCAACATCAATTGTGGTTATTAGATACGGATCACCTGGCAACTTATTTCCTAAATCGAGACGAGTCCAATTTTTTCCGCCGTCAATTGTATGAAGAATCAATCCCGGTTGACCGGCAATCCAACCTTCTTGATTTTTAAAATCAACGCTTATCAAACGAAAGTTACCTTCGCTTGGAATATCCAAATTCCTTTCATTCCATGTAATTCCTCCATCATTTGTCTCAAGAATCAACCTATCCGTTCCAACAAGAAAACCATTTTTATCATCTACAAAGTCAATATCTAATGGATTGGCCTGAGTTTCGAGGTCAATTAGAGACCATGGACTTGATGCACCCATGTCAGCATTACTAACAGTACATCCGCTTAAAGCAACTCCAACTATTAAGACAAGAGTCAAATTAATGAATTTGGAAAACAGACTTTTCATTTCAAAGAATAAAGAGAGAGAAAACAGGCAGCGGCTAAAGCCAGGCTTCCAAAAATAAGTACGTTTTTCTGGCCTGAAGGAAGTTTATTAAATCCAAAGCCATAAGTTAGGTTTTCTTCAAATCCACTAGGCTTAGATTTAGGTCCAATATCCTTATATCCACCAAATCCTACTCGACAGACCGGACATCTAAACTTATCTTTATCTATGTCTAGGAATGCAGTACCTGGCTCAATATTGAGCTTTTTTATACCCTCATCAGGATCATAAATAAACCCGCAGCTCATGCACTCAAAACGATTTAATTTGGGATCAAATTCGTTGTCTGAATTTTTTAATTCAAATGAAAGGACTTGATTCTGTTGTTCATCAGAATTCAAATTCCCCAAAGGGGTTGATTCAGCTTTGCGGTCTTCGCTCACAGTTTTCACTTTCACATATAACAACTCTATGGCACTAATCTCGAAAATGACTGTCAGACTGATATTGAAATCAGTAATTCATTCATGTTTTCCCTTCAGGGCTATGAGTATTTTCTAGGATTTCTTCTTATTTCAGGAGCAGTTCCTATTCTTGCTCTTACCACCAACAAACTCATAGCTCCAAAAAGCAAAGCTGGAGAAAGACAACTTACATATGAATCTGGGATGGAACCTATTGGAGGTGCATGGATCCAATTTAATATTCGTTACTATATGTTTGCTCTTGTTTTTGTTATCTTCGATGTCGAGACAGTGTTCCTTTACCCATGGGCGGTTGCATTTCACAGACTTGGATTATTAGCATTCATAGAGGCACTTGTTTTTATCACAATACTTGTTGTGGCATTAGCATATGCATGGAGAAAAGGCGCCCTTGAATGGAGTTAAATCCCTTGAAAAACCCTCCCTCAACCGAAGCCGTAAGGAACCTTAGAGAGGCATCTTGTGCTCCTGTTGGCACACCATCTGTCACAAACGATTTAAGCGAAAATATAATTCTCACAAGCCTTGATGATCTTCACAACTGGGCAAGGTTAAGCAGCCTATGGCCACTGCTGTACGGAACTGCTTGCTGCTTTATTGAATTTGCTGCTCTGATTGGATCTCGATTTGATTTTGATAGATTTGGGTTAGTACCAAGAAGTTCTCCAAGGCAAGCAGATTTACTAATAGTGGCTGGAACAGTCACGATGAAAATGGCACCTGCTCTAGTTAGGCTTTATGAGCAAATGCCTGATCCAAAATATGTAATTGCAATGGGAGCTTGCACTATTACTGGTGGCATGTTCAGTGCCGATTCAACTACAGCAGTTAGAGGTGTTGATAAATTAATACCAGTTGACCTTTACCTACCTGGATGCCCCCCAAGGCCAGAAGCAATATTTGATGCCGTAATTAAGTTAAGGAAAAAAGTTGCTAACGAATCAATCTCTGAAAGGTCAAACACAACCCAAACTCATAGGTACATAACTATTCCTCATAAGATGAAGAGAGTTAATTCAAAAGTTACTGGACAATATCTGAATGCAAAAACACAATTAATTGCTCTAAATCCATCCTTGTCAGAAGAATTTAACCAATCTATAAAAGAGGTTCAAAAAATTTCTGAAGAACTTTCAACTAGTTAAAACTATTCCCCAAAAAAAAATGACAAATGAATCTGAGATTGTAATAGAAGAAAAAAAATCTGGGCCAATAAGTGACTGGCTTTCTAAAAATGGATTTGAGAATACTTCTCTTAAACAAGATCATCTTGGAGTTGAAATTATAAAAATAAGTGCAAATAATCTTTTACCAATAGTTGAAGCTTTAAAAAATGATGGGTTTAACTATCTTCAATGCCAAGGTGGATATGATGAAGGTCCAGGACTTAATATTGTTTGTTTTTATAACTTAATAGAGATAGATGAAATTAAAAAATATAATTCTCCTCGCGAAGTAAGATTAAAAGTTTTTCTCAATAGAAATGGAGACTTAACTGTACCAAGCTTGTACAGTCTTTTCAGAGGAGCAGATTGGCAAGAAAGAGAAACTTTCGATATGTATGGTGTCAATTTTAAGGGGCACCCACATCCAAAAAGACTTTTAATGCCTGAAGATTGGAAAGGATGGCCTTTAAGAAAAGATTATGTTCAGCCAGATTTCTATGAAATGCAAGATGCATATTGATTTATTTTCCTTTTTTGTAACTTCTATAAAATCGCATTATTGCAACAGCAAGACTTTTAGGATCATGCCTAAATGTTGGAGTGGCTTCTGATCCTTGAAGTGAAGCCAAGTAAACCTTATAACCTTTACTTAGCAAATCAACTTTATTACATATAACTGGTTCAGATCCTTTTGATTTATAGTAATCAATCAATGCTGATGGTTCTAATTCATTTTGAGCAAGTATTGAATTAAATATTTTCCTTGTTATCCCCCTTGAAGCTAATTGGGACTCAATAGCCCTGACATGACCAGTAACGTCAAGTCCATCTGTTTCTCCTGGCTGGGTCATCAAATTACATATATATAATTTTGGAGCTTTGCTTCTTTCAATTGCATTGACTATTTCAGGGACCAACAAGTTTGGAAGAATCGAAGTGTACAAACTACCTGGACCTATAAGAATAATTTCTGCATTTTTTATAGCCTCCAAAGCTCTTGGCAAAGCCGGGGGTTGCGCTGGATAGCAACCGATTCTGATTATCGGAAATTTTGCTTTCCCAATAGCTGATTCTCCATCTATTCGTTCACCATTCTCAAGCTCAGCCCACAATCGCACATCTACATTAGTTGCTGGAACAACTTGACCCTGAACTGATAGAACGCGACTTGAAGCAGTAATTGCAGTCTCTAAGCTTCCAGTTATTGCAGTTAAGGCAGATAAAAAAAGATTTCCAAAACTATGCCCTTCAAGTCCATTACCAGCAGAGAAGCGATACTGAAAAAGACCTTTTATTAATGGTTCTTCTGTTGCAAGGGCTGCTAAACAATTTCTTATATCACCTGGAGGCTGAACACCAAGTTCTCTCCTAAGTGCTCCACTACTACCTCCATCATCTGCAACAGTAACTATTGCAGTAATTCGACTGCTATATCTTTTTAAACCTTTTAATAATGAGGATAAACCTGTACCTCCTCCTATAGCAACAATATTTGGACCTCTATTTAGTCTTCGTTTAGCTCTTAATGCATCAACTAAAAAAGTATCTTTTTTTGTACCTACTGCCTGCTTAATAGATTCAAAACTTCTTCCTTGTCCCCAAATCAATAAAGATATTCCTATCAAAAAAACTATTGGTCCAGAAATAGTTCTTGGTAGAAAAGTAGTTATAGATCCTAAAAACCAAAAAAATATTTCAACAACCCAATAAATTGGACGAAGATCAGTCCAAATGCAAACTCCGATTAAAGCAATCAATAAACCCAATCCAGAGGTCAACATCCACCTCTTAACAACAAGCCCAGGCAAAAGCCATCTAATAGCTCTTTTCAGGCGTGAGTAAAGTTGAAAGGCTAAATTTGCGAAAAAGCCTTTACGCAAATTAGATTTTCTTAATTGTCTTTTTCTTTTTTTTTTCAATGTATTCAATTTAGAGTGGAATTTCTACTAAAAGACCAAAAAATAATTCATATAAAATTTATTTAAACTTTCCAATTCAGACATTTCATACAAAATAAGAATGGAAATAAATATCAGGAGAAAGAGTGTCAGAAAACACTCAAGTTATTTGGATGAAAGATCTCAGTATAAAACTGGGATCAAACAAAGTTCTCAATGAAGTCAATCTTTCAATGAGTGCTGGTGAGAGACTAGCAATTGTAGGTCCATCTGGCTCAGGCAAGTCAACAATACTGCGCCTATTAGCTGGATTGCTATTGCCTTCTGGAGGTAAACTCCAAATATCTGGAATAGATCAAGAATACCTGAGGCTTGATCAGAATGATCCTCCTGATGTCAGATTGGTTTTTCAAAATCCAGCATTACTAGCATCTTTAAATGTAAGGGAAAATGTAGGTTTTTTGCTTGAGAAACAGAAAGTTTATTCCGAACAAACGATTAACAAAAAAGTCATCAATTGTTTGCAGCAAGTAGGTTTATACGATGTAGAAGATAAATTCCCAAATCAACTTAGTGGTGGCATGCAAAAGAGAGTTAGTTTCGCTCGAGCTTTAATTAGTGACTCCAAAAAAGAAGCAAGCTCAACTCCTCTTTTGTTATATGACGAACCTACAGCGGGATTAGATCCAATAGCTTGTACTCGAATTGAAGATTTAATTATTAAGACAACTGATGTAGCGAAGGGATGTTCAATAGTTGTAAGTCACGTTTCCAGCACAATTGAAAGAACAGCTAATAGAGTTATTTTGCTTTATGAAGGCAAGTTTCAATGGGATGGATCCATAGAAGAATTTAAACAAAGTGAAAATTCTTATGTAAAACAATTTCGCACAGGTAGTCTTCAAGGACCAATGCAACCAGAGGACTTATAAATTAATGAGAAGAAGTTTACGAGATGCATTTGTTGGATTTTCACTATTAGGAGGTTTAGTTGTCTTTTCAGGATCCATGCTTTGGTTAAGGGATGTTCGTATAGGCTCAAAAACTTGGGAAATCTCAGCAAATTTCAAAGATGCAAGTGGTCTTGCCCAAATGTCTCCAGTTACTTATAGAGGGATCATTGTAGGGTCTGTTCAAAAAATAAAATTCACTCAAAGTACCGTTGAAACCAAACTCAAATTAAACAAAGATAATCTAATTTTACCAAAACCTGTAATTGCCAAAATAGTTAGAAGCTCAGTACTAGGAGGAGATGCTCAATTATCTTTAATCTCATTAGGAAAATCATTAACGAGAGATGAGCTAATTGAGTTCAAAAAAAATTGTCCAAATGAAAGAATTCTATGTGATGGTGATAGTATTCAAGGTAAGCAGATGGCAAGTATATCTAGCCTTACAGAAGGTGTAAATACAATTATTGATCAAGCTGATAGAGAAGCAATAGTAAAAAAATTATCAGAATCTATTACGCAGTTTGATAAAACTCAAGCAAATCTTGATGAACTTATATTGTTTTCTAAATCTGAACTTATAAGAGCAAAACCTATAATTTCAGAACTTAAAGAAGCTTCTATGCATTTGAATAATATTCTTGCAAGTTTTAATAATCCTGAGACGCTAAAAGATATTAAGGAGATCACCTCAACATCAAGTTCTATAACTAAGAAAATTGATCAAATAAGTTCAGATATGGGGAATATGATGGAAGACAAAGAACTTGTAGAGGCTCTTAAACGAGTAACTATAGGTTTAGGTAAGTTATTTGATGAAATTTATCCATAATAGTTTTCTCAATTCACACTATTTATTGCATCCATTGCAATTGAGGCTATAGCCTGATCACTAGCCTTAGGTAATTGAACATATTTACCTCCAGAGGCTTCAGCTAAATCTTTACCCATACCACTTGCAATAAATTTTCTTTCTGTATCAATTACGAGTAATTTAATACCAATCGAACGATAGCGAGAAGCAACATCAAGTACTTCTTGCTTCAAATCAGGAGGTTCTTCTCCCTCAAGGACCGGTTGACCTAATGAAGTACTTAATGGAACATTTCCTCTTCCATCTGTAATTGCAACTACGACCACTTGACCTAGATCTCCAGTTGCCAAAGCATTTGCTCCGACTCTTGCCGCTTGGGTCAAACCATGCGCAAGTGGAGATCCTCCGCCACAAGGCATTGCCTCAAGTCTTCTTTTAGCAGCAGTAATTGATCTTGTTGGTGGCAGTAAAACTTCTGCTTGATCTCCTCGGAAAGGGATAAGTGAAACTTCATCTCTATTTTCATAAGCTTCTGTTAACAAGCGAATAACAGCTCCTTTTGCACTTTGCATTCTATTAAGAGCCATTGATCCACTTGCATCAACTAGGAAAATAACTAATGCACCTGCCTTACGCTGCAATAATTTGGCACGTAAATCACCCTCTTCAACAATTACCTTTCTATTAGGTTCTCTTTCTCTTCTTGCTTTTTGATAAGGAGCCGCAGCTCTTAAAGTTGCATCTACTGCAATCCTTCTAACAGGACCTCTAGGAAGAATTGGTTTTACGTATCTTCCTCGGTTATCACTTAAAACAGCTGATCGACTTCCGCTATTTCCACTCTTTGATTTAGTGGATGAAAACAGCAACAAATCTGGATCAACAGCACATGCTTCTGGATCAAGCATAAACTCCTCCGGAATTGGAGGTGATGACTCTTCTTCTTGATCTTCTTCTTGATCTTCTTCTTGATCTTCTTCTTGTTCATTATTGTCTTCAGAGTCTTCAGGAGGCGGTGGCGGTGGCTGCTGATCTTCTGGGGCTGGGGGTTCCATTTCTTCTTCTGAAGGCATTTGCATAGCCCTTGGAGCAATTACAAGTCTTACTGCAGCCTTTAAATCTTCTGCGTCCACTGAATCTCTACCGCATAAAGCAGCATGAGCCTTTGCAACTCTTACTGCATAGAGCTCTGACCTGTGCCCCTCTACGCCTCCACGAATGGCTTCTGTAACCAAATATTCGATTTGATCCTCACTGATTTGAACATCTGGGAGCCATTGCCTCGCCAAAAGTAATTGCGTTGATAGGGATTCTGTATCTTCAGACCATTTCTTAGAAAAAGCTTCACTAGATTGGCCATGTGCAATAGCAGACTGAGTTATTTCAACTCTTTGTTCATTTGTAATTAATTGATCTGCAGACAGAACAATTGCAAATCTATCCAAAAGATGGTCCCTCAATGCCCCCTCTTCAGGGTTGTAAGTGGCAATCAAAAGAGGGCGACATGGGTGACTTAGGCTCAATCCTTCTCGCTCGACTCTATTTTCTCCTGCCCCAACTGAAGCTAAAAGGAGATTAACAATGCCATCATCTAACAAATTCAATTCGTCTATGTACAAAACTCCTCTGTGAGCTTCAGCCAATAAACCTGGCTGAAAGACTGGAGTTCCACTTGATAATGAAGCAGCCACATCCACAGCGCCAACAAGCCTATCCTCGGTTACTCCTAAGGGAACCTGAATAAAAGGAGCAGGAACAACTTTTTTAGGGATATTGTCTAAATCATTAGTGTTTTCCAGGCTTCCTATATTTTTTGTAAATAGCTTTTTAGTCAAATCATCCCACTCCCC
The DNA here is from genome assembly GCA_003279615.1 of Prochlorococcus sp. AG-402-B19. Classification (GTDB taxonomy): domain Bacteria; phylum Cyanobacteriota; class Cyanobacteriia; order PCC-6307; family Cyanobiaceae; genus Prochlorococcus_B. The sequence continues at coordinate 15,738 of QCHM01000021.1, forward strand.
TGAGAACGAAGGATCTAAATTTCTACCTGCTGGAAAAATAAATGAATCATCATCACGATCATTATTAGCTAATTTTTCTAAATCAATTATTTCAATAGGAGGGAGAAGCGCATGTAACCCTCTAGCTAAAACAGATTTACCAGTACCACGACCACCAGCAATTATCACTCCTCCCAAGCCTGGATCAACTGCGGCGAGCATTAAAGCAAGCTTTAAAGTCCCATGGCCTGTAATTGCAGCCAACGGGAAAGAACGATTAGCTCTATCCATGACAGCAGTTTTTTTTGAAGCCGAAGACATCTTGTTGTTATTCAATCTGCTGGAAACCATAGGGTTGGATAAATCAAGCAAATTTTTAAAAGTCTTTTAATATTCGCATGACTTATGCAAAACAAAAACCAAAATTGAAACTCGTCATCTCAATAGGCGCAAATATCCCTGGCATTCTTGGAGATCCCATAAGAACAATCGCTACCATGAGGCCGGAAATAGAACAAAGCATAATTGAGTGGAATGTTGCTTTAAATTGCCCAAAAATTGACTCTCAAAATATTGATAAGTCTTTATCTTTTCAATGGGCGCCTTTATTTGAGACTTCTCCTTTAGGAGGACCAGTTGATCAACCAAACTTTATTAATACCGTACTTGTTGTTGAGGGAGAGGATTTTGCCTCAGTAACCCCAAATAAAAAAGCAGCTATCTGTTTGATGGAAAAATTTTTAGAATTAGAAAGAATTGCAGGTAGGAAAAGAGAAAAAGCAGAAATTTTTTGGGGTCCAAGATCTTTAGATATTGACTTCATTTCTTGGGGAGAACTGCACATAAATACAGAAACTCTTATATTGCCTCATCCAAGATTAAGTGAAAGAAACTTTGTTTTAATTCCCCTTGCAGAGGTTTTATCAAAGTCTCAAGGGAAACCCAAACGTATCAATTCTCAAAACATTTGGCCTGAATAAAACTCATAACCAAAAATCGACTGCCTTTTCTAAAAAAATCAGTCATCCTATATGAATATAAAAAAAAGTATGTCTATTCCAGGACCTGAACCCTCAGAAATTATTGAGACAAAAGCTTGCCTTGATGCAAAAAAGATTCGTTTTGAAATTAATAAATTTCTTTTACCCAATTCAATGGAGGGTGAATTTGGGGTTATTCGGCATCCAGGAGCTGCCTTAGCAGTACCAATAACAGATTGCGGAGAAGTCGTTATTCTTCGTCAATACAGATTTGCTTGCTCGAGAAGAATTCTTGAGTTTCCAGCAGGAACCTTAGAAGCAGGTGAAAGCCCACTGGAATCAATCAAAAGAGAAGTTCAAGAAGAAAGTGGTTACTCAGCCAAAAAATGGGACAAACTTGGAGAAATGCTTCCTTGCCCAGGATATTCAGACGAAACAATTCATCTTTTTCTTGCAAGAGATTTAACTAAACTTAATCAGAAGCCTGAGGGCGATGCAGATGAAGATATTGAAGTATTAAAACTTACTCCCGAAAAGTTAAATGAAATTATTGCAAGTGGAGAAGAATCCCTTGATGGAAAAACCATTACTGCATGGTTCAGAGCATGCCAAATCTTGAATAAAAAATGACCAAGTTTCGATCAATATTTTGGCATAGAAGAGATTTAAGAATTGAAGACAATATAGGTCTATTTCAAGCATCTAAAAATTCAAAAAGCCTCATAGGAGTATATATCTTAGATCCCAATCTTTTAGATATCAATAGAACTACATCTGAGGCGAAAAATTGGTTTTTTGAGCGAAAGTCTTTTAGAACTCCAAAAGAATTGGGAAAAGAGAGGAAGTCTTTTATTAATATTGAATGGAGACCCTATTAAATTAATTTCTAAATTAGCAGAATTAATTAAAGCTGAATGTATTTACTGGAACGAAAATATTGAGCCCTATGAAATCAATAGAGACAAGATAATTACAGAACTGCTTTTAAAAGAGAAAAGAAAAGTATATACATTTTTAGATCAATTACTTGTCAATCCAGTTAGTATCAAAACAAACAATCATGAACCTTACAAAGTATATGGACCTTTTTATCGTAAATGGATTGATATAATCAATAAGACCAACATAGCAAATAATAATTCAATAAAAATCTCAAGAACACCTGAAAAGTTTCGAGGTGTAAATAAGAGAGAATTATCATTAATTAAAAACTCAGATTTAAACTATTGCATTACAAAAAAAAATAAATATATTTGTGATTTACTTTCTTCAAATAGATTTAAGGATAATAATCTTTGTCCTTGCAAACCAGGAGAGTCTGAGTCAATAAAGCAATTAAACTTTTTCATAAATTTAGGAGTGATAAATTCATATGATAAAGCAAGAGATATTCCATCTTTAGAATCAACTTCTAATCTAAGTGCTGCTTTAAGTTTAGGGACAATAAGTTGCAGGGCAGTATGGAATGGGGCTCAAAAATCAAAAAATATGGCGCCTAATGAATATCAAATAAATTCTATTGATACATGGATAAAGGAACTTGCCTGGAGAGAATTTTATCAAAATGCCCTCATTAATTTCCCAGATCTTGAGAAAGGTCCATATAGGAAAAAATGGTTAGATTTTCAATGGCAAAATAGACCTGATTGGCTAGATGCTTGGGAGAATGGATTGACCGGTATCCCAATAGTCGATGCTGCAATGAGACAACTTAAGCATTCTGGATGGATGCATAATCGATGCAGAATGATTGTTGCTTCTTTTCTAGTAAAAGACCTTTTAATTGATTGGCGATTGGGAGAACTTTTCTTCATGAAAAGCTTAGTTGATGGTGACTTAGCATCAAACAATGGAGGTTGGCAATGGAGTGCTAGCAGTGGAATGGATCCAAAACCTATGAGAATATTTAATCCTTTTAGACAAGCTTCTAAATTCGACGAAGATGGTAATTATATCCGAAAATGGATTCCGGAGTTATCACATGTTTCGACGCCTAATTTACTTTCAAGTGAAATAAATTTAGCGGAGAGAAATGGCTATCCAAAACCTATAATAAACCATAAAAATCAAACATCAATATTCAAAGAATTATATTCAAATATTAAATAGATTATCTTTTAAATATTTCATTTATTTTATCAATTACATATGATTGCTCAATA
>QCHM01000022.1 GCA_003279615.1 Prochlorococcus sp. AG-402-B19
GGACTCAACTATAGAGAATGAACCCATTGTTGGCATAGGTGCAGAGGCATTAAAACAATTACTTGAAGATTTAAATTTAAAAGAGGTTGCTGAGCAATTGCGAGAAGAAATAGCAACAAGCAAAGGTCAAAAACGGGCTAAGCTTATCAAAAGACTAAGGGTGATAGATAATTTTATTGCTACTAGTGCAAGTCCAGAATGGATGGTTTTAGATGCTATACCTGTAATACCTCCTGATTTAAGACCCATGGTTCAATTGGACGGGGGTAGATTTGCGACTTCAGATTTAAATGACTTGTATAGAAGAGTAATTAATAGGAATAACCGCCTTGCTCGTCTCCAAGAAATCTTAGCTCCAGAGATAATAGTTAGAAATGAAAAAAGGATGTTACAAGAGGCTGTTGATGCCCTTATTGATAATGGTAGAAGGGGGAGAACTGTTGTTGGTGCAAATAATCGCCCTTTAAAATCATTAAGCGATATTATAGAGGGTAAACAAGGTCGATTCCGACAAAATCTTCTTGGGAAAAGAGTTGATTATTCAGGTCGTTCAGTAATTGTAGTTGGCCCTAAGTTGAAAATGCACCAATGTGGATTGCCAAAAGAAATGGCAATAGAGCTTTTTCAACCGTTTGTAATACACCGATTGATTCGTCAGAATATTGTGAATAATATCAAAGCCGCAAAGAAATTGATTCAGAAAGCGGATGATGAAGTAATGCAGGTATTACAGGAAGTCATAGATGGTCACCCAATACTTCTAAATCGTGCCCCTACTTTGCATAGATTAGGCATTCAAGCCTTTGAGCCTAAATTAGTTGCTGGTCGAGCTATACAGCTACATCCATTAGTATGTCCAGCTTTTAACGCTGACTTTGATGGGGATCAAATGGCTGTTCATGTGCCTTTAGCAATTGAGGCGCAAACAGAAGCAAGGATGTTGATGTTAGCGAGTAACAATATTCTTTCCCCTGCGACTGGGGATCCTATTGTGACTCCCTCTCAAGATATGGTTTTAGGTTCCTATTACCTTACTGCAATTCAGCCTCAAGCCAATCAGCCTAAGTTTGGGGATTACGCACAAACATATGCATCACTTGAAGATGTAATTCAAGCTCTTGAAGATAGAAGGATAGATCTTCATGATTGGGTATGGGTTAGATTTTCTGGTGAAGTAGAGGATGACGATGAACTTCAGAAACCACACAAGTCGGAGACTTTGACAGATGGAACTCGTATTGAGGAGTGGACGTATCGACGAGATCGCTTTGATGAAGATGGCAGTTTAATTAGTCGCTATATCTTGACTACAGTTGGTCGGGTTGTGATGAATCATACAATTATTGATGCTGTAGCAGCTACTTCATAACTCTCAGAACAAATTTTTCTTTTATTTTAAATAGCTTTTATCATGACTTCTTCATCTCCAAAAACTCGTAAATCCTCAACTAAATCAAAAGCAAAAAGAGGTTCTAAAGCAAAAAAAGCAGAAGCTATGAAAGTTATTCCAAAACTTTCAAAAACGCCTCCACCTTTTAGAAATAAGGTTGTCGATAAGAAAGGCTTAAAAAGTTTGGTCGCATGGGCATTTAAAAATCATGGAACGGCAGCTACCGCAGCTATGGCTGATAATTTGAAAGATCTTGGTTTCAGGTATGCAACACAGGCTGCAGTGTCAATTTCTGTTGAGGATTTAAAGGTTCCAGAAGCTAAGCAAGATTTACTTGGTCAGGCTGAGCAACAAATAACTGCGACAGAGGAATGTTATAGGTTGGGAGAAATTACTGAAGTCGAAAGGCATACAAAAGTTATAGATACCTGGACAGAGACTAATGAAAGATTGGTTGATGCAGTCAAGAAGAATTTCAATCAAAACGATCCTTTGAATTCAGTATGGATGATGGCAAATTCAGGTGCCAGAGGAAATATGTCTCAGGTTCGTCAGCTTGTTGGGATGAGAGGATTAATGGCAAATCCTCAGGGTGAGATCATTGACTTACCAATAAGAACTAATTTTAGAGAAGGACTTACAGTCACTGAATATGTTATTTCTTCCTATGGAGCAAGAAAAGGTCTTGTTGATACTGCCTTAAGAACGGCTGACTCTGGATATTTAACTAGACGTTTGGTTGATGTCGCTCAAGATGTAATTGTGAGAGAAGAGGATTGTGGTACTACAAGATCAATTTTAATAAATGCTGAGGACGGGAATTACGGGAATAGACTTGTTGGCCGCTTGACTGCTGAGCAAGTAGTTAACGCAGATCAAGAAATTTTAGCTGAACGAGATACTCCCATTGATCCTCAGCTTTCAAAGAAATTTGAACAATCTAATATTCAAGGTGTCCGTGTTAGGTCTCCTCTTACATGTGAGGCAACTAGATCAGTTTGTCGTAAATGTTATGGATGGGCACTAGCGCATAATCAATTAGTTGATTTAGGAGAAGCAGTTGGGATTGTTGCTGCTCAATCTATTGGGGAGCCAGGCACTCAACTAACTATGAGGACTTTCCATACTGGAGGGGTGTCAACAGCAGAGACTGGTGTAGTGCGCTCAACTATTGCAGGAAATGTTCAATTCGGCCCCAAGGCACGTGTGAGAGGTTACAGAACTCCACATGGCGTTGAGGCTCAGCAGGCGGAAGTTGATTTTAGTTTAAGTGTTATTCCGACAAGTGGTGGTAAACCTCAAAAAATTGATATTCCCAATGGTTCCCTACTTTTTGTAGATAATGCTCAAGATATTGATGTTGATGTAACTGTTGCTCAAATTGCTAGTGGAGCGGTTCAAAAGAGTGTTGAAAAGGCTACTAAAGATGTGATTTGTGATTTGGCTGGACAAGTGAGGTATGAAACAATTATTCAACCCAAAGAGGTAACTGATAGACAAGGTAATATCACTTTAAAAGCTCAAAGGCTTGGTAGACTTTGGGTCCTAGCAGGTGACGTATACAATTTACCTCCTAATGCGAAGCCAGTTGTATTAGGCAATGTTTCAGTAACTAAAGGACAAGTTTTGGCTGAAGCGAGCCAGGCAAGTGAGTTTGGAGGAGAAGTCAGACTTAGAGATTCTATTGGTGATTCTAGAGAGGTTCAAATAGTAACGACATCGATGACTCTGAAGGATTTTAAATTACTAGAAGAGTCGACTCACTCTGGGGAGATATGGAATCTAGAAGCAAAAGATCATACTCGATATAGATTGAATACTATTCCTGGAAGTAAAATTGGGAATAACGAGGTAATTGCTGAGTTAGCAGACGATCGTTTTAAAACTCAAACCGGAGGACTTGTCAAATATGCTCCTGGTTTGACAATTAAGAAAGCTCGCTCTGCAAAGAATGGGTTTGAAGTTAGTAAAGGTGGAACTTTGCTATGGATACCTCAAGAGACTCATGAAATCAATAAAGATATTTCACTGTTGATGATAAAAGATCGTCAATGGATAGAGGCAGGTACAGAAGTTGTAAAGGATATTTTTAGTCATACGTCTGGAATAGTTACTGTTACTCAGAAAAACGATATTCTTAGAGAAATTATTGTGAGAAGCGGAACTTTCAAGCTATGCAAGGAAAGCAAAGCACTTGAAAGGTTTGAGGGTGATGGGCAAATTGTTAATCCCGGTGAAACTATTGCTAAAGGTATCAAGACTGATTCAATGGTATTGGTTCAGTCAGTTGAAGCACCAGAAGGCAAAGGTCTATTACTTAGACCTGTAGAGGAATATACCATTCCTGATCAAGCACAATTACCTGAACTAGACCATGTTCAACAACCTAAAGGTCCATCATTAGGAATTAAAGCATCGCAAAGACTAGCTTATAAGGATGGTGAGCTTATTAAATCAGTAGAAGGCGTTGAGTTGCTTAAGACTCAATTAATGCTTGAGACATTTGAAACAACACCACAGATGACGGTAGACGTTGAAGTCACAAAAGACCTGAATTCAACGAGTATTGATAGATTGAAATTAGTGATTCTTGAAAGTATTTTAGTTAGAAGAGATACAACATCTGATTCAAGTCATGGCTCAACACATACTGAGTTACAGATAGAAAATGCTCAAATTGTATCAGCAGGAGACGTTGTGGCGACAACTCAGATATTGTGTAAGCAAGAAGGAATTGTTCAACTCCCCGAGGCTCTTGAAGGTGATCCAATTCGTCGACTTATTGTTGAAAGGGATGAAGATACAATTACTCTTGAATCTAAGAATACAACCCTTTTAAAAGTAGGACAAAGAGTAGTAGATGGGGATCTAGTCTCAAAAGACCAACCAATAGGGGCTTGTGGGGAAATAGAGAAGATTGAAGGAAAGGTAGTGAAGTTGCGTCTTGGTAGACCTTATATGGTTTCACCAGATTCAGTCCTTCATGTTCGTGATGGTGATCTTGTTCAACGAGGTGATGGTTTGGCTTTGTTGGTCTTCGAGAGACAGAAGACAGGAGATATCGTTCAAGGTTTACCACGAATCGAAGAATTACTCGAAGCTCGTAGGCCTAGGGATTCAGCAATTTTGTGTAAAAAATCTGGAACGGTAGATATTAAAAAAGGAGATGACGATGATTCTGTCGTCGTAGCTATTATTGAAGACAATGATGCAATGTCTGAGTATCCAATTTTACTTGGCCGTAATGTGATGGTTAGAAATAGCCAACAAGTTGTAGCTGGAGAATCCTTGACTGATGGTCCAGTTAATCCTCATGAGCTTTTAGAGTGTTTCTTTACGGACTTGCGTGATAAAAAACCTCTAATGGATGCTGCACAAGAAGCAATAGCTCAACTTCAGCATAGGATGGTAAGTGAAGTTCAAAATGTTTATAAATCACAAGGAGTAGCTATAGACGATAAACATATAGAAGTAATAGTCCGTCAGATGACCAGCAAAGTTCGAATTGAGGATGCTGGAGATACAACATTTTTGCCAGGAGAATTGATAGAACTTCGGCAAGTTGAAGATACCAATCAGGCGATATCTATTACTGGAGGTGCGCCCTCAGAATTTACTCCTGTGTTACTTGGTATTACAAAAGCATCTCTTAATACCGATAGCTTTATATCAGCTGCTTCATTCCAAGAAACGACACGAGTCCTTACTGAAGCCGCCATTGAAGGTAAGTCTGATTGGCTTCGCGGACTTAAAGAAAATGTGATTATTGGACGCTTAATACCTGCAGGTACTGGTTTTAGTGGCTTCGTTGAAGAATTAAATGCTGAAGCAGGGCCTCATCCAGATATTCTCGCTGAAGATCCAGCTGGATATAGAAGAATACAAAACCTTCGACCTGACTACACCGTTGATATGCCTTCTTCTCCAGTGGCTAAGAATACCTCAGTGTTGGATGATCCTAGCGAAGAGGATTTAGAAGCCACTAGAAGTAGACATGGAATTGACCCGACAACTAGTAATTTTGCTGCATTTGCTCGCCCTACTGGTGATGATGATTCAGCGGATGACCAAATGCCAGATCCTGCCGCATTGGAGGGTTTGCAAGAAGAAGGTTTGCTTTCAGATGAATAAATCAATTTTCTACAAAAATCCCCTAAATTTTCTAGTATTAAATTCTTCTACTCAAAAGTCGAGCGATGATTGATCCACCTGTAGTCCCAAAGCGTAAATTACCTCGCTACGGCTTTCATACGCATACTGAGCGGATCAACGGTCGGTGGGCAATGATTGGTTTTATTGCATTAGTTATTTTGGAACTGAAATTGGGACATGGCTTAATGAATTGGTGACGAAACTTCTTCCTTTATCAAGTAATTCATTTTTGCTTGGCTTAAGTTCGGAAGACCTTGAAGAATTTGCTCGTAGGGAAGGTGAACAAGCTTTTCGAGGTAGACAAATTCATGAATGGATTTATCAAAGAGGGGCGAAGGATTTAGATTCAATAACTGTTCTTCCAAAGAAATGGCGAGATTCTCTACAAAAGAAAGGAATCAAAATTGGAAGACTTGATGAAATTGAAAGAATTGTTGCTCAAGATTCGACTTTGAAATTGTTGATGGGTACTGTTGATGGTGAAATTATAGAGACAGTAGGAATACCAACAGACAAAAGACTCACTGTTTGTGTCTCAAGTCAAATTGGATGTCCTATGGGTTGCAGGTTTTGCGCTACGGGTAAGGGGGGGCTTAGTAGATCTCTTGATGTTAATGAGATAGTTGATCAAGTTATTAGTGTTAGAGAAACAATGAATAGAAGGCCAACACATGTTGTCTTTATGGGCATGGGGGAGCCACTTCTGAATATACATAATGTTTTAGATTCTATTGAATGCCTTACAAAGGATATTGGCATTGGTCAAAGGAAAATAACTGTTAGTACTGTTGGGATACCTGACACACTTCCAGACTTAGCCAAATTAGCTCAAGAGCGCTTGGGAAGAGTTAAATTTACTCTTGCAGTCAGCCTGCATGCACCTAATCAGGATTTGCGGAAATCAATAATCCCCTCGGCAAGCGCTTATCCAATAACCTTATTGCTTAAAGATTGTAAAAGATATGTAGAACTTACTGGTAGACGAGTTAGTTTTGAGTATATCCTTCTTGGAGGCTTGAATGACAAAGATATTCATGCAGAACAATTAGCTAATCTTGTTAGAGGATTTCAAAGCCATGTTAATTTGATAGCTTATAACCCTATTACTGAAGAGGACTTTAAGCGACCAAGCCAATCAAGACTTAATAGTTTTAGAGAACTACTTGAAAATAAGGGAGTTGCTGTAAGTGTTCGGGCAAGTAGAGGTAGAGATAAGGATGCAGCGTGTGGACAATTAAGAAGACAACAAATTGATAAAATGAATATTAATTAAATAAGTAAAAATTATTTGTGAGTTCATATGACAAATATTGATTGGTTTATTTTATTTATTTATTTATTTTTTTCCTTAGTACTAGGAATTTATATCTCCCTAAGAAATCGTAATGAAGCAGATTATTTTGTTGCTGGTCGTCGTCTAAATGGTTGGCTTGCAGGTATGTCTATGGCTGCTACAACATTCTCAATCGATACACCTCTCTATGTAGCAGGTTTGATTGGGACGAGAGGCTTGGCAGGTAATTGGGAATGGTGGAGTTTTGGACTCGCTCATGTTGCCATGACTGTAATATTTGCACCACTATGGAGACGTAGTGAAGTTCTGACTGACGCTGCATTCACTGAATTACGTTATGGAGGGAATGCAGCTGCTTGTTTAAGAGGTATAAAAGCTTTTTTACTTTCTGTTCCTATCAATTGTATTGGGATTGGCTATGCTTTTTTGGCAATGCGTAAAGTTGCTGAAGCATTAGGTGTGGTAGACGGACATATTGTTTTTGGAATATTTACTGACACTATGATTTTAATGATTTTAGTCTCAATATTTTTGCTAATTTATACTGTATTAGGTGGACTTTGGGCAGTAGTAGTCAATGATTTTTTGCAGCTGGTATTGGCTCTTATAGGTGCATTTGCTGTTTGTTATGTGGTATTAGATGCATCAGGGGGTATGACTGATTTGTTGATAAGCTTAGAGGAATTAGATAGACCTGAATTACTTTCTTTATTTCCGTGGACATTAAATAAAGACGGTTTCAATTGGTTGGATAGCTCAGGAATAACTATCACAACATTCTTTGCTTTTTGTTCTTTACAGTGGTGGAGTTTTAGGCGTAGTGATGGTGGTGGGGAATTTATTCAACGTTTACTGGCTACTAAAGATGAACAACAAGCTACTTTGGCAGGAATAGTTTTTTTAATTGTTAATTATCTAATTCGTAGTTGGCTTTGGATTTTAGTGGGCTTAGCTGGCTTGATTCTCTTGCCAAGTCAAGTTGATATGGAATTAAGTTATCCAAGTCTAGCGGTTAAATATTTACCACCTGTAGGCCTTGGATTGGTAGTGGTTTCATTGGTGGCTGCATTTATGAGTACCGTAAGTACTTCTATTAATTGGGGAGCTAGTTATCTTGCCCATGATTTGTATAAAAGATTTTTGAGGCCATCGGCTGGCCCGCGGGAAATGATTCTGATGGGTCAGGCCGCAAGTATTTTGTTGCTTCTTGTTGGAGTCGTTACAGCTCTATTTAATAGCAGTATTGGATCAATGTTTAGACTTGTTATTGCTATAGGGACTGGACCAGGTGCTGTTCTTGTTCTTAGGTGGTTTTGGTGGCGAATTAATGCGCTAGCAGAGCTTTCTTCAATGCTGAGTGGCTTTTTTATAGGTCTGATTACTTCAGTTTCTCCTTATTTTTTTATTGAAGATTTTGGGAAAAGACTCTTTATTACTACTTCATTTACCGCTGTGATTTGGCTGTTTACTTTACTTATAACTGAACCTGAGTCAGAGGAGACATTAGAAAGATTTGTTTTACAGGTAAAACCACCAGGCCCTGGTTGGAGAAATATAAGAAAAAAATTAAATATTGATCCAGTTGATTCTTTTTTAGTTCTAGGAGCTCGTTTTCTTTTAGGCGCAGGAATTTTATATGGCGGTTTAATTTTTATTGGAGCTTTCTTATTACATCAAGAAAAAAGCGGCTGGATTGCACTTTTTGTTGCAGTTATTTGTTTATTTTTGATGAAGAAAACAAGACTAATAACTCAAAAATTTGACCTTCGATAGCCAAATGGTCAAAATTTAGAGCACAATAGAATACTAATTAGTGTGCAGCCTTGGGTTTTTTACGTACAACTCTTTTCCCTATTCTAATTGTTGCTCTTTTTGGCGTTGCTTTGTTGGCAGTTAGCGCTCGAATATGGCTTCCTGGGGACATGCTTGCACCGGCACCAATTAATTAAATTTGCTCTTCTTTTGCCAGAGCTATGAATGATGAAAACCAAAAATTAAGCAACGAAGGTCTGGCTAATTTGGCCATAGATCCTGAACTATTGGCTAGAGAATTAGCTGCACAATTAGCTGGAGATCCTTTAGATGAAATTGAATTAGATAAATCTGATGAAGATCTGGTTAATTCATCAAAAGAATGTGATCAGGCACTGAAATGGCTTCAATCGGGGAACGAACAGAGACTTCAAGGTCTAAGAGTCTTCTGTGAACATAGGGATCCTAGAGCTCTTCCATTTTTAATACCTTTACTTGATGAGCCTTCGCCTGTGTTGAGGATGAGCGCAGTTTATGCTTTAGGTAGAAATCCTTGCCCACAAGCTATCGATCTGCTTTTGCATTTATTGAAGTTTGATAGTAATGCTTATGTACGAAAAGCTACTGCATGGAGTCTCGGAAATTACACTGATGACCCTGTATTAGAACCCCTGATTAATGCATTAAAACAAGATGTTGCTGCTGTTCGATTGTGGGCATCAAGTTCTTTAGCAGAGGTTGGACTAAATTCAGAAGAAAGTTCTCTCCCAGCAGCGAATCAATTACTTGAAAGTTTGCAAGTAGATGGTGAACCAATTGTTAGAAGTAACTGTATTTGGTCTCTAGGTCGCCTTTACGGCCTTTTGAACGATGAAATTAAAAACTACATAGAAGACACTTTTATTTCTGTTTTATTGAATGATAGGGAGCCTTCTGTAAGGTATGAGGCCAGGATAGCTCTAGAGCAATTAGAGAACTCAGAGGTACAAAAAAAATTAAAATCATTAATTGATGATGGGTTGTTGGTTTAATTTTTGGTACAAAAACACTTCGTTGTAATTAATAATTCGCGAATCTATACTTTTTTTCTATATCATGCGTGACTTAGGCCTTCATTACATGCCACAACGCACATTGCGCTTTAAAATCCGACAAGATGGACGCGTTGAAGAAACCGTCGAGGGTCTTGTGGGCGAAGCATGTATTGATTTAACTGAAAAGCTCGAAGATGCCCTAGGCAGCGTTGAGCGGAGAGAACCAACCTCTGATACCTTTCTTCGAGAAAAGGTTCAAAAACAGACTATTCCTGCAGAAATTCACTGATGTCACATTTCAGCACAGTAAAAACTCAACTTCGTAAGAAAGAGTTCTTAAAACAGGCTCTTTTAGATTTAGGTTATGTACCTAACGAAGGGGAAAATTTAGTTAGAGGTTATAGAGGTCAAACAGTTAAAGCTGAATTGACTGTTGCAATGAGTAAGGGAACTGACATCGGCTTTCGTTGGAATAAAGGTTCTAAATCATATGAACTTGTAACTGATCTTGATTTGTGGAAACAATCAATACCTGTTGAAAGATTTTTAGCTCAGGTCACTCAACGTTATGCTTTAAATACTGTTCTTGATTCAACTGCTCAAGAAGGTTTTCAAGTCTCAGAGCAAAAACAGAATTTAGATGGATCAATAGAACTGGTAGTTACTCGTTGGGACTCTTGAATTTGCTAATTAACTTTGACTTTTGATCCTAGCGCAGCTTTTGAAACTAGGTCTCGTGAATTCCAGCTATTTTCTGATATTCACGATCCAAATGCTGCTTTTGAAGCTTATAACAACGAAGATTTCAGGCTTAATGGTAGAGATCCAGTGCTGGGAGGTAAATTAAGAGAAAAAGCTGTTTGGGTTGATGAGAGAAAATGTATTGGCTGCACATATTGCAGCTCAGTAGCAACTAATACTTTTGCTATGGAGCCTGACCAAGGTAGAGCTAGAGCTTTTAGACAAGATGGAGATAGTGAGGACTTAATTCAAGAAGCTATAGACACCTGTCCTGTTGATTGTATTGAATGGGTTTCTTTTGAAGAATTAATTAAATTAAAAAAATTATTAGAAAATCATCATTTTCGGAATTTAGGTTTGCCACCTGTTACTTGATTTTTAAGTTATAGAAGTGGCAATTAATTCAGATATTAAAAATATTGAAATACCAAGAAGAAGATTTGGGCGTACAGAGATTCAAATGCCTATCTTATCTCTTGGAGGTATGCGCTTTCAACAAAGTTGGAAGGATTTAGATCCTAAAGAGATTAATAAGCAACAACAAAATATATTAGAAAAAACTATTAAGCATGCCGTTCAAAAAGGTATGCATCATATTGAAACTGCTCGCCATTATGGAACATCTGAGAGGCAGATCGGATGGGCCTTGGGGCAAATTAATGATCCAAAAAGAATATTACAAACAAAAATCCCACCTAATAATGATCCTTCGATTTTTGAGAAAGAACTTGAGTTGAGCCTTCGTAGATTAGGTGTTGATAAGATTGATTTATTAGCTATTCATGGTATTAATCTGCCAGAACACCTGGATATGACTATTCGACCTAATGGATGTCTGGAAATAATTCGTCGTTGGCAAAAAGATGGTCTTGTTGGTCATATTGGTTTCTCAACTCATGCGAAGATTGATCTAATAATTAAAACAATTGAAACAGGAATTTTTGATTATGTTAATTTACATTGGTATTTTATAAGACAGGAAAACGAAAAAGCTATACAGGCAGCAAATGAGAATGATATGGGTGTTTTTATTATAAGTCCTACTGATAAGGGGGGGCATTTACATACACCATCAATAAAACTTTTAGAGTTATGTAGACCTTTGCATCCGATAGAATTTAATGATCTGTTTTGTTTGAGTGATAAGAGAATTCATACATTAAGTGTTGGGGCATCAAAGCCTGAAGACCTTGATATTCATTTACAAGCAATTTCAAAAATGGATGATATGCATACTTTAACTAATGCTATCGAAAATCGACTAAGAAATGCCTCTTATAAATCGCTTGGAGAGTCATGGTTGACTACTTGGGATGTAGGCTTGCCTTCTTGGGAGGAAACACCTGGAGATATAAATATACCTGTTTTGTTATGGTTGAATAATCTGTTAGAGGCTTGGGATATGGAAAGTTTTGCGAAAGATCGTTATGGACTTTTAGGTAGAGGTGGACATTGGTTCCCTGGAGCAAATGCGGATTGCTTAGATTGTGAAGTTAGCGAGGATGATTTAAAAAGAGTTTTGATTAATAGCCCGTGGAAGTCAGAAATCCCTTTTGTGCTTAGAAAATTGAAAGATCGATTAGGTGGAGAAAGAAGAGATAGATTATGGGGTATTTAATAACCTAGTGGCTGTTTTTTGGGTTTACCAATTGATCGGGGATATTGATTAGGACATTTTTTAATAGAACTAATTCTAATAATATTCCTAATACCGCGAGTATCTGGGAGTGAAAAACTATGTGTTCCTTTAATTTCCGCATGTAGTTTAGTCAAGGCTTTCTTTAGAATTCTTTGCTCTGTTTCGCTCCAATTCCCTTTGTATATTATGGCTTGACCTTTTGAATTTATAAAAGGTACTAGATATTCTGCTACCACATTTGCTGAAGCAACAGCTCTAGCAATTGCATAATCAAAATTACCTCTAAAGATTGGGTCCTTTCCTGCTGATTCAGCTCGCTTAGTAAGAATTGTTACATGAGAACTTAATCCGATTTCTTTTGAAACTACTTTTAGAAAAGTCGTTTTCTTACTTGAAGAATCTAGAAGAGTGATATTTGAATTTGGCATAGCTATAGCTATAGCTATGCCTGGAAATCCACATCCAGAACCAATGTCAATAAAGTTATGAGAAAGTTTCGGATCTTTAAGTTCTTTCTTAAACGGCAATAAGCTATCACATACTTGTGAAATCCAGAAATCGTCTCCCTCTACTAGACGTGTAAGGTTGATTTTTTTATTCCATTCCTTAAGTAACTCTTGCATGTGAGTGAATTGAGCAAATTGTTTCTTTGTTGGCTCCCATTCGATCTGATTCCATACAAGAAAATGATTTGATTCTTTGTTGTTTTTATCTGTAGGCATTTGGAATTGTTTTTAAAAATAGTCAGTTTTGGGATATTTAGATAAAATCTATACAGTATTAGATTATATTTTCTTTAATTGAAGCCTTCTTATAATTGTTACGAATTACTTGGAGTTTCTCCTTCCGCAAATAATGCAGAACTGAAAAAGGCTTTCCATCAACTGAGTAAGCGACTTCATCCCGATACGACCTCTATGCCAAATGATGAAGCGATAAAACAATTTCAAAATGTTTGTGAGGCTTATGATTTATTAAGTGATCCGGTTTTAAGGGCTAGCTACGATTTAAGTATAGAAAAAGATAACAATCTTTCTAGTCAAAAAACAGAACCTAATTTAGTAAATATTGAACCTATACAATTTTCTAAATCGATAGGAGTAAGGCGACCATTTTCAGGTGGAGAATTGTTTTCACTTCTTCTTTTAATAACTTCTATCCTTTTGAGCTTGACCTTAGGTATATTTATTGCTTTTTTAAGGGGAGGAAACTTAGACTTTACACCAAGTTGGTTCATGTAATCTGTGCATAATAATTGTTTATATTCATAAAATGAATGTTTTGTTTTATGAGTTTTAAGTTTTAAGTAATAGTATCTTAAAAATAAGAATTCATACTACGAGAGAGAATTTAAGCCCTCTTGAATTCCAAAATAGCATTTCTCTAGTTCTTCATCGGTGATACAAAGTGGTGGCATGAGATAAACCACATCTCCTAATGGTCTAATGAAAACACCAACCTTTAATGCACTGGCTTTCATAATCTTGCCAACTGAACTTAAGTATCCTTTTTTACCTTTTACTTTAATATTAAAAGCAGCAATAGTTCCTGTGACTCTTGGACATTCAATTCTTGAATCTTTAACTATTTTTTCTAGATGAGGTATATGACGCGACTCAAAATCTAAATACTTTTGAGGAGATTTTTCTAAAAGATCTAAGCTAGCATTGGCAGCTGCGCAGCCTAATGGGTTGGCTGTAAAACTATGACCGTGCCAGAAAGTTTGTTTAGGATCTTCCCCAAGGAAACCTTCAGAAATTCTTTTGCTGGACATAGTTACTCCCATTGGAAGGAATCCACCTGTTAAACCTTTTGATAGTGATATAAGGTCTGGCTGCAACCCAGCTCTTTGAAATGCAAATAATGCTCCACACCTTCCAAACCCAGTTAATACTTCATCTGTAATAAGTAAAGAATTAGCCTGACGAATTCGTTTTTCGACTTCGATCAGAAATTCAGAACGAACCATGCGCATCCCTCCAGCTCCTTGAACTAATGGTTCAAGAATCACTGCAATGGTGGGTGTCTTCAATAGATGATCTAGAGTTTCTAAAACTTTCTTCTCTCGTCTCTCAAAACTTTCATCTCCCCACCATGTTTCAGGCCAGGGGACTCTACTAACAGGAAATAGCATTTGATCAAAAGGCTCACTGAAAATATTTCGTTCGCCTACTGCCATGGCTCCAAATGTATCTCCATGGTAGGCACCTTCAAATGCAATGACTTGAGATCTATTATCACCTTTGTTTTTCCACCACTGACGAGCCATTTTTAAAGCAACTTCTACTGCAGTAGAGCCATTATCAGAAAAAAACAGTTTTTCTAAACCTGTTAATTTACTTAGTCGATTAGCTAATAATTCAGCTTGAGGATGAGTGAAATCTGCAAAGATAACTTGCTCTAATTGCTCTGCTTGGGTTGAGATTGCCTTAGCAATATATTCATTTGCATGGCCGTGTAGTGTGACCCACCAGCTGCTAATTCCATCTATTATTGGAGGTATGTTTTTAGGTATTAAAAGGGCATCTTTGGCTTTCTCAACTAGTAATTGGGGATTAGAAGATTTAAGTTGAGTGAAAGGTGGCCAAATATGAGGATTTTGAATAGTTTGATTTGCATTTTCTTTCTCATTCATTAAATTTAGTTTTTCCTGTTCATTCATTTAACTTGATTAAAGTCAAAATAATCTATTGATTAAGAAAAAAATAAAATTTTAATTTCAGATATATATTTTCAGTTTTTGATCTAGTTGCTGTTTGTTCCACTCTTGTGAAAGTACTTTTGCGCTTACTTGTTCAAAGATAGGTAGCCTTGCAAGAATTTGAATTTTTCCAAATTGTTCTAAAGTTTTGGGATTGTCATCGTGGTGAGGGCCGTTTAAGACTATTCCCAATACATTAATATTTCTATTTTGCAAGGCCTCTAGGCTTAATAAGGTGTGATTGAGAGTACCAAGTCCAGTTCTGGCTACTAGAATTACTGGAGCTCCCCAAGCCTTGAGTTGATCTATTTGTAGCCAATTTCGATTTAAAGGAACCATTAATCCACCTGCAGTTTCGATGATTATTATTTTGTCCAATTCAGGAAAGTTTAAGCTAGTTGGTTCTATAAACCTAGACTCTTTTTCAGCAGCCCAATGTGGTGAGACAGGAGCCTTGAATTTATATCTTTCCGTAAGATGACGGTTGGGTTCAAGATCTAACAGTTTACAAACAGTTTTTGTATCTGTACCATCCTCTGTCCCACTTTGAATGGGTTTCCAGTAGAGCCCTTTAAGACCTTGGACAAAAAAACTACTGACTATAGTTTTACCTACATCTGTATCTGTACCACAAATAACAATTCTTTTTGAGAAAGTACTCATCGTTTTATTAATAAAAACTGAATTGACCAACTAAGCCTGACATCTTTATCCTTATTATAAATTGGCCAATAAGACAATAGATGGCGCCAATCTGAAATACTTAATTGTCCCTTCTGACTACTTTGTGCTCCGACCTTAATCATCGGTTTTAATAATGAAGTAACCTTATTAGCTGTCTGTTCAATAATTTCAATTTTGTCATACACAATACTTTGATTTGGAACGACTCTTGTTAATGAGTCGTGTGAGGGTAAGTCAAGAGCCGTACATGTTAAGTTTGCCTTTTCTGCAGCTTGATACCATTCAGGAAAACTTCCTTTAATTGGGATTGCTAAAGCAATCCATCCATCTGTACTTAAAGAAAAAAACCATTCCCTAAGTTGTTCCTGTGGATTATCAAGCCAATGTAATGCAAAACTTGAAGCTAATAAACTTGGTTTTCTAGGCCATTTAGGTAATCCATTATTTAAATCCCAAAGTTGTTTGGGATTCTTATCAGAATGTTGATCAATCATCTGTTTCGAATTATCTAATCTCAGTACATTCTGATTTGGATGTAGAACCTCTAATGATTTAGCTAGTAGACCTGTTCCAGAACCTAGGTCTACCCATAATCCATTGTGAATTGGATGCTGAGAACATATCTTTGCAAGTTTTAAAGCAGTATTTCTTTGCATTAAAGCTGACTCGTTATAATTTAATGCCGCAGCGTCAAAATTTTTTTTAACTAGGCTGGACCATGTTTTTTGCATGGTCTAATTCTAGCCAGTGTTTTATTTTTTTGATATTCTTAATTTTTGATATTGCATGGCCTTCATCTTGGAGGTTGATGATTGCAGGTTCTTTCTCTAAGTAGTTCTTTAGATCTTCTGCTAGCTTTTCTTTTGTTTGATTGGCCACTATATAGTCGTTTTTACTATTAACAATAAGTACTTTTGTATAAGTGTTTAAGCCAATTGGAAGAGAATCAGAATTCATCAGAAGTTTTAAATCATTTTTAAGTCTCAATTTGCCTAATTTAGATGTACGAAGGAGATTTGATGCATTTGATTCCACATTTATCTTATTAGGTTTATGAGCTTTGATATGAAATTTTTCTAGCATAAATGGTTCATTAGGAGTATTAATTGCATTCATCATTTTATTTAGAGCTATTTTTATAGATCTATTCTCTTTGCTACTTGGAATAAAACGACTAAAACTATTGATTAAGACAACATGCGTAGCTAAGGATAACACTTCTTTTTCGATCAAATGTGAACCAAGTGAGTGGCATATGGCAACTCTTTTGAGTCCTGTCTGTTCTAAGTCGTTATGCCATCCTGGTGTAGATGGCCCTATATCTTTATATCCACGTTCAACACTTTGCCATTTCCAATCGCAACATTGAAAGCAATCTATCCAATTTGACCATTGATTACTATCACCTCCCCAACCATGCATGGCAATAATTTCTTTCATTTTTTCTTAAGATATGTGAGAAGCCTCTCAAATGTTTGTACTGGTATATTTCTTCTGATGATTAATCTTAGTCTGGATTTCCCTTCAGGGACAGTTGGTGGACGTATCGCAACGGTAAGAAGACCTTTGGCTTCAAGTTCTTTTTGATAACCAATAGCCAACTCATCTGAACCAAGAATCATGGAAATTATCGGACCTTTCCCTAGAGGTCGTTGCCAACCAATTTGAGATAATTTGTCTCTTATCTCTATTGATTCCTTTTGAAGTTTCTCGCCCCAGTTAGGGTTACTTTTAATTAGATTTAATGCTGCCAAGGCACTCGCGCAAAGAGGAGGAGCTAATGCAGTTGTATAACGAAATGCCCCACAGTTTTGTATGAGATCTTCTCCTGTTATC
>QCHM01000023.1 GCA_003279615.1 Prochlorococcus sp. AG-402-B19
ATAATTGTTTTGTCGCAACAGCTAAATCTTTTACGGGAGGGCTTTTAACACGTCTACCTTCCATAGATCTTGGTTTTTTCAGTTTAGATTGTGCTCGCAAAGCGCCTGTATCTCCTTCTAAGTATTCTTTCCTTTCTTTGATTTTCAGATCTACATAAGTCTTCAAAGTAGATATCTTGGTTTTTTGCTTCTTTCTTATGGACTTATCTTTTATTGGTAACACATTTTCCATTTTTTTCTTGATTATTTTATTTTCGACATTTACTTCTTCAATTCCTTGTCTTCTATTTCTACCAGTCTCCATCAAACGTCTAAGTTTAGGATTTTGGATGTATTTATAGTCCACTAAAATTAATCCATCAGCGAATGAAAAAGCATTTATATATTTTCATTGAAATTCGTAGAAGTGTTACTTTCATCTAGTAACCCTCTCAAAATGTTAGGCCGATTAGACTTGTAAACAGCTTCATCTGTAGTGATTACTCCACTATTTACAAGCTGAGATAGGGATTGTTCTAAAGTGCTCATCCCAAATTTACCTCCTATCTGGAGTTGAGAGTATACTTGCGATGATTTCCCTTCACGAATTAAATTAGCTATCGCATTATTATTGACTAAGATCTCAGCGGCTAAAGAGCGTTTGTTATCTATTGTCTTACAAAGAGTTTGAGATATTACTCCTATTAATGATGATGAGAGTTGAACCCTTACTTGCATCTGTTGTGAAGTTGGGAATACATCGATTATCCTATCTATAGTTTGCGATGCTGAAGCTGTATGAAGAGTACCCATCACAAGGTGACCTGTCTCAGCTGCTGTTATAGCTAGACTTATTGTCTCTAAATCTCTCATCTCACCCACTAAAATAATATCAGGGTCCTCGCGTAAAGCAGAACGAAGTGCTCTAGAGAATGAATTAGTATCCTCTCCTACCTCTCTCTGTCTCACTAAACAATTTTTATTTTCGTAGATAAACTCAATTGGATCCTCAATGGTAAGAATATGATGTGAGTAATTTGTATTAATCCAGTCAATGGAACTCGCTAAAGTAGTCGTTTTGCCAGAGCCTGTAGGTCCTGTTACAAGCATTAAGCCTCTAGGACGACTTAACAATTGCTGTACACTATCAGGTAAGCCTATTT
The DNA here is from genome assembly GCA_003279615.1 of Prochlorococcus sp. AG-402-B19. Classification (GTDB taxonomy): domain Bacteria; phylum Cyanobacteriota; class Cyanobacteriia; order PCC-6307; family Cyanobiaceae; genus Prochlorococcus_B. Next base: position 1,143 of record QCHM01000023.1, read on the forward strand.
TTGAAAAACTAGGTATGTGTGTACTTAATGCTCTCATTACACAAGAAATTTTGCCTCGATCCAAAAAGATATTTATTCTAAACCTTGCTATCCCTTGTAATCCATAGCTACAATCTAGCTCCTTTTCTTTATCAAAATTCACTAATTTTTGTTTGCCGAGAATACTCTCAAGTTGCTCACGTAATTCTGAACTAGAGAGTTGGGTATTAGATGCAGGTAATATTTGGCCTTGTATTCTGAAAAAAGGAATGCTGTCACCTGTTAGGTGAAGATCTGATCCACTCCTTTTTACTAATTCGGACATTAATTCTGTAAGTTTCATTCTTCTTCTGGTTGTGAGTCGTTTAACAAGCAGACGCGTTCTACTTCTGCAATTGTAGTCATTTGATTCTTAACTAACTGCATTCCATAAGCAAGTAAAGTTCTCCCAACTTTTAAAAATGCTTTTTCCCTGATTTCATCTGCATTTGACTGCTTCATTATTAAATCACGAATTAAATCATTAATCTTCATTACCTCATATATGCCAACGCGACCTTTGTAACCTGTTCCATTGCAAATTGGGCATCCATTATTTTTATTTCCAGCAGAGACACTTCTCTTTAAAAAACGTGCTTTTTTCACACCAAAGTTTATCGCTAAATCATCTTTTCCTTTATCTAAGTTTCTAATAAAGCTACAAGAAGGGCAAACTTTTCTTACCAATCTTTGAGCAACCACCCCGATTGTGGATGCCCCAATCAAATAGGGAGGAATTTCCATTTCAGCAAGACGTGTAATAGCTGTAGCAGTATCGTTTGCATGTAATGTCGTAAATACCATATGGCCTGTAAGAGCTGCTTCCATTGCAGCTTGAGCAGTCTCTTTGTCCCTGGTTTCGCCTACCAAGATTATGTCTGGATCTTGTCTCATAAGAGATCTTAATGCTCGTGAGAAATCCAAACCTTTCTCTCTGATTACCTGAACCTGATGAATGCCATCTAGAGTATATTCAACGGGATCTTCTACAGTGCTGATGTTGACACTTGGAGTATTTAACTCACTTAGCATGGAATAAAGAGTAGTTGATTTACCACTACCAGTTGGCCCGACAACAACCACTATTCCATAAGGTGATTTTGACATTTCTCTTATAAGTTTTAATTCTTCTTTTTCAGTTATTAGCTTAGAAAGGTTAAGAACTGAGCTATCACTTTCCAATGCTCTAAGGACAACTTTTTCTCCCCATTTTCCTGGAAGAGTACTTACTCGAAAGTCAGATTTTCTTCCACGTAATAAACAACGGATTCGACCATCCTGTGGCAATCTCTTTTCTGAAATATCAAGTCTACTCATGATTTTTATTCTGCTAACTATAGGATTGATATGAGACTTAGGGAAGGCAAAAGCCTCTTTTAAAACGCCATCAATTCTATATCTAATCCTCAGACGATCCTCAAGTGGTTCAGCATGAATATCAGAACTATTTAAGGTAAAGGATTTGCTGAGAATAGATGCTACTCCAGCAATAACAGGATCGTTAGATGCTGTAAGGTCTTCTCCAAAAAACCGATCATTTTCAATTTCAGATTCTTCTCCAATATTGGCTTGTGCAAGTTTAATTAACGCCTCGTCATTGTCTTCATCGACAATATCTAAATCGTATTCATCATCATCATCATCATCATCATCATCACCGTCTTCTTGAGTTTCCTCTGAAGCTAAGCTTTTAGGAATGTCTACAGTTTCTTGAGTATTAGATTGCCCAGGGAAACGCAAGTTGATCTCTTTTATGTTTGAAAATCCTCCCAATGGCTCAGGGTCACTTTCGTTTGAACGATTTAAATTTTCTGCATCATTAGAAACAAAACTATCATTTTTTAAATTATTTTGTGAATTTAGTTGACTTGATTCAACCGATTGCAAGAGTTGATCTTGGAAGGATTGCTCCCATTCCATTGTCGTGATTTGGTTTACTTCTACTTTTAAGTGGTATTCAGATTCTATTTTTTTTATGACCTCTTTAACTTTGATATAATCTGGGTTCATTGCCCCAATATAAATCGAATCATCAGTAACATTGCTTACAACAATACCAGCGTCTTCGCATATTGCAGGTGTTAGTAAGTTGTTTAAATTATTCTGATTCATAATATTAATATCTTCATTAAGCTAACCAAGTAAAAAAATAAAGACTTGTTCGATTTGCCAATTTTTTCTAACATAACGCTAGACTAGTTGGAAGTTCTAGTCAATCTAGTTATATTGTAATCAATAGTTTGAATGATGGACATAAGCTAATGGAAAGTCATATATATAGATGCTTATCAGTAAAAACAAGTCTTTTATTTTTTTGCTTTTTAGCATTATTTGGTCTATCAACAGTTGTTGCAACTGCTCAAAACAATCCAGAAGTTAATGGTAACAAGCAATTATCTTTAAAGGAAAAAGTAACTCTTGTTGAAGCTTCTTCGCAAAAACTTCTGCCTATGCCACTAGGTCAACTTGAAGAAGCCTCTAAGAAAGTTCGAAGTACTAGGGATCCCTTTCAAAATACGCCAGGTATAGAATCAAATAATTTAGAGGTACTTAAATCAGCTTTGATATTAAAAGGGATAATTAAATCGGAAAATAATTTGTTGGCAATGATCAAAACAACAAAAGGCCAAGGATTTTATAAAGTTGGAGATTCATTAGGAAATGGTTTCTTTATCAAAGGAATTTCCTCAAAAGATGTGACAGTTGATATATCTAATGGCTATAGATTTTATAGGTTATCTTTATATAGTCTAAAGAAGTGATATGAATAAACGCGAATTATTAACCAAGTTCCTTTCAACTCTAGATAGATTTGAGAATGTTTATCAAACTATAAACAATAATTTAAATGCTAATAAATTTAGCAAGAAGATTGAATCATTAATGAAGAAGAGAATTGACTTCCTTAAACTATTAACCTCAGGTATATATAAGAAAAAGTTAAAACAACTATTTAATAAAAGAATAGATCTACCTCATTATTTAACTACGGATAGCTTTTTAAAAGGAATAAGATTGCTTATACAAAATAAATATGGATTAACTTCTAATGTTTACAAAAACAAAGAGAATAAAGAAACTTCAAATAGATCAAAATCAAGGAATAAATTGCATTTAATTTTAAAAAACAGAATAAAGTTTATCAAATATGATTTTAACAAGACCATTATTAGTCGATTATATTACCCTTTAAATTTTATTAAAAATGTCAAAATCAATAATTATTTTAGAAATAAAAAGATAAAACCAGATAAAGAATCATTTACAATTGGAGTTGTATATTATAGCGATCATTTAGTTACAATAGCTAGATTAACTCTTAATAAAGATAATCAAGTTATTGTTGAGGGTGTAATAGAATTACCAGTCCAAGGAGATGTGATTGGTGATAGAGTTATTGAACAAAAAAATGAATTTTCAAATATCTTATTAGATTCTTTTGATCTTCTAAAAATAGATGGATCACCACTACTTGTTATATTGTCTTCCTCCTTTTTTAATGTACATACATTTTATTCATCAGAATTAAAACAAATTTCAAATACTGATAAAACGGTACAATCAAAAAGTCCTTATCTTCCTAACGAAACCTTTATTGAATTTCTTGAATTGTCAAAAAAATCAGTGGAAGACAAATTGATAAGAACTGTTTATTCTAATAGACAATTAATTGAATCTTGGACTGATACTTTGGATATGTTGAATATTCCTACAATTGGTATAGTTCCTAGTGCTCCTAATATTTTTGATATTTTAAAAAGTAAGGTCCCAGATGAAACAACTGTTTTAATAGATATAGAAATAACAAAAACTATAGTAATGTTTGGCAGGAACTCATATAATCTAACTTCTCACAGTATTCCATATGGATCTAGTTTGTATTCCTCAGATGAAAATTCAGATTTAAGTAATAACTATTTTCAAAGAATCTTAGTATCTATTGAATTAATAGTTTCAGAGTATCAAGAAACATTGCCAACATTTATTTACGTCTATGGAAAAGGATTAGATCATTTATTAGATAAAGAAATTCCATTACCAAAAAGGTTTAAAAGATTATCAGATATGAATTTAGTAGATTATTCTTATATGCCTGAATCAATGGATATTCATGAGTCAGATTCAAATTCTATTGAATCGACAATCGAAACCTTATCTTTAATATCATCATGCCTCTAAATTATAATTTTGCATTTAAGAATTCAAACTTAAAAAGATGGGTAAGACCCAGAAGAAAGAATATTCTAGCTTCAAAAAGATCGAATAAGGAAAAGATTCAGTATCTTTATCAAATTTATAAAAGCAATCCTGAACTTTTTTATCCTTCAGGCTTTATATTAATTCTTATTTTTTCTACACAGCTTATTACCATTTATCCTAAGAATATAATTAGGAGATTGGAAAGTAAACATATCGAATATGAACTTATTTCTCAAAAGATTGCTAATTCGCAGTCTAATCTTAAATCTATGAAAAGATATTCAGATTCAATAAAGGATTTCTATCGTCAGTCTTTGTCACCATATCTATTTGCATTTTACCTTCAAAAATCTTTACCAAGTGGGGTTCAATTAAACGAATATTTTGTTGGTAAGAATGATTTTGCTTTACAAGCGAGTGCATATCAAATAAAATCATTAAATGAAATGGTTACATTATTAATTAACTCACCAGTAATTAATGCAGAAAATTTATCTATTAGCAATATTAGTCAGGAGGACTTAAATGGTAAAATAAAGTTTATCATAGATATAAAAGGAAAAATGTTAAAACTTACTCAGGAAAAACGTGAGAGTCTTTATGAGGATTCATCTGCATATGGATTATTGAAAAAACTTTCTAGGTTCAAAGCTTTTTCTGAATCTCTTCGCTAAATTAATTTATGGCAAAATCAAAAAATAAAAATTCAATTTCTTTATATATAAAAAAACTAAATGAAATTGATATTAATTCTTTAATTGCATCCCTTAATAATATTAATCTTGCTGATCTGAAAAAGATTGATATTAAGGATCTTTTAAGAAAAATAAATAAGTCTCCTTTTCTTAAGCCTGCGATAGGTTTTATTGGTGCTTCTCTATGGTTTGGTTTTTTACTTGTTCCTAGCTTTGATAACCTTATTTCTTCATTTAATAAATCAAGAAGATATCAGATGGAATCAAATTCTCTTGCATCTCAAAAGCTCAAGCTTAAGAATTTAGAGAAAAAAAATACTAAATCTAGTTTATTACTTTCAGAATTAAAAGAATCTATTATTGGTAAAAATGATATTATTTTTGTATCAAAATTAATTAATCAAACTGCCTTAAAATCTAATGTAAATATCATTTCAATTATCCCCGTAGACATAGCAAACTCTGCAAAACTATGTAAAGTCGCTAATCGTTCATTAAAATCAAGGAAAGTTAGAAAAGCAAACAGTAAAAAAGGTTCTTTTCAAGATAACTACTTTGAAATAAAGCTCTTATCGAATTATTTTAATCTTATAAAGTTTCTTAATATTATTCAATACTATGATGTCGTAATGTTGCCTAACTGCTTAGAAGTTTTAATAGCTGGCGATAAAATAACAAGTAAAATTAAACCAAAAAAGAATCTTAATAATAAATCTTCTAAAATCATCACCTTATCCGAAAAAGGTACTCCTATTGATCCAATTAGTTCAAATGAAAATTTAAATTCAGAAGATTCTTTTAGTCAAGTTCAAATTAGATTAGTGTTGCAGATCCCCTCCCATTCAAGATGATCTTTAAGTTTATTCTTTTAATTTTAGAGAATAAACTTTTAATCTATTGTTGAGATTTGATATTGGCAAAAAATATTGAAGTTGCTAAGATATTAATAATTAAAATATTTCGTTGTCAAATCGTAAAACTCAACATATACAAATTATTTTATTCCTAGTGACTAGCTTGTTGGGAGCAATCTCTTATTCATCTGAATTACTAGAGAGCACTAGTCATGAATCGTCCCCAACTGTTAAGAACAAAAAGAGTTTAGTTACGATTTCTGAGAATTCTGTTAATGATGAAATTCCAAATAAAATTTACACAAAAACCTCTGAAAAATTTACCATATCAAATCCAAATTTATTAAATATAAAAGGACCTGATGTCTCTCTTGTTTTTAAGCAGACTGAAGCAAAAGAAATTTTCGAGTATCTTGCAGAAATTGGAAGCTATGGATTTGTTTGGGTAAAGAATAATCCAACTGATGACGATAGTGATAATAATCGTTCAATTACTTTGACTCTAAAGGATGTAACTTATCAAAAAGCATTTAATGCCCTTTTATTATCAAGTGGTCTCCAAGCAAAGTTGCATAAAAATATTCTATATGTAGGTCCTAATGTGAGAGATACAGTATTTACTACTAGAAGTAGTGATGTTTATCAGTTAAACCAAATTAGTGCTAGTTCTGCGGCTGATTATCTTGCTAACTTGGGAGCTAGTGTTACTAAAACTTATACTATAAAAACGTCTGTTACTCAGGGAGCCTCCCAGTCTGAATCTGTGCAAGGAGCCTCGACATCTTCAACAACAACAGATCAATCTGAAACCTCAGTAAAAGTTTATGGAGCGACAATTGGCCCATTAGTAGGTTTAATCGCTACAACTGATGAACGGCTAAGGACTGTAACTATGGTTGGAGATAAAAGTATGATTGATTTGGCTAAGGTTTTTCTAGGTAGACTTGATAAAAAACAACAACAAGTTGCATTAAGTGTTCGTGTGCTTGATATAAATTTATCAGGTAAAGATAAATTTACATCAAACTGGGGCATGGCATTTGAGCAAGGCTCTCCATTTATTATAGGGACTCAAGGATTAATAAAATCTTCTATAGGACGATATATTCCTAGTTCTGACTGGGACGCTGATATAGAAGAAACCCCTGGACGATCAATAGCAAGAAATCTTGATGGGGAATGGAACACTAATAGTTTCTTTGGTTTGCTTGAAGCAAGTATTGAAAGTGGTAATACTAAAGTTTTAGCTAGTCCAACATTGCTTCTTAGTGAATCTTCTGGAGCGGCCGGCGGAGAAGGTATAGGTAGGCAATATGGTAATGAAGGCTATGTAGAAGTTGGTGATCAGGTTGCTGTAGATGGCACCTTTTCTGATGGCTCTTGTGATCTAAAATATGACAATGTTGGAGTCGAACTTGGCGCAAAAGTTTTAGGTATTGATCAAAATAAAAATATAACTTTTACCATGTCTCCAGTTGTTACGAGTATCTCTTCATCTAGGGTTATTCCTCTGTGTGGTCAGGTTTCATTACTTAATTCACGTAAAGTTGAAACTGGTGCTGTTCGAATCAAAGATGGAGAAACTCTTGTCTTGACAGGAGTTATTCAAGACTCGGATGTAGATAAACTATATAAATATCCTTTATTAGGAGATTTACCTCTTCTTGGAGCACTTTTTCGATCAAAATCCAATGAAACCTCTAAAAGAGAGCTAATTATTCTCGCTACACCAAAGATAATTAATGAAGGGAGCTCTAATATCGAAGATTATAATCTTGAATTTACTAATAAAGATTCTAAAGAATTACTAAATTAAATTTAATAAGATACATGCATTAATTTATATGTGTGCAAACAGATTCTTCTCCGCTTGATAGCAATCCAAGCCAGTTATTCTCATCATAATTCTTTGTTGTTTCACAAAAATTATGAAATAATGAAATAGTATCTATAATTAATGTTCCTAGGGGGCTTTTGCTTCTAATATTTCTATTATAATTATTTATAATTTCGGTATAATTTCCTGTGATTCCCGCACAATCTCCTTCTGCTCTTGTGGGAATAGAAGCACTAAGTAGAATTATTTGTTCCACAGAATCTGACTCAAGAGCTGAGCAAATTTCATCCCAAGGTTCAACAGTTTCAACTTGTGCGGATAAACTATCTAAGAAACTTAAAGCAGCAATTTTATTCTCAATTGTTAGCTCTCTTGGACCATCATTAAATAATAAATTAAAAGAATCATTAAAAGCGATTATTTGTAGATATATTTTTTGATTGTTTGAATCGGAATTTGATGTTGGTAATTTATAAATATGTTGTTTTAGACTAGATACTGCAGTATAAATTAAACTCTTACCATTAATTTCAGGAGAAATATAATTAGGATCATTAATTGACGTCCATTGGCCATTAACAATTAAACCATTAGGGTGCCGGTCATAGTTCTCATTCATAAAATATGAACTATCAATCATATAAGTAATTTTATTGGACTTTAAACAAACACCAATCCAACAACAAGATACACCTTTGCAAATTGGCGAATCAGCATCTGATCTAAGATCCATTGAACTAAAACTAACTTGTGCTTCATCTTGGATTGAGCTAAACCCACCAGTAGAAGCTAATGAATTTAATTTGCTATTGCTGTTCGTTAAATAAGAAGCTTCCGTTTCTATTTGAATCTCTATAGATTTATTGAATTTATCTGTACAAAAAGTTATTCCTTTAATAGTTTGGATATTGTTCCAACCTTGAGGGCAAACTATCTTTTCATATTTTTGTGTTGATGCTATCCCCTCTAATAAAACTGTCTCCTGAAAATCCCGGAATGAAGGGGATATATAGAATCCTTTTTCATTATATTGAGGCCCATATCTTATTAAGGAATAAGGCATGACTTCATTACTATTACTAGGTCTAATGGTATAAACTATGGGGCATTCAATTTTATTTAAAATAAACTCATCACCTACAGACTTATAATCACTTTTTACGAGTGCCTGATCTGGCAAACTAAGTCCAAATAAGAATTCACCGGAGCTTGGATAATTACAGTTGCTGTTCAAGCTTGTAATATCTAATTCATTATTTATAATCCTTCTACTTGCTTTTACTTCATCTAATATAAAGTCAAGAGTATCATTTAACCTGGCATTTAAACCCCTCTGTGCTTCATCAATTTTGTTTCCTTTTAAAGCTATTTCTAGGATAAAAAATCCTACACTAATTGCTGTGATTGATATAGCGCTCGCAACTATTAATTCTACAATTGTAAAACCGTTTCTATAGAATGTAGACTTAGTCATTAAATAATCAAGATGTACAATTAGAGGGGTTTAGAATTTGATCATCAACATATAGTTGACTTGTGTCCATATTATTACTAATCCAACTATTCGAAGAGAAGTTACCTTGTTCAATGTGTCCTGTTGGTGATTTGATTACAAGACATTTGAGGTTTTTGGGACCAGTTCTATGATATCTCGAACCAATAACAACAACGATTGATTTATCTGAACTTATACGCCCATTAGGTGTAATTTGGAAATTCTGATTAACAGCTTGGAAAACTGAGTTGTTTATTTTGGGAACTAATGATCCAATTTTAGATTGACTATTTAATGAACTACTCTGATCAGTTGAATATTTACAATTTACTGTAAAACCATCGGCTTCTTCACCTCTAGAAAGAGAATTAAAACTGATTGGCGTGACATTAATAAAACAACTTGCACCCCACCTTCTTGCTTCTAGACGCACTATTCTTAAATACTCCTTAACTTCTCTTGTGTAAGAATTAACTCTTTCAGTCCTAACCCAATTAAGAAAACTTGGGAATGCAAGTCCAGATAATGTTGAAATCATTCCAACAATAATTACAAGTTCAACAAGAGAGAATCCAGATTTAGTTAGGTTATCTCTTCCTAATGATTTTGATAAAAAATTAATGGTATTTTTCATCATATTAAATTAGATTCTCACACCAGCTGTGCGCTTCAGGTGATATCAAAATATTTAACCAGTGGATATTTTTTTCCGACCATATGACTCTATAACTAATAGATGCAATAGTTTTATTTAGAAAATCATAATCAAGTGGAGAATTTACTTTAAGCTCTCTTAAAATAGTGATCGGTTGACCTGTAAAAACTTTACTTCTTTTGGAACTAGGTTTCCATGATTGAGTTTTTATATTTGAAGATTTATCTTGGATATTCCAACTTGTTAAATTAACTATATCTTGAGTAAAATCTTCACAATAAGTCGACGATAGAGGATCACCGTTTGCCAAACAATATTCACCTTTACAAGTCTCGCTTTCTTCAAAATACATACTCCAAAAATCAGACTTTAGTCTTTCAATATCTCTTTCAATCTCTTTGTTTATGGAAGTCGTTAAATTTGTTTTATAGACTGTGCTTAACCTTAATGTGGAGAAATAAATTCCGTATGTAATAACTCCAGTTAACAAGCTCAAGCTAACTATTGCATCAACCAAACCAAAACCAAAGTTATCATTGCTAGGTATAAAAGATAATAATTTTTTAGTTTTTCTTTTAGCCATTAAATTTAATAATTAACTCTTAAAGTCTCTAAGAGTATCCCATAGGATAATAGATCTGCCCTTATAATATCGAACTCCCCAATTAAAAGCCTCTCCGTGTCTAGCTCTTAATTTTTCTATAAAGTTTTTTGAAAACCTCCAGTTTTTTTCTCCGTTACCGTCGAAGCATAAGTTCTTAACCCATGCCGCTCCAGAAAAATTTCTTGCAAGAATGGGAGATTCCTTTTTCATCTTTATATTAAAGGCTTCTAACCAAGCTTTTGCAGTTGGGCTATCAAGATCATCCTGCAAATCAACATGTGAATTTATATTTTTAATATCGATTTTTGCAAATGCTCTCGGGTAGGAATTTTCTGAATTTTCTTGTCCTATTCTATTAGCATTATGCACTTTAAATGTTCGTAAATAATAAGATTTAGATTTCTGATCATATATAAGAAATATTTTATCTGCAGATGAATCTAGATTTGAGCCTAAAGGAAGTCGATTTATTTTGTTTCCTACTCCTATAATTTCTATATAAGTATATTCATCCCCATCTATATTTGATGCGGCTTTTTGACCTAAATAAGGTATTATTCCTCCATTAGGGGTTAAAATAATATTGATCATTTTATCTTCAACCGACTCACCTAAAGTATTTTTAATCCATCCATATGAAGATCTAGTAGTTACAATCATTCCGGCACTATTATTTATTTCTTCTGAATTTGTAATTTGAACCCACTCACTTTCAGGACGTACTGATAAGAATGTTGTTTTAGGGCCATATATAAAAGCCCCAAATTCATCAAAAGAACTATTTCCTGTATTATCTATTAGAAAACTACTTCCCGGTAATTGATTATTATCAATTGGATAAGGATGATTATCAAAGGAGATATTATTTTTTAATTTAACTCCTCCAGTAATATTATCAAGGTCATTGCATACAATTTTATTACCTTCAGGTGTATTTTTTTGCTTGAAAAGTATTGTTAAGTTTTCGGCTTTCCCTGTCCCACAAGAATTCAAGCCATCTTTATGGCAAAAGATTCCTCCATTACTTATATCAATATCTCCCATTATCTCTAAAATTATTTTTGCATTATCTGTTGTAGATATTTCAAATTTTGCCCCTGGGCCTTTTACATATAGAGAATGAATTTTATAAGTCTTTTCTGCCACATCTTCTGAGCTAAGTCTGCAATTAGTTGAATTTTTCTGAATTTCCTTTGGGGTACAAATCAAGATACCAATATCATTTACATTTGAAAGCCTGGGCTGTTTTGGCAGCCCTAACGGTTGCACCCAGATGCCTCCATTGCCATCTTTTGGAAGAGATGAATTATTGGCGTAGGCCTCTTCTATGAAATTTCCACATTCACTATTATCATTTAAATTTCTTCGCCATATTATTGAGCCTTTCGCATCATTAGTTGGCGTAATACTTAAATTCCCTAAAAACAAAGAATCTTTTCCATCTAATTGATTTTCTCCTATAGATAAAAAGCCAAATCCTTCTTCTGGCGTCTCACTAACTACTTGGATATTAACTCTTGACTTGTTAGATGCTGTTTGCTCGTTGAAAATGTATGAACTTGCTAATCCTTCTATAAGCATGGAATTTACTCCATATTTTTCTGTGCCTATATATTTTGTAGAAATAAATTTGAAGGATTGATCAAAATCTCTTTGAGAATTTTCTAGATCAAAGCCAATTTTGTCAGGTTGACTATCCAATAGGCCTCCAAAAATATTTGTTTTTTGATCCCAATCTAGTTCATCTGTATGAGTACACATGGGAGCTTTTTGACGCCCATTACAGTTGATTGAACCTTTACACCATTCATCATCAGACCAATATTCTTGAGACGGGTTGGGAATTTTTGTATTAAAACTATCGCATTCGCTACTTTCTTCTGAGCAGCCATTGACAAGCCAAAAATAATGAAAATGACCTGCTTGACTACTGTCATTGAGAAGGCTTCTAAGTAATGTTATACCAGAATAAGTAGATGATTTAGCAATAAGCTCTTGTCTTTTTATTCTTGATCCAGTTAGTCCTAAAATAGAAACAGATATTAATCCTGATACGGCTACTGCTACACCAACACCAAGAATTAATACCTGAGGTATTGCAAATCCATTATTAGATGCCTCCAGTTTACGTGAATTAATTTTATTAAATAGATTCATTTAACTTAAACCTTTAAATTGATTTAATTATCTATTTTTATCTATTTATAGGTTGACGATTTAAATAATATGTCTAACAGGTTTTATACAAGCTAAATAATGATTATGGACCTAACAACTTCTGAAGTTAGGAGCTTGAGGTCCTTTTGATGCAGATGCTGCACTAAATTCAAACACCTCTGAAGTAGAAGTAACTGGATTAAAGCAACCCATGACTGCACTACCGCTTGGTGCATATGCGGTTCCGTTTGGATCAGCTCGAACTTGGAAAATTTGGTTTGCTGCGGCAGAGGTATCTGTGCCTAATTGGAATTCAACATTGTAATTACCAGAGGAGGTGATGAATTGATTGCCGGTATTAACCTGTGCAGGAGTAGCTCCTTTGCAAACTTGCCCCCCAAGAGTCGCTGCTGCAGGATCAGTGCATTGTTGAAATTTCGCGTATTCTTCAATCTGTGCAAGTGTAGGTGGAAGTGATCCATATTCTGTTGAATAAGCTGTAGCCGCTTTTACTAATGCAGCAACAATCCCAGTCGCCTCTTTCTGTTTTGCTTTGTCGGCAGCCGTCATAAATTGTGGAATTGCTATTGATGAAAGAATTCCAATCATCATAACAACGACGATTAATTCGACTAGTGTGAAGCCCTCTTCTTCATCCAAATTAGATAATGAAAGATGATTGATTTTGTTAAAATTAATTTGCGGACTAAAGAACGAAGCTTTTTTAATTGATTTTTTTACGCTTGATTTGAACGTATTCATCGTGGACATCTGTTCAAGCTAGAAAATATATATCTAATCATAGTAATATAATGAAAAAAAGGCAATTTAAATATCAGTCTTTAATAAAATCCATTTTTTTATCAAACAATGAGTATAAAGATATACATGAGACAACCTATAGTCTAAAAACTTGTACCAAAATATCTCAATTTTATATTAACTAAACTAGGAGGCTAAGAGATTAAAGTAGATAGACAAAATGGTTTAAAATTAATTTAAAAATCTTATGGAAGTTTTGAATCTATTGAATATTAGAAGGAAACCACTTGCTCAAAGATATTTAGAAAAAGATCAAAGCGGATATTCAGTTGTTCAAATGGCTGTAGCACTTACATGTATTGGTATTGTGACTACGTTAACCTTCCCTCTGTTAACACCAGTGATTGAAATATCTGAAGTATTAATTGCAGAAAAATATTTGCTTGATGCTGTAAAGGAATGTCAAATGGGATTGATCAACGGTGAAGATAATCCTTTTTATACATTACCTCCTCAATCTATAGGTTTTGGTTTTATTAGTACTCGAAGATTTCAGTACCCATATACTGGGATTGATGGAGAATGCTTAAGTGATTCTGGTGGAAACATTCTTTCTGCTCAAAGGATGAGTAATAATCAAGTAATTCCAACTTTTAGCCTCAATATTAATGTGGTTACTGGAGAAAAAACTTCTGAGGGTGATGTCCCCTCTTTTATTGACTGGTGGGAAGGCTCTTATTCTCCATTCATTCAAGAAGATGATCCCTTGCTGTTGTGAAAAGGCTTTTTGATTGTTGTCCGAAATTTCTAGCAATCTAGTCTGGTCTAGTGATGACTATTAATGATCCATTTCAGGGGAATTCTTCAAAATAAGATGTTAGAAATTATTAATTGGATAAATTTACTCAAAAATCATCTAAGATTTTAAGAATATATATAATTTAATTGAGTTGGGTTCTAAAAATAAAAAAGTTAATTCTATTTTCTTAATTAGATTGTTTATTTTGATAACTGCTTTTTCAGGAATGTTAGTAGGCCCTGTTTCAAGGCAATTTCTTGGAGGTACGAATCGATATTTAAGACCTTGGCGAATGTATACAGGATATGGCAGAAAACTTTGTGATGTTAAATATTATTTAACAGAAAATAATATAGATTTTGTAAGTTTAGATCCATATGAATTTATAAAATCAGATAATTGGTTGAAAGCACCAAGAAAAATTAGAAATCTTAGAGGCCCTAAACAGGTAAAGCTAAAAACAAAACAGATGTGCGGATTAATACCAGAAGGTCAAATCTTATATGTTAAAGCTAAATGTGGACAGTTTGGAAAAGGCTGGAAAATTATAATTGATAATGATAAACCTTTCTGTACTAAAAAAAAGATTTATTTTAAAGATAAAATTTCAAAATGAAGTTACCATTTTTTGCATTATTAAAAAGAAATCTTAATATAAAAGCCTCAACACGTTCTTCTGCTATTTTAAGGATTGGCTTAGTATTTTTAGCTTGGTCTTGCTTTGCTGATCGTTTATTAATTATTCGTACATTTCAACATCCTGATTGGTTTTTTCTGTCGATATTGTTTTTTATTTTTTCTGGAATGCTTTGTATTGGATGGAGAACTAAGTTTTCAAATATTGGGCTTGCTTTAATTTTGAATGTTATGGTTTTTTATCTCGGAGTAAAAGATAATTATTTCACTTTCAGAACTTATCCTGCAACCTTGATTGCAATGTCATTGACATGGTTATGTTTCTTGCCTAGTGGTAAGTCTTTTTCTTTAGATAGATTTATAGCAATATCTAAAATTAAGGATCAAAATAATATATTTCCTCAAGAGATTGGTCAGGTTTGGGCTCTTAATTTAATAAGATTACAAGTTGCAGTAGTATATTTTTTTGCAGCTATAGATAAAAGCTACTTAGACTTTAATGAGAGACTCGAACAAATATTACAGTATGCTTATTTCGGTTCTTACTTACCTTGGGAAGGTTTGCGATTTATAATTTTATTAATATCTGTATTTACTGTTTTAATTTTATATTCATTATCGTTTGGTCTTTTTATCAATAGTTGGCATCGTTGGTTAATGCCACTAGGAATTATTTTTCATATATTTATATATTTGTTGATACCTGTTAGAACATTTAGTTTGACGATGATTCTTCTATATATTTCATTTCTTGACCCTAACGATGTTCATTATTTTTTAAAAAGAATTTAATTAATTATCTAATATTGCACTAATCACTACACTATTAAGAAAATCATCTTAATAGTGTAGTGATTTATCGTAAACTAAATCTATATATTTAATAAGTTCAGATATCTTTGAGGTTATTCAAAGGCTTGTTTATAGAGAGTTGACGAGGATATTTTTACTTTATCCAAGGAGGTACAGGTGATGGATATGATTCTGAATCAGGTGATTCTTTGGTCTCTGAGTTGATCTCTGACTGTGATGTTTGCTGCCGTGGAATTCTTTCATCAGATTGACTATCAATACTGAAATCACTTTGGGACTCGTTGATATTCTCATCTTCTTCTCTGTTAAAGGTAGCTCTTTGCTCTTGTCCCTGTCCTTGAACCCTCCCTTGAGCTAGTCCATTGCCGATATCTTCGATACCATCTTCGATGCCGAT
>QCHM01000024.1 GCA_003279615.1 Prochlorococcus sp. AG-402-B19
TGATACGTTTAGAATCAATGGAAATTATTCTGGTTATGACATAATTAATGATTTTACAAACGGAGAAGATGAAATAGACTTTGTGAATAATTCACTAGGAATAAGTATTGTCAACAGTGGTAATGATTCACACATTTACCATGGGAGTGAAGTGGCAGCCATCGTTTATAACGCTTCCGGTCAATTAGAACTCAGTGGAACAACTATTAGTTGACATAAATCTTCTCTATTTTCAATTAAGACAGGGAAGCAAGAGGAGGAACTGGAAAGTTAAAAGAAGCAATTTTCTAGGCGTTTAATATATTTAATTTCCGCATTACAGAGAGAAAGCAATAAAAGCAAAAAGGTGGCTATAAGCCCCCTCATGATCGTCTCTCATCCAGCAAAGAGAGAAAAGCTAGGGAGCAAATTTTTTTTTCTTAGCTTAAGCAAGAGATTTGATCTCTTCTTTTAATTCATATTCACGTACTACTAGAACCTTCCTACGATCTTGACCTCTTACGAGAGGATTTAATATTATCAAGTTTTTCTTGATGTTGTTCACGCTTAATTTCTTCTAACTGACTATCAGAGACGATATAAACTGTTCACATAGGAGGGAAGAAAGAATCAGTGAAGACTGTACCAAATAAAGAGGCATACATTGCATTCGAATTAAAGGACGTATCTAATTTGATTTGACTATTTTGGAATTTAAAATCTTGCAAACCGAAAATCCATACGGCCTTTACGACCAAGGTCGGTTGCTGCTACAGATATTTCGTATAAACCGTTAAGTCCTAGAGAAAAGATCTTTTCAAAGTGGCATTCAATCAAATTAAATAATTTATATTTAACCAATTTGTTTCTACTAACGAATTATGAACTCCACATATCGCAATAATTAGATAAATTGAATTAAAGAGTCTCTTTTCTTCTGATTTTATTTTGACTCAAGCAAAGCTCACATTACTTTTTGATGGTGGTTGCCCCTTTTGCTTAAGAGAGGTCAAATTTCTACGCTCTAGAGATACACTTAAAAATATCCGTTTTGTAGATATTGATTCACCAGATTATAAGCCGGAGTTTTATTCAGAAATTAGTTATAAAGATGCGATGGGGCGAATTCATGCGATTAATGAATCGGGTGAAATTTTTAAAGATGTCGCTGTATTCAGAGAGTCATATCGATTAGTTGGACTTGGTTGGATCTATGCACCAACAGACTGGCCATTATTAGGTTCTTTAATAAATCAAGTTTATAAAGCATGGGCACATTGGCGTCTAACTCTAACTAGACGTCCATCACTTGAACAACTATGTAAAGAAAAAGGGCTTTGTAAATAAATCAAAGAACAATGGATAATGTTCCAAGGAGGTGTAAACCTCTAACATATCAGAAATCATTTAAACCTATCCAATAAGATCCGCCTATATAATTAATGTAGACCTCAATTAAAATATTTTTAAAACCAATCATCATTCATGTTTAAAAAATTATTAGTATCTTCTTTTTTCTTGATTGGTTTAATTGGTTCTATCTATCCTACAGAGAAAGAAAATACAAAACTTTTTGATTACTGCTTTTCACTTGAAAAGATACTTATTAAAAATTCTCTGAAAAATAGAAAGAACGTTTCTGGTGAAATTAAAATAATCTCAAAAGCATTAGCATCGTTCGGAATGGATAGTTCTAGAGGTGATTTAACAAAGAAAATAATTGATCAGTACAAAACTTCTGAGGAATCTCTCATATTCAGTTTTATGCCTACTGAAATTTATTGTTTATCAGGATATTGGATCGAGAAATTTAGGCCAGGGACGTTTGAGTCAATTGTTTATGAATCTAGTAAAGAAAAAGTTAAAGAATTTTATGACGACTATGGAATAATTTTTAAAAATGATCTAAATGATTTAATGACTGATTTCAATCATCAATATAAAACGATAAAAAAAGAATTTAATCGACTTTTTGATTAGATAAGATGACACATTCAATAATCTATTTTTGATTGCCTGCTCTTTTTTAATTCACCTCGTTTCTTCTTTGATTCAACTCTCTTCCTTTGAGATGAGCGTTTGGGTTTTGTCTCCCTTCTCTTCTTTGGAAGTGGTTTTAAGAGCTTTCGTAAGAGTGACGCAAGTCTACTTAAAGCCAATTGTCTGTTCTGATATTGACTTCTCTTATCCTGAACAGCTATACAAATACAACCATTCCTTAGCTTAACTTCATCCTGAATTGATATCCTATGCTTCTGATATGGAGTTAAAGTTTTTGATTCAGATACGTTAAATACTATTTCAACTCGACTGTCTGTCTTATTGACGTTCTGTCCACCTGCTCCTGATGACCTAGAGAATCTCCATTGAATTTCTTTGACAGGTATTTCAAGCTTAGTATTGATCGTTAGATTCATTTGTCTTCTTTATCTTTGCCTTCATAACTTTTAAAACCTTCAATATTCATCATGAGTAATAACGATCAGCCATTTCTTTAAGCATTTTTCTGATGTGCTCATTTTGAGCATTTGTCTCTTCTTTTAATTTCTCGCATGCACCTTTAACTTGCATCCAAACTGATTCCATTACTTCCCTTTCTACTTCTGTAGGTTTCCAGTTAGATGATTCCATACAAGAGATAATAAAAGAAATTGAACTCTTCCAACTCAATGAAAAGCAGACCTGAATATTAGATCAGATCATGTTCGACATACTTGAGAGAGGCAAATGTGAAGTTGAGGCAGACAATTGCCTTTAAACATGTTATCGACTATTGCAATAAGGATTATCAACAGGTTTATAAGAAGCAGAAAGGAATTGAACTAACTATAGATGAAATTCAACATAAATATGACAATCTGAGGAAGAAATGATTAGTCATTTCTAACTTTCTTAATCCAATAAGGAATAAAAGTCTTTTCCTTCTTAGCTGAATCATATAGATAATTAGAGGTGCCTTCTAACAAAGCTGCAAGAGTTACACGCACACTTGGTAATGTAAGCCCACAAAGGATAGCAATCAAAAAGATTATCTTCATTTAATTCATTTCTATAAATCTCATTAGTTCATTACCAGAATGTCCTTTTACCAGTCCAGTTATACAGCAACCAAATAACAAAACCAATCAGAAATACTGGCATGAAGCTATCAATAAAAACATACGCTGCATAAACTATTATGGGAAATAAAATGACACGTTTAATATTGAGACGTCTACCTCTTGATGCTGATCTCCATAGTTTCAAAAGAGGCATATATGCTATTCCTTGTTTGGTGATAGTTTATCGATCTTTTCTTGTTGCATCATGAGTCGATCTTTTTCTTTTTTTACAACGCCAAAAATACTCCTAACGCTATAGGTAATGAAGATTGCATTAATGGCTCCAATTATGATAATCACTAGAATTATTTTATCAATCCCCTCAGGTGAACTTAGATATTCTAATAGAGCGTCTTGATTAAACATCTAGTGCAAAATTAATCTTTCTACTACAAGGGCTAAGAATATTCCTTTAAAAAAGACAAGCCAAAGCAATCCATAATCAGTCAAACCAAGCTTCTTTTTATACCAAAAAATTAGCTGCTTGTGTTTTTCTATCACCTTCATTCTACTACCTCAATAATTTCATAATAGGGACGGTCCCCATAATCAGCATCAGAACAACAAACATCAGAATAAATTTCTTCTAATAGATCGTATGCCTCGTCATAGCTGTTGAATGATTGCTGAGTAATGTCGTCAGAATCTTTATCATGCCTAACAATTTTATATATCATTAGAAAATTGATTACTTTGATAAAAGCGTTCCAAACAATCCCGCAAAAGCAGAAAGGACAAATATGGCCACGATACTGAATGATACGAGTCTGGAAATTTTATTCATAACTGAACACCTTATTAATTAATTAATTATATTTCGTTCTTGAGCTTCTTCTCCCTATGAACGAACTTGCAAAAACAATCTGATGCAGATGTTGAGAAAAAACAAAAAACACCAGGGCAACCCCAAAGCTTATATTCAGTAAAAAGATCAGCCAGCATTAACTTCTCTTGATAATGAGTATTAATTGAATGTTGTATGGTGTAGGGAGTATGAATCATCTCTAGCTTCCAAGACAATATAAAAGGCATTAGCTTTAGCAGCTGTTGTGGCTAAAGGATTTTCACAGCAATAAGGATCAATTCCATTATCGAGACAAGAGACAAAAAGAGCCATTACTACAAAAAAGCTTTCTGTAATGAGTCACCCATTTAGAAAAAATCATTTTTTTGATTTAAGCGTATATATGGATTCCCCTGATCTTTATATCAAGACACATGCAATGAAAAAGCTTGGCGAAAGTCTCTTAGAGAGTTCTCTCAAAAAATGGTTTTTAAGTCAAAGGCATATAGATCACTAGATCAACTTAAAAGCTGCAAAAATTCAGAGGTTATTGATGCTTAATCAAATGAAGTGTGATTTTACATCAGGAGCTAAGAATTTTTATAAAACTTCCATCAAATGAGAGAAAGCTAAAAAGTTTATAAGAGATTGGCTTAAATTAATAAAAACAATGACTAGCTACAAAGTTAAAACTAATTTGATTTTTTGTAAGTTTTTATCAATTGGGTATTTCTATCAGGTAGTAAAAATCATTATCTTTAGCGAATCTAGTTATATGGAAATCTAATCTTTCTCCCACTATGGCTTTTGCGGTTATTTCTGGAACTAGTAATTGGGTTCCTTCTTATTCCCTTCTATATATTGTATTGATCGTGGGAGCGCTACTTACAGCTGGTGTCGTTATGTCAGCTTTTTCATTTTACGAGGATTACTATTGGGGGGATGAGGATTTTAGAGATCAGCTTAGGTTTCATCCTTCAAACAGAAATTCATCCAATCAAAAGACTCGAAAGATCTAAATAAGAATTACAAGTAATTGGATCAAAAAACTAAATTCATTAGAAATATTTGCCTCTAATCGAGAAGTCAAGAGAGGTCGAATTAAGTCCATCTCATATAAAGTTACTACGCCACAATGTTCAGCTCATTGAGAATTCTATAACTTCAACTAGCTAGAAGAATTCAAATTTGAATCATTGATTTTAATAAGTAGTCTTCTATTATCAAAATAAGAAAGATTTTCAATCATCAATTATGACTAAGACTTATAAATTAATAATTATAGTGGTGATTAGCTTTTTTATTCAAGTTTCTTCTCAACCTGTATATGCCTGTGTTGAAGGCTTGAAGTGGGGAATGAATCTTACAAATGTAGAAAGTCATCTTGGTGTATCTTTAATTCCTATTAAAGAGAAAACAAATCAGAATCTTTTTGAAGTAAAAGATATCCAAATAAGTGGTTTACCAGTAGACGTTCTTAGAGTTCGAATTGAAAATGAAGATGGATTAAGACAACTGGCTTATGAAATCGACAATGAAAACATGACGGAAGTCTTAGCAGGATTAAGGTATCGCTTTGGTCCACCAGTTGGAACAAGCGTTGATGTTGAAGGGAGTTCTCCTCAACAACAATGGATATGGCACACGGGTGAAGATGTGATTGTTGCAGTTAAGAGTGAGCAAAGACCATTTTTGCTGTCTTATCGACCATCACTTCTAGACCCCTCTTTTCTCTAAGAGAGTTTTTAGAAAATTTTAGTTACCCAAATCTCCTTGCCGTTGATTTAGATTGATCAAGAACATTAATAAAGTAAGTTTTATCACTTCCAACATCATAAAGTGTTTAATAAGCGCCAGCGCCAATTCCTATAACTCCTCTCTTAGCCATTCTTTGTTACTGCCTACGACTACCACCCAAATTTTTGACGTATGAGTTAACTACAGCGTCAGTCAATTCAAAAAATCCAAATTCAAGAGTAGCCAAGTAATTTAAATAATACGGATCAACAGCATTTATAAGAGTGTTAACTACGCTTTCTCCTTCATTTAGTCTTAAAGCATCAGCCTTTTTTCCTGAGATGTCTATCCCAGACAGTTAAGCCTGACAGACAGAAACTTAGCCAGACATAACCTACTAACGCACCAGCGATAATGTCGCTTGGCCAATGTGCTCGGGAATAGAGAGTGCTAAGCCAGATCAAAACGACCCAAACACTTGATGTTATAAATAAAGGTCTCCGAAGCCGTGGATAGTGAGATGCCAGCAGGGTGCAACTCATAAAATAAAAGACCACTGATCCTGCGGCATGACCACTTGGGAAGCTCGGTCCCCCAACAAGAATAAATTTGTCATAAGGACGTGTGCGATTAAACCAAGGTTTTAAGATTTCATCTACAATCAATAAGATGCCCAAGTTCCCCACTACTAGACAGATCAGACCAGACCAGAAGCGTTTTAATGCAAAGAAGCACAATATTGCAAGTACTAAGACACCTGTTACTTTTACCCCGCTCAGTTGGTAAACAATCAATAAAATTGATCCAAAGCGGGCAGGAATTTGCTGCTGAAATTTTTCCAGGAGCTGACTTTCAATTGAAGCGTGAGGGTTGCTAAAAAAACTTAAACTTGGGTCTGCGCAAATCGATAGCAGAAAAAGGACGCACACTAAGGAAATGCGGATAATCCCAAGAGTCTTAAACCATTCACGAACCGTACGAATCATGGAAAAAAAAAGATTTAATGACTAGGCAAAAGTACAAAAGAAATTTAAAGAAGCATATATATTATTGTCCATAATGCCCCAATCGGTGTGACAAGATTCAAACCTGCGACCTATTGATCCCAAAGCACCATGCGTTCACTTCGCGACAAGCACCAAAGAAAACAAGTTAGGCTATAGCTTCTAAGTTAAGAAACCTTTTCCGAAGGATGACTCTCAAACTTGACTCATGTTGCCGCAAAGGTGAGCATAGAGATGGACAGGTTCGCTCAGTGATCGCCACTAGCTGCTTGGTGCTAAACAAGAAAAAAGGACATATGATTTATTGCTATTAGTATAAAACTTAATTGAAATAGAATAACGAAAAGAGATTACCTATTGGATAATAAAAGGTTATTACTTAGGATCTCAATTAACTTAAAAATCTCTTTGCTTTATTTTCTATGATAATTGAGGAAGCCAACAAGTCTGATATTTCTTTTGTTCTTCCTAGCTTCAACGAGCGCAAAAATATCCTTCCATTATTAGATGAATTATTAGAACTTTCAGATGTTTATGAATTAGAACTAATTGTTATTGATGATAATTCAACTGATGGTACGTCTTCACTAGTAAGAGAGCGCGCCAAAAAAGATAGAAAAATTAGATTAATCAATCGCTTAGGTAGATCTGGATTATCAAGTGCCATCAAAGAGGGCTGCATAAATGCCACAGGAGAAGTCATTGCCATCATGGATACTGATGGACAACATGAAGTCAGTTCTATTAAAGTTGCAATACAGAAATTATTAGACAACAGATTAGACCTTGTTATTGGAAGCCGCTTCCTTAATGAATCCTCAATACAAGGATTAAGTCAAAAAAGGGAAGGAGGATCAATTATTGCTAATTCATTCGCGAGGTTTAGTTTACCTACAAAATATAGTCATTTGACCGATTTCATGTCTGGTTGTTTAGTATTTAAGCGACAGTCTTGCATATCTCTTATAGAACAAATTGATGTCAATGGCTTTAAATTTTTATACGAGTTATTAGCTATTAGCAAAGGCAGTCTCAAAACTAGTGAAACGCCTCTTTCGTTTCGGCCTAGGAAATATGGAACATCGAAACTTGACATGGCAATTGTTTGGGACTTCCTCATTTCTCTTGTCCATACAATCTTAAGAAGGACGATTCCGAGAAAAGCTATCAGCTTTGCTTTTGTCGGTGCAACAGGGGTCTTTGTTCAACTAATCACGTCATTTACACTGATGAGTTTTTCAAAGATTGCTTTTGAACAGGCATTACCTTTTGCTGTTGTAATTGCAGCAAGCTCTAATTTCCTGATAAATAATTGGCTTACATTCCGTTCTAATAGATTAAGAAACAAAGCCCTGATAATTGGACTAATTAAGTTTCTATTGGTTTCTTCTTTGCCCATCATTGCAAATGTGGGACTAGCGACATCTTTTTATAGCTATATTTCTCAAAACGCCTTATTTTCTCAACTTGCTGGAATTATTGTAGTATTTATTTGGAATTACGCTGCTTCTTCCAGACTTGTATGGAATATCTAAAATCTCAGAAAAGATAAAGGTTGAAAGAAAATTATAGATACTCAGTTTAAGAAATAATGGATGTAAAGCATAAAAGATCAAACTAGACAATATTCAGAACAAGTAGTTAATAAAATATTAATCTTCGGTTGAGAAGAGAACTATGCCATCTTTTTCATATCTCTTCTTCCATAACTTACTCGAGTTCAATTTACTATAAATATTATCCACATAATTCAAAGTTGACCCCCATCCAGGTTTCTTCAGATCCAAAAGAATTTCATCAAAATCATTAAAATTTATTATTGAGTTAGAGTTTGTAAATTTAATAGACTTTCTTCTTGATAAATGCGGGACTAAATCATTTGTAGTTAAAATTGAAGAAGAGGGTCTAATCATAGATATTGCTTCTTTTCTTGAACTAAAAGAATCAAAATGAGTATGAAAATGACCGAAGAAAAATGTAAATCTTGAAAAAATTAAAAAAGTAAAAATACTCCATAGCATAATTATTTTTGGAGCTTTCTTTCTAAACCATAATGGGTATTGAACAAGTCCACTATTAAAGGATCCTATAGTCTCGATAACTGAAACAGATAAAAAAGGCACAATAAACAGTGAGTATTGATGAATAAGATCTTTCATAGGGGATATATTTGAAACTAGATTTAAGAATAAAAGAGGAGAAAAAGGAATTAAATTAGTTAAAATTTTCAACCGCTCCCGATGCATTAACAAATAAATGACAGGGAAAGTAAGCAAAAATAAATACTCTAAATTTGAGATATTAAATAACTGAATTAATAAACGCATCATTATTGTAAATATAGAATTTATATCGTAAATAAGAAGTTCTCTTTCTATGCCGAACTTACTTACTTGCCTAATAATACTTGAATTCTCACCACCGAAATATGGAATTAATTTAATTGCGATAAAATAGAACCAAAGTAATGCCGTTAATAATATTGAAAAGCCTAATTGATAAAATCTTTTTGTAATTAACCAAATTCCAAGACCAAAAACCATAAAAGAGTTTGAAACTTTACAGGTCAAAATAAAAAATATCTTTAAAAATAATTTCCATAAAGGATATATATTATTTATCTTAAGTGAAACAAAAATATCTAAAACTAATGGTAAAGCAAGTACCTCAGGATGAAAGTCAAAGATTGAAATATTAAAAATCACTGGATACATTAATAAAACCAGGAAAGATGCTCTAACCGAATTTTTATTTAACTTATTAAAATTAGTAAATTTTTCTAAAGGGAAAATTGAGGATGAAAGTGCAATTCCTTGTATGACAAACAAAAAATAAGTCGAGTTGAATATTTTTGATAAGTAGCCAATAGGGTAAAGGACTAATGCTCCATGATCACCTAATATATGAAATCCTAATAAGGTACTAAAAGGATTTTCTCCTTGGGAAATTAGATATATAGCTTGATCAAAAATACCCAAATCCCAGGAAGATGATTGGAACCAAAAATGCCTTAGGGATGACGCAAAAGTATATACGAAAAAGCCTGAAAGGAAGAATATATTCGTTTCGTTTCGTAAAAAAGAAAAAAGCTTAAATTTCATCTTCACTCGATTGCCTGTCTCACATGGATTTAATTACATTTTATGTTAATTACACTATTTATCAATAAATTAAATTAATAAAACCATGAGTATATGTTGCAAAATTAATAGATATTTCTCTTAATACGACTCATGAAAGTATTCATATAGTTGATCTCATTTAACTCAAAACTATTTTCCAGAAATCATGAAACCAAGCAAAAATTTAAATTGAAGTCCAGTACTAAAGTCTTGAAAAAGTCAAACAAATATCGATTACCAATAAAAAGAGTAATCAATCCTTTTATAATCCTTGTATCGGGGTAGAAGGATTAATGTTTCTAATTTTCGCAACTTCTACGCAAGCAAACCTGCTGATTTATATGGGTGCTGGAGGTTTTCTTTTATTAGGAGCTTTCTACTTTGGCCGATTGGTTACATTCTTTTTCCCAAAAAATCCATTAATAAGAAAAGGAAAGAAGGAGAACGAGGAACTTACTACGAACCAAAAAGAATTTGTCGAGTTTCTCGAGAAGGCCTCCAATCCATCAAAAGAGAAGAAAAATGGCTGATAAGAATTAAAATATTAAACACCTACTCTTAACCGTGACGAGAAAGTCCCAAGAAAGAATAAGCCTTCTTATTTTGAAGAAAAAAGTAAGTTTTAAAAATGAATCGGTAACGAAATAACCTTCTCGAACTAATTCATCAAATACAATTGCACCTTTTGTTTTTGACCTGTAGATGGGTCAAGCAGTTATCTAAAACAGCGGCCAAAAAGTGATCCAAGCACTACCTTCGCAATCAAAAGCAGCCTGACAAATATATTTCGGTGCAATTTTTAGACAGCATTGAGTACGAGAAACTTTAATGCTTTCGATTTGAGTCTCTAGTTCTATCTCAAGCATCTGTAATTCATCCTTTGTCATCTCTTATCCTGAGGAATAGCATTCGAGTAATAATTGATAATTCATTTTTTTTATCTTCTCTTATTTCTGTTCAAAGCCATCCTTAAAATCAGAGCCTGATTTATTAAACCAGTCGAGTAATACTGAAACAGGTAATCCTATTTAAAGTGCTAATAGCCATTGATAAGTATCTTCCATTAAATAATTTCAAACTCTCCTGACGCAAATAAATCCTTTTTCACGTTCCTATCAATTCATTAGGAAATTGTACTTGAGTAAAAGCCGAGGTGTTGAAATCAAAAGGAATCAAGTAGAACATAGTCATCCGAATAGGAGGTTTATGAAACTAAGAACTCCATTTTCTGTCATCAAAAATGCTTTAAGTGATATTCGAGTCATGCATGATTTCAATTACGAAATCCCTGCTGAAACCAGAGAGGAGTTTTGGAAAGAAGAATGTGAAATCCACCCAACTTCTTCAACATGCAAAGTTTATGACGACTAATAAAACAAAGATTTAATGGATCCGTTAGATCCTGCCCTTCAAAGTACAGCTTTAACGGGAGTTAAGCCTTTATTAACTCTGGCAATTTTTGTTGGAGTAGGCTCTTTTTTCCTTGGAGCACTTGTTACTGCAATTAGAAGAGGAATGAAAGAAGACGGTTGGTTCAAATTTAACCAAGCAAAAGGAAAGCAAGACTAAGCAATCTCTTTTTAAAGTTTTTTATTTGCACTAAATAAACAGCTTCTTACTATTAGCCCTAGCAGCGGGAAACTGTTATGCAAAGAAAACTAATTAAGCATGAACTAGCAAACGTTTCGATAGGTGTTCTACATACTTACTTAAACAAAATTGGATACCTTGCTTTAACTTAGGAAATGGCTGCAATGTTTGGTATTAAAAAAAACCAAAAGCAGGCTAGTCTTCAACTGGTTGACAGACGATTGTTATCGAAAACATAGGACTGGCTTAGGTCAGTCCTGATTAATAATGTTTATATATACCTTTTCTTCTGGATATTAAGCACGAACGAAATCATCGATACAACTACGATCTGAGCAATCAGAAACTAGTTTAAAATAATAAGATCAACCTTGTTTATCTGTATAGCGACCTTTCACATTAAATATAGTCATAGTATCTAGATATACTCTGTATAAATATGTTGTTTATTTTATATCCTGATCTTTGATTTCCCTAACAGAACTTTCTATTCCATCACTCAACCTCAAGTCAGAGTTTTGTCCAACCATTTCAGCGAAACGTCTACCTTGAGGTAATAAGCTTCTTTCATATGTACCTACAGCATCATTAAAAGATTTATTTAAACGGGTAATATTCGTCCCGATAGAATTAAATCTGTCGGTAAATCTTGAGAACCTTTTATAGAGTTCTGCGGCATTAATTTGGATTTCGTCAATGTTTTTAGTGATTTCTGCTTGCTGAATTGTCATAGCTAAACCTTTAAGGATAGCAAGAAGACTTGTTGGAAATGTAAGAACAATATTTTTACTGAAAGCATATTCTAAAAGATCTGGATCACGCTCTAATGCCATTGAAAGTGCTCCCTCAACAGGGATAAAAAGAATAACTCCATCAACAACCTGTTCATTAGAACTAAAACGACTTGAGTAATCTTTCTTGGAAAGTTGATCGATATGACTACGTACCTTCTTCAAATGCTCAGCCAAAGACTCCTCTCTCTCCTTCTCATTAATTGATTTCAAAGCATCTAAATAACTTTCAATTGGGGCTTTAGAGTCAACAATCAGCCTTCTAGATCCAGGAATCGTAATCACACAATCAGGTCTGAAATTTCCATCATTTGTTTCAAGATTCACTTGTTCATTAAAATCGCAATAACTAATGAGGCCAACAAATTCAAGAATCCTCTTAAGGTTAACTTCCCCCCCATCGTCCCTTCACATTTGGAGAGCGTAGAGCAGTTATAAGTTGTTGAGCTGCTCCTTGAACATCCTCACTTCGTTGTTTTAAATCCATTGTTGATTGAGCTAGAGCACCTAACTTCTCTGTAGACTCTTTAGATAAATCCTCTACTTGCTTCCTTAATATCTCTACCTGTTTTGAAAAAGGAGTCGTAACTTTTTCTTCTGTAGTCTTGACTAAATATTCTCTAGAACCTTTCAACATATCTCCGCTAAGTTCTTTAAACTTAGAGAGGAGATCAGCCCTGGCTTGTTCTAAAAACTTAGTTTGATCCTCTTGAGATCTTAATTTCTCTGAAACTTTTGCTACTTCTTTGCTTAAACCCTCTTTTTCCTGCCTTAAAGACTCCAAAAAAGCCAATGTTTCTTGATAATTTTTTTGAATAGTCGCTTTCTCTTCATTAATAGACTTTAATTCAGTCGAACTAACTGCAGCTTTTTCTCTCGCGTATTGAGCTTCTTCTTCTAATTGTTTTAATTCATGTTTCTGGAGTTCTAATTCACGAGCAAATCGCTCTAAACCCTGGTCAGCTTTTGATAGTCTCTCTTCAA
>QCHM01000025.1 GCA_003279615.1 Prochlorococcus sp. AG-402-B19
TTAAGTTGTCTCTCGAGAATAGTTTGAACTGCAATTGAAGCATGATCTGTTCCAGGAAGACAGAGAACATTATTTCCTTGCAATCGTTTATACCTAACAACAGTATCGATTAAAGCAGTATTAAAAGCATGACCCATATGTAGACTTCCTGTGACATTTGGAGGAGGAATAACTACTGAAAAAGGATCTCCAGGAGCTGATGGATCTGGTTTAAAAGCTCCTTTTTCTTCCCAAGCTTTCTGCCAGCGATTTTCAGTACCAACAGGATCATATGTTTTAGGAAGCCCTGAGGCTTCAAATAATTTTGTAGTTTTTGCCCGCTCTATCACAGAAAAAAAATGTGTTTAATTTAATTTACTCATTCCCGACAAAAGTTTTGCATCATTCTTGCTTTTCCTAAATTCAAATGTCATTTTTCACGTTCCAAGGAATCGAAACTATTGAGTCATGTCTTTCCCATGCAGACGAAGATAAAGAAACTTGATCACTTAAACCGATCATTTTTAAGGCTTGAACTACATCATTATCATTAATACTCTTATCTAAAGCTATGGGCATAATCAGAACTTGTGCTTCTGCAGGATCAGCCATCACATGTAATGACAAATCTTCTAAAACTCGTTCGAAAAATATTTTTCTCATTCGACTTGTTAAAGGAGAGCCCATAGCTTTCGCAAACAATTCCAAGCTGTCTTTGTCTCCAGAAAGCCCACAATTTAAACTTAGCCAAATTAAAAATTTAACCCAGCTATCAACGCTCCACAATGGTTGAAAGCTATCTCGCTTACTATAAATTAATTCCAACAATGCAAATTCAAATGCTTTTGCTTGAATAGAAGTGCGAGATATTTGTTCCATAGAAGACATTTTCTCCAACTACAGTCAAACTAGAGTTAATTGTTCATTATCTGTTTATTTGTCATGGATCTGAACGACCCTGAACTTGAGTTCTCCGATCTTGTTTTCGCATATCAAAGCTGGGTTATAGCTGTAATCAACGATGAAAAATTAAATAGTAAGGAAAAGTTGCTTACAGAGGACATATCTGATGATGCTTTAAATGCAATGAGATTTTTACCAGGTGAAGTAACTAGCGCAATTGAGACAAGTTTAGCTCGTGTCTATGAAGTTGATTCTGATGAACTCTCTTCAATCTTGTTTCCAGAAGAATAAGATCAATTCTAAAATTATTTTAATAAAAAATTATTGAACTTTTGAAAGTTTTCTAAAGCCAGATCCACATGGAGAGGGTTCGGCTCCTTTTGGAGTACTAATTAGGAATCCACCTCCACTCAAGTCCCCAAAATAATTAAGCTTTAGACCTTGAAACAAAAGTATTTGATCTCTACGAGCATACAAAGTCATTCCATCAGCACGAGCAATTGGAACACCATCATTCATCCCGGGTCTAATTCTAATAAATTTCCATCCTTCATCGCACTTATCCTCCACGAAATCAATATTCATTATTCCTGGAGTTCCAGTAAAAGAAGCTTGACGATTTAGTTCTGCTACTGCCGTAGCTGAAATTGTTAATCCAGGACCATTATGCATAAAGAACAATAGTTTTGATGGGCGATCCAGGGTTCGAACCAGGGACATCCTGCTTGTAAGGCAGGCGCTCTACCGCTGAGCTAATCGCCCAAACAATTTAGTCGTTAGACTAATTCAGTTACTTTATACCTCAATCTGCTCTGTTGTTGAGAATTAATCATAATTAGATGAACGATTCAAAAAAATTGATTTTCTGAACTCATTAAGCCTCTTTCAAGGCCAAAAGAAATGAAAAACACCAACCAAGTAAATTCAGAGCAAAAGATTCATAAACTAATTGAGGTGGTTTCAGAACTCAGAGATCCAATCAATGGCTGTCCTTGGGACCTAAACCAAACGCATCTTTCGTTAGTCCCATATGTTCTAGAGGAAGCCTATGAAGTCGCTCATGCAATAAGAGAAGAAAATCCTGATGAATTAAAAGAAGAGCTTGGAGATCTCTTACTACAAATAATTTTGCATGCTCAAATAGCAAAAGAAAAAAACTTATTTGATATAACAGACATCATTGACATAATCACTGAAAAACTAATTCGAAGACATCCACATGTATTTCAAAATAAAGCAAAAGTTAGTATCAAAGAAGTGGAAGACTCTTGGGAACATATCAAGAATAATGAAAAGCCATTAAATAATTCAAAAACGCCAATTAGTGACCGATTAAAAGTAAAGATAAGACCACAACCTTCTACAAAAGCAGCACTCATTATCTCCACACGAGCTTCAAAAAACGGATTCGAATGGGAAAAAATTGATCAAATATGGGATAAATTATATGAAGAATTAGAAGAATTAAAAGATGCATTAAAAAAAGAAAATACTTCAGAGGCTGAAGCTGAAATAGGAGACGTATTATTTACATTGATAAATATTGCAAGATGGAATAAAATATCGATAGAAGATGGATTAGCAAAAACTAATCAAAGATTCCTAGAACGATTAAAATACATAGAAGAAAATATAGAAGGCGAATTGAATTCACAATCAAAAAAGAAATTAGAAAAATACTGGAAGTTAGCGAAGATTAATCTTAAGCATTAAAATTATAATGATGAATAACAAACCAAAGGGAAGATCAGATTGGCTGGATGAGTATCATCAAGGCGTTAGATATGGACTACAGGGAAAATTAATACTAGAAGAGTCTAGTCCTTTTCAAAAAATTACCATATATGAAAGCAAAAGATATGGCAAAGCTCTATTGCTTGATGATTGTTGGATGACCGCAGAAAAGTCCGAAAAATGTTATCACGAATGTCTTATTCATCCTGCCTTGTGTGGTTCGACTCAAATAGATAAAATTTTGATTATTGGAGGAGGTGATGGAGGTAGTGCTAGAGAATGTTTGAGATATCAAGAAGTTAAGTCAATCGATTTAGTTGAAATCGATCTAAAAGTTATTGAATTAACTAAAAAGTATTTACCTATGATCGGAGGTAATGCATGGTCTGATTCAAGATTAAATTTACAAATCAAGAATGGAATTGATTGGGTAAAAAATACAAAAGATAATGCATATGATGTGATTATTATCGATGGAGCAGATCCTATTGGACCGTCCAAAGAATTATTCAGCAATTCTTTTCTAACAGACTGCAAACGAATACTTAAACCTGGAGGGGTTTTGGCAACACAAAGTGAATCGCCAGAATCTTTTCAGCAAATTCATATAAATATTATCAAGGTTCTCCGTGAAATTTTTGACTACGCAGATCCTATGTATGGATCTGTATCCATATACCCAGGCGGTTTATGGAGTTGGACATTTGCATCTATGGAAAAGCCAAAATATTTGAATCCAAAACAAAGTCGCGTTAAAGAAATCTCCGGAAATTGTCAAATTTGGAGTGAGCGCTGGCAACAAGGTGCATTTAATACGATTCCTGCATTTATAGAAAGGGAGCTAGCAAAAACATGACCAAATATAATTTCAAAAATCAATCACTATTTAATAACAATGGTGCAATATTTATGGGAGCTCAAAGAAGCATCGATCAATGCAAAGTTTCGCTATTAGGAGTTCCTTATGATGGAACTTGTTGCTTTAGACCTGGCGCACGCTTCGGTCCTTCGGCCGTAAGAGAAGATAGTTACGGAATTGAGACATATTGTCCGCAATTAAATTTAGATTTAGAAGATATTAAATTTGCTGATTTAGGTTCATTAGATGTTCCAATTGGAGATACAAAATTAATTATTGATAATGTTAAAAATGCAACAGATATTTTACTTAAAAATAATTTAAAGCCTCTGATTATTGGAGGAGAACATTCAATAACAAGTGGAGTTATTAAATCGATAATCAAGAATTATCCTGACTTAATCATGATCCAATTAGATGCTCATGCAGATCTTAGAAATGAATGGTTAGGTAACAAATATAGTCATGCTTGTACTATGAAAAGATGTTTAGAAATACTTCCGAGCAAAAAAATCTTTCAAATAGGAATAAGAAGTGGAACAAAATTAGAATTTATTGAAATGAGAAATACTAAAAGATTAATTCCTCATAATTCAGGAGAGAATGCAAAATATTTAGAAGAAGCCCTAAATAATTTCAAAGAAAACCCAATCTATTTAACTTGTGATTTGGATTGGTTTGATCCATCTATAATGCCAGGAACAGGAACTCCTGAACCAGGAGGCTATTTCTGGAGAGATTTCGCAGCAATCATAGAAGTTCTTAAATCTCGAAAATTAATTGGTGCTGATGTAGTCGAACTATCCCCTAGATTAGATAATTCAGGTATAAGTAGTATCCTTGCAGCAAAAGTTATTCGTTCATTAATTATGTTATTAGACAATTAATTAAAAAAATTTTGCAATTAATTTTCATTTGAAACTAATACCTTTCCAAAATCGAGTTGTTGATGAACAAAGTTTTCTGAAATATTTGGTAAAGTTGGTTCTTTTTTGATCCAATGATAACAAGAAACAAATGAAGATATCTCAGAATGTATTTTAATCTTTCTAAGTTTGCACCATGAGAATGAATCAAAATGACTTGAAACAAACTGATTGCAGCTTCTACAAGATCTTTTTGCCGTCATTAAGTCTTAACCCAAGACTCATAGAGTAGTAAAACTTTCCGGATCGAGCCACAAAGCATTAAATTTAGTTTTAGAAATTCTGATAGTTTTACTTTATTACTCGTGAATTTCTATATACCGTTCAGCAAAAAATGAAATTACTGCAAACTCCTCTATACAAAGAATGCCAAAAATTAGGCGGTAAAATGGTCCCTTTTGCAAATTGGGAAATGCCGGTTAGTTTTTCTGGGTTAATAGAAGAACACAATGCAGTAAGAAAAAATGTTGGGATGTTCGACATATCTCACATGGGTGTTGTGCAATTAAAAGGTAAAAATATCAAGAGTGCATTACAAGAATTAGTTCCCTCAGACTTGTTTCGAATAGGGCCTGGTGAAGCGTGTTATACAGTTTTATTAAAAGAACATGGAGGAATTCAAGACGATCTAATCATTTATGATCAGGGAATTTTAGATACAAAAGAAGAAAGTATAGTTCTAGTTATTAATGCGGCAAGAAAAGAATCTGACATTGAATGGTTGAGTTCAAATCTTTCTAAAAAGGAAATCAAAATATCCGATTTCATGCCAGAGGGTGCATTAATTGCAATCCAAGGTCCAAAATCCATCAGTACACTTGAGAAAATTCTCGAAGAGTCTTTATCTAATTTGCCACGTTTTGGTCACAGAACTATTACTTCAAATCCCAATCTAATAAACTCACAAGAATCAATTTTTATTGCACGAACTGGTTATACAGGAGAGGAAGGTTTCGAATTCTTGTCATCTCCTGAAACAGCAAAGTCTATCTGGAAGAGTCTAATTGAGTCGGGAGTTACTCCATGCGGGCTAGGAGCAAGAGATACACTGCGATTAGAGGCTTCTATGCATTTATATGGCAACGATATCAACCTAGATACAACTCCCTTTGAAGCTGGCTTGGGTTGGTTAGTTCATTTAGAAATGCCTAATGATTTCATAGGTAGGAAAGCTCTAGAAAAACAAGCCGAAGTTGGAACGCAAAAAAAACTTGTTGGTATTCAAGTCCTTGATAAAGGAATTGCAAGAAAAGGATATCCAGTTCTACACGACAGCGAAACTGTTGGAATTGTCACTAGTGGAACTTGGTCACCTACATTGAAAAAACCCATAGCTCTTGCTTATGTGCCAAGCGAAATTGCAAAAATAAATACTCAATTAGAAGTAGAAGTTAGAGGAAAAAAACATCCTGCAATTATCGTAAAACGACCTTTCTATCGAAAAGGTTTTTGAGCAAGTAGAAACTGTGTTGTGCATAAAAGCCGGTCTTTGTGGGAAACTCATTATTCATGATGATTGAGAGTTTCATGCGCAATAAGACTTGTGGAGAACTACGAGCTTCCGCAATTGGCGCAAATGTTCAACTATGTGGTTGGGTTGATCGCAGAAGGGATCATGGCGGAGTAATTTTTATTGATCTAAGAGACCGTTCTGGAACAATTCAAATCACAGTTGATCCAGATCAAGGTCAGGATCTTTTTAGCATCGCTGAAAGTCTTAGAAATGAGACTGTTCTTCAGATCAATGGATTAGTAAGAGCGAGACCTGAGGAAGCTATTAATACAAAAATCCCAACGGGTGAAGTAGAAGTCTTAGCTAAAAATATAAAAATTCTCAATGCTGTCACTAGTACACTTCCTTTCTCAGTGTCAATTCATGATGAGGAGAGTGTTAAAGAAGAAATCAGGCTAAAGCATAGATATTTAGATCTTAGAAAAGAGAGAATGAATAATAATCTTCGATTGAGACATAACACTGTCAAAGCGGCTAGAAGTTTTCTTGAAAACGAAGGATTTATAGAAGTTGAAACACCAATTTTGACTCGCTCAACTCCTGAAGGAGCCAGAGATTACTTAGTCCCCTCACGTGTATGTGGAGGCGAGTTTTTTGCTTTACCGCAATCCCCACAATTATTCAAACAATTGTTGATGGTTGGTGGAGTTGAACGTTATTACCAAGTCGCTCGTTGTTTTCGTGATGAAGATTTACGCGCAGACAGGCAACCAGAATTTACTCAATTAGATATTGAAATGAGTTTTATGGAGGAAAAAGAGATCATTGAATTAAATGAAAAATTAATTGTAAATATATGGAAAACAATTAAAGGGGTTGATCTCCAAACTCCGTTTCCAAGAATGACTTGGCAAGAAGCTATGGATCGTTTTGGAACTGACAGACCTGATACTCGATATGGAATGGAACTTGTCAAAACAAGTGATTTATTTTCCAAAAGTGGATTTAAAGTTTTTTCAAATGCTATTTCTTCTGGTGGATGCGTTAAATGCATCACCATTGAGGATGGAAATAATTTAATTAGTAATGTAAGAATAAAACCAGGTGGAGATATTTTTAGCGAAGCCCAAAAGGCTGGCGCTGGTGGACTAGCATTTATCAGAGTTAGAGATGATAAAGAAGTCGATACAATTGGAGCAATAAAAGATAATTTAACGACCTCACAAATAAAAGAACTCCTTTTAAAAACCCAAGCTAAACCTGGTGATTTAATCCTTTTTGGTGCAGGGCCCACAAACATTGTTAATAGAACCTTAGATAGAGTTCGTCAATTTATTGCGAAAGATCTAAAGATAATCTCAGACAACGAATTAAAAACTCAATGGAATTTTCTTTGGGTCACTGATTTTCCTATGTTTGAATTCAATTCTGATGAAAATCGTCTTGAAGCAATTCATCATCCTTTCTGCGCTCCTAAGCCTGAAGATATTGGTGAATCAGAAAACTTATGGAAAGACAAATTACCCAATTCAAATGCTCAAGCGTATGATCTAGTTCTTAATGGATTAGAAATTGGTGGGGGATCTTTAAGAATTCATAACTCAGAACTTCAAAAAACCGTACTAGAAGTAATTGGTCTATCAAAAAATGAAGCAGAAAAGCAATTTGGTTTTTTAATTGATGCCCTTTCAATGGGTGCTCCACCACATGGTGGGATTGCATTTGGACTGGACAGAATAGTTATGCTCTTAGCCAATGAAGATTCAATTAGAGATACTATTGCTTTTCCAAAAACACAACAGGCTCGTTGTTCCATGGCTAAAGCCCCTGCAACCGTAGAAAATCAACAATTAGAAGACCTCCATATAGCCTCCACATGGATCGAACCTGATTGAATTGATAGAAATTAGCAGCAAAAAGATTATCCTAGAGAGAAAATATGTAAATTTCTTGGCGTTTAGCTGGATCAAGGTAGCTTAAAGAATGATTGAAAAGTAAATGGCAAAATTTGTTTTCGTCACTGGTGGTGTAGTTTCAAGCATTGGCAAAGGAATTGTTGCCGCAAGTCTTGGCAGACTACTTAAATCAAAAGGCTACAGTGTTTCGATTTTGAAACTTGACCCATATCTAAATGTTGATCCTGGAACGATGAGCCCTTTTCAACATGGAGAGGTTTTTGTAACTGAGGACGGTGCTGAAACTGATTTAGACCTTGGGCATTATGAGCGCTTTACAGATACTGCAATGTCAAGACTAAACAGTGTCACGACAGGTTCCATTTATCAAGCTGTTATTAATAAAGAAAGAAGAGGTGACTATGACGGAAGAACAGTTCAAGTCATCCCGCACATCACTCGTGAAATTCGCGAAAGAATTAAACGTGTAGCAGACAATAGTGGTGCAGATGTAGTGATATCAGAAATTGGAGGAACAGTTGGAGATATTGAATCTCTACCTTTTCTGGAGGCAATAAGAGAATTTAAAGGGGATGTAAAAAGAAACGATGTTGTTTATGTTCACGTCACATTATTGCCTTACATCGGTACATCTGGAGAAATCAAAACCAAGCCAACACAGCACTCAGTAAAAGAATTACGATCTATAGGTATTCAGCCAGATATTTTAGTTTGTCGAAGTGATAGGCCTATTAATGATGATTTAAAAAATAAAATAGGGGGTTTCTGTGGAGTTAACTCTGATGCGGTTATAGCATCTCTTGATGCTGACAGTATTTACTCAGTACCATTAGCTCTCAAAGATGAAGGACTTTGCAAGGAAGTCTTAGATTGCTTAGATCTTAATGATCATGAAAGTGATTTAAATGACTGGGAACAATTAGTCCATAAATTACGCAATCCAGGTCCTTCTGTCAAAGTTGCATTAGTTGGCAAATATGTACAATTAAATGATGCCTACTTATCAGTAGTTGAAGCATTACGTCATGCGTGTATCTCACAAGATGCATCTTTAGATCTTCACTGGATCAATGCTGAGAACATCGAATCAGAGGGAGCAGAAAAACTACTGCAGGGAATGGACGCAATTGTCGTTCCTGGAGGTTTTGGTAACCGTGGCGTAAATGGAAAAATAGCTGCTATCAGATGGGCAAGGGAGCAAAGAGTCCCTTTTCTTGGACTTTGCTTAGGTATGCAATGTGCTGTCATTGAATGGGCTCGCAATTTAGCTGGTTTAGAAGATGCATCTAGTGCCGAACTAAATCCAAATTCAAAACACCCTGTAATTCACTTACTGCCAGAACAACAAGACGTAGTTGATCTAGGAGGAACAATGAGATTAGGAGTATATCCTTGTAGACTTCAGACCAACACAACCGGGCAAAGTTTATATAACGAAGAAGTTGTTTATGAAAGGCATAGACATCGTTATGAGTTCAATAATTCATACAGAACTCTACTGATGGAATCTGGGTATGTAATTAGTGGTACTTCACCTGATGGTCGATTAGTAGAGCTAATAGAATTAAAAAACCACCCATTTTTTATTGCATGTCAATATCATCCAGAATTCCTATCTAGGCCAGGAAAACCACACCCTTTATTTGGTGGTTTGATTCAAGCTGCACAAATGCGTGTACCATCCTCACCGAGTGAAGCATTCCATCCTCAATCAAAAATTATTGAAAAAAAATCACTAGAACAGCAATAGATGGAATCATCTCTACCAGTAGTGGAATGTTTTCATTCTGTACAAGGAGAAGGAGAACATGCAGGTAGAAGCGCTTACTTCATCAGATTAGCTAGTTGTAAAGTTGGATGTCCTTGGTGTGATACAAAAGATTCGTGGAATTCAGAACTCCATCCACAACAAAGCTTGATAGATTTATCAACTCAAACAGCCAAAGCCCATAAAGAAGGTGCAGCCTTTGTTGTAATCACCGGAGGTGAGCCATTACATCATAATTTAGATCATCTCTGTAAAGAAATTAGAGAATCTACACTCAATCAAGAGAATAAATCTATTCCAATTCATCTCGAAACCAGTGGCGTAGATAGACTAAGTGGCAACCCAGATTGGATAACATTATCTCCCAAACGACATTATCCTCCTCGCCTTGATAATCTCTTATCTTGCCAAGAGTTAAAAGTTGTTATTCAGAACACTGAAGATTTACTTTTTGCTAAAACAATGGCTGATTTAATAAAAAATAATGGAACAATTAAACCTCAATTATTTTTGCAAGCAGGATGGGAAAATGAAGAGGGACAAACACTTGCAATCAAGTTTGTCAAAAACAATCCGGATTGGAGATTAAGTATGCAAACTCACAAATGGCTAGGTGTGCTCTAACCATCTATATAAATGAGATTTTGCTTCATTAGATTAAAATAAACATAATGATTGGACAGACGACAATTGCATTACTTTCCGGAGGAATTGATTCAGCTACAGCTGCTTGTATTGCTATGGAAGCTGGGCAAAAAGTAATTGGATTATCATTTGATTATGGTCAACGACATCTTAAGGAGTTACAAGCAGCAGCAGATTTAGCAAAAGATTTAAATCTTGAGGATCACATAACAATAAAGATTGATTTATCTTCTTGGGGTGGGTCCTCCTTGACCGACAAGTCACAAGCAATACCCAATAAAGGCATACAAAAAAATACTATTCCTAACACTTACGTTCCGGGTAGAAACACTATCTTTGTAGCTATTGGGTTGAGTCTTGCAGAAGCTCGTGGAGCAAATCGAATAGCATTAGGAATAAATGCAATGGACTATTCTGGATATCCAGACTGTAGACCAGATTATTTAGAAGCATATCAAGAATTAGCTAACTTATCGAGCAGAGTAGGACGCGAAGGAAAAGGGATAAAACTCTGGGCTCCACTACTAGATTGGGAAAAAACAAAAATTTTTAAAGAGGCATTACGCTTAAAAATTCCTATAGAAAAAACATGGAGTTGCTATCAAGGTGAAAGTAAACCATGCGGGAGATGTGATAGTTGTCGTATTAGAGATAAAGCATTAAAAGAAATAGGTCGCGAAGATCTATGTAGTCAAAATATCTAGTGAATAACATTAAGCGCCTATTATGTCAGTGGGAATCACCTGAGCTAGTAGCTTACAAATTGATTCAAGAATGGGGAGAGGCAGGATTTATATGGCTTGATGGTGATGGGAGTAATCTAGGTCGATGGGTTACCTTAGGCATTAATCCTTTAGAACAGTTTTGTTCTAGAGAATTAGAAATTTCAAAAAAGAATTCAAATCCTTTTAAAATTTTACGCGAATTACCGCCAGGGCATTGGACTGGTTGGCTGAGTTATGAAGCTGCATCTTGGACAGAGCCACAAAATCCATGGCAAACAAGTTCTATGGCAACTTTATGGATAGCCTCTCATGACCCTATATTAAAATTTGATCTTCAGAAGAGAGAGCTATGGCTAGAAGGAAAAGATGAAAAGCGCATCTCAATTATGGAA
This sequence comes from Prochlorococcus sp. AG-402-B19, assembly GCA_003279615.1. Classification (GTDB taxonomy): domain Bacteria; phylum Cyanobacteriota; class Cyanobacteriia; order PCC-6307; family Cyanobiaceae; genus Prochlorococcus_B. The sequence goes on from QCHM01000025.1 coordinate 11,301, forward strand.
AATTTTCTAAACAGTACTTTTCATCAAAAGCTTTCCAAAGCCAACACTAACGGGACAAAACAAATAGAACGCAAAAATAGTATCCCCCTAGAATCTTGGGACTGGAAATTAACAAGTCAAGAATATTCTGAAAGAGTTGATGAGATCAAAGAATGGATTGCAAAAGGTGATATTTTTCAGGCTAATCTAACCACCTCATGCCAAGCCCCATTACCAGAATCCATGCGTCCAATAGACGTATACTCAAAGCTTAAAAAATGCTCCCCTGCTCCATTTTCTGGAGTAATTATCGGCGATCAAATGGCAAAAGGAGAAGCTATTATATCAACTTCACCAGAAAGATTTTTAAAAGCGTTACCCAATGGTGAGGTGGAAACGAGACCAATCAAAGGAACTAGACCCAGAGATAGAGATCCAGAAAAAGATGCTGATTGGGCAGCAGAACTTATTTGTAGTCCAAAAGATCATGCTGAGAATGTAATGATTGTAGATCTACTAAGAAATGATCTTGGAAGAGTATGCCAACCTGGTTCAATCAAAGTCCCTTATCTACTAGTTTTAGAAAGCTATTCACAAGTTCATCATCTCACTTCAGTAGTTAAAGGTAGACTCAATACAAATAAAACTTGGGTTGACTTGCTTGAAGCATGCTGGCCAGGAGGTTCAGTAACAGGAGCACCGAAGCTTAGAGCATGTAAAAGATTGTATGAACTTGAACCAACAGCGAGAGGTCCATATTGTGGATCAATATTAAATATCAATTGGGATGGGGTCCTTGACAGTAATATTCTCATTCGATCTTTAATGATTAAAGAATCCTCTATCAGTGCTCATGCTGGATGTGGAATTGTTGCAGACTCAGATAGTCAAAAGGAAGCGGAGGAAATGAATTGGAAATTGATGCCACTTTTAAACGCATTAACATGACTGAAAATAAGAACAAAAAATTAGGCTGGATTAATGGTCACTGGGGAGTCTTCAAAGATTTAAAAGTGCCAATTAATGATCGAGGTCTCAACTTTGCAGATGGAATCTTTGAAACGATTTTCATTATGAATGGAGTTCCGCAGCTTCTTAATGAGCATTTAAAGAGATGGGAAAAAAGTGCAAGTATTTTAGAAATGAATACTCCACCATCAAAAGAATGGTTGATTTCACTTATTGAAGATGGTATTAACCGATCGAAATTAAATAATGTCAATGGAGTCATTCGTATTAATTGGACTCGAGGAGCATCAAAACAACGTGGAATTGATATCAGTAAGACAAGCGTTCATAATTTTTGGTTGGAGATAGATTCTTATCAACTAAATTTTGAATCTATATCTACAATAATTAGTCAAACTGAAAGGAGAAATTCTTTTAGCCGGTTGAGTTGTTGTAAAACATTTTCCTATAACCAAGGGATTCAAGCACGCATAGAGGCAAAGAATGCAGGCTTTAATGATGCACTATTATTAAATAATCGAGGTGAAATATGTTGCGCCACTACAGCAAATATATTAGTAAAAAGA
>QCHM01000026.1 GCA_003279615.1 Prochlorococcus sp. AG-402-B19
TCATCTAATAAAGAACACATAAAAAATGAGGAATGGGTACTATTATGTCGCGAAGGTAGATGGGTAGGTTACCTGACTGAAAAGGTTTTAAAGAATATTAGTGTACAAAATTGGGATAAAAAGTTTCTTTATGAGTTTTTACGTCCCTTAGATGAATTACCATCCATTGGTGAAAAAGAATCATTATGGAAGGCAATTATAAAAATTGAAAAAACTAAGGATGCAAGACTTCTTGTCCTTTCAATTTCTGGGCTACCTCTTGGTACTTTGGATAGAGTAGATATAGGTAGAGCAGTACTTAAAAAAATCGGATTAAATCTTCCTGATCAATTAATAAAAATAGCAAGAAAAGAGAATATATATCCTATAGGTTTAAATCTACACAATATAGCAAAGTCAATGGTTTCGAATGATTTAGAAGATGATCAAAAATGATTTAGACTTTGAAACTATCTTTACATAAACATTTTATTATTCCCTTATCTGTGTTGTCTAATTTGTAATTAGAAAGATGTAAATCAGGCCATGTTTTTGTGAAAGATTCTTGCAAGAAAAAGATAACTTTTTCTTGTTCCTTAACTTCTTTCTTTATCTTTGGTGGATCAGTATTAAAAACTTTTTTCCATAATTTTTTTGATGGTTCCATTAATATTTCTCCATGTTGAAGTAAGTGACCTTTTTTCCAGTACTGAGCACTACCAATGTGTTTGTGATTATCTTTATCTACTAAGTCAGCCAAAGTTGAAGTTGCAAAGCAATTATTATTGGATATGTTCACAGATTGATTACCAAAAAAAAGGTTTACTCCCGCTTTTTTAATTCCCTCTCTTAGCCATTGACTTGTCTTAAAATATGATTCTTTTTTATTTCTTGGTGGATATTTCCAAATAAGTGCATAAGTCAGTCCTTTGCTATGAAGAACAGCATTTCCTCCACTTGGCCTCCTTACGATTTTTAATTTCTCATTCTTTAAAAGTTCAAGCCATATTGATGGGAGTTCTTTTTGGTTCTTGCCAATCGATAACCAATCTCCATCCCAGGTATAAAAACGTAATGCCATATAAAAATCTTTCTCTTTAAATGACTTTTCTAACAGAAATAGATCAATTGCCATTTGTTCTGGCCCAGACAATTTAAGAGGATCTAAATAAAGAACTTCTTTTGGAGTATTCATTTTTACTTTTTGTTATTTGTTATAAATACTTTTATGAGAAGCTGAAAAATCATGTTTTTTAGTTTAAGGATAGTTAAAGCTATTTATTAAACATCGAGTAAAAAGTAGGAATCAAAAGATTTATTTGTTTTTTATTCTACTTTATTTCTTTTCTTAATGAAATTATAAATATGTAGTAATTAGGCTAAGAATTGATTCCATTATTAATTAAGTTACTATGAAAATATTGGAAGATTCTTATTTGATTTTGGGACAACCTCAACGACTTGAAGAGAAATTCAGAAGAAAGCGTTTAAGAAAAAGCAGTAGGAGCCTCACTCCTGGAAATAAAAAAATTGATGCTTTTACTCAAGTTTCTGAATTTCAAAAAGAAGAGGTTATGCGTGAGCTTATGTATGGCTATGTGGCATTGACTTTAAAGTTTGGATTATTGTTTCTTTTTGGATCAAGTCTTGTGAGCTTAGGTCTTGCATCTCATCAACGAGTGAATAGAAATCTTGAACTTTCATACCTATTAGAAAAAGAATCAAAAAAATTTCATAGATTAAGACTGCGTTTTGATGAAATGTTTACTAATGGTGGTGAGCAAAGTTTTTTTAAGGAACAAGATCAATGGATTGCTCCAAATAGTGTCAGAGTTATCTGGCGATGATTAACTTTGCGTCACTTAGGTTTAGATTTGTATTTAATAATTGATTAAAAATAGTTTTACTAAAGAAGATGGCTCTAGTACAAGCGGCACCAGGAACTGTCTTAATTACTGGAACAACATCAGGTGTTGGGTTATATGCAACAAAGTCATTAGTAGAGAGGGGATGGAGAGTTATTACTGCAAATAGATCTTCTTTAAGGGCTGAAGCTTCTGCTTTATCAGTTGGTTTGCCTACTAATAGACCAAGACAACTTAAACATATTGAAATTGATCTTGGCGACTTGGATAGCGTTCGTCATGGGGCTAAAAGTCTTCTAGAGAATTTGGATGAGCCTTTGGATGCTTTGGTTTGTAATGCTGCTGTCTATCTCCCTCGTTTGAAAAAACCTTTGAGATCTCCACAGGGGTATGAAATATCTATGGCAACAAATCATTTTGGACATTTTTTATTAATTCAGTTGCTTTTGGAAAATCTCAGTAAATCATCAAGACCGGTCTGGAAGGGGAGATCTTGGGGGGTCGAATCATCGAGAGTAGTTATTTTGGGAACTGTTACTGCTAATAATAAAGAACTGGGTGGAAAGATTCCCATACCAGCGCCTGCTGATCTAGGGAATTTATCTGGTTTTGAGGAAGGTTTTTGCGAACCCATATCAATGGCTAGTGGTAAACGTTTTAAGCCAGGCAAAGCTTATAAAGACAGTAAGTTATGCAATATGATTACGACACAAGAGTTACATCGTCGATTTAATTCTTCTCCAATCCTTTTTAGTTCTCTATATCCTGGATGTGTTGCTAATACAAGATTATTTAGAAATACTCCAAAACTATTTCAATGGTTGTTCCCATGGTTTCAGAAATTAATAACTGGAGGTTTTGTAAGTGAATCGCTTGCAGGGGACCGAGTAGCACAAGTTGTTTCAGACCCTCAATTTGCTATTTCTGGTGTTCATTGGAGTTGGGGAAATAGACAACGCAAAGACAGGCAACAATTTTCTCAAGAGCTATCCGATCGTGTGACTGACCCTGTGACTTCAAGAAAAGTTTGGGAGTTGTCTATGAAATTAGTTGGTCTGAAATAGCCCTTTAAGTAGTTATTTAGTCAAATCCAAGTAGATCAAATATTTCACGGTCTTTTAAAGGTTCCGCTTCTAATGGTTCAACATTATCTATCATTTTTTGGGCTAAAGAAAGATATTCATTTTGTACTTCCACTACGCCTTCTTCTTCTGCATCCATCTCGAAAATTGTGCACTTTTTAAGTCTTGATCTGCGTATTGCGTCTACGTTACGAAAATGAGCCATGGTCTTAAGACCTGTTTTTTCATTGAATTTTTCTATCTGATCTAATTCAGCAGAACGGTTGGCTATTACACCGCCTAAGCGAACTTTGTAATTTTTTGCTTTGGCATTTATTGCTGCGACGATGCGATTCATTGCGAAAATTGAATCAAAATCATTTGCGGTAACAATTAGACAATAATTTGCATGCTGTAATGGAGCAGCGAAACCACCGCATACAACGTCACCAAGAACATCAAATATAACTACATCTGTATCTTCTAGTAGATGGTGCTCTTTTAATAGTTTGACCGTTTGACCTGTTACGTAGCCACCACATCCTGTTCCAGCAGGAGGACCACCACTCTCAACGCACATCACACCATTAAAACCTTTAAACATAAAGTCTTCAGGCCTAAGTTCCTCACTATGAAAATCTACTTCTTCAAGAATATCTATGACGGTGGGAACCATCTTGTGGGTAAGGGTAAAAGTGCTGTCATGCTTAGGATCGCAACCGATTTGAAGAACTTTTTTCCCAAGCTTTGAAAAGGCAGCTGATAAATTTGAAGAAGTAGTTGATTTACCAATACCTCCTTTTCCATATACAGCAATAACAAGAGCTCCTTCTTGGATCTGAGCTTTAGGGTCTTGTTTTACCTGAACGCTACCTTCACCATCCTCCTTACGAGTCAAAGTCGAAGTCATTAATTTTTTCTTTCAAAGTCCTTATTGATATTCTTGCAGGCAAATATCTCTTTAGGAAATGTTTAGCGAATTCGATACATTTGGCATTAAATATATATCTTCAAATGAAAACATAAACATATTGAGCGGGGTATATACGTACTTTTACTCATGTCTTCAACTTGTTTGTCGGATAAGGAATTGCCTTCTAAATGCCTTGTGGGCGCTGAGGGCTGTTAACTGTTGGGAAAGCAAAAGTCACCGTAGTCAGACATTGGGTAACTAAAAAGTAACTAAATGCGAAAGAGATTATGTGTTTGTTGACGGTTTACCCTTTTTGGATGCAATTTGAATATATACATGTATTAAATTTATTTCTATGAGCGGTGCAACGCTCCTTAAGGAATCTGGTCCAAGAGAGGTTTTTTGCGGCCTAACATCTATTGTTTGGCTCCACAGGAGAATGCCTGACGCTTTTTTTCTGGTTGTGGGTTCTAGAACCTGTGCCCATTTGATACAAAGCGCAGCTGGTGTGATGATTTTTGCTGAGCCGCGTTTTGGCACAGCCATTTTGGAAGAAAGAGATTTGGCAGGATTAGCTGATGCTCATGACGAGTTAAACAGAGTAGTTAAAAATCTTTTAGCAAGACGTCCGGAAATAAAAACTCTTTTTCTAGTTGGTTCATGCCCAAGCGAAGTAATAAAAATAGATCTTTCACGAGTTGCCGAAAATCTGAATATTGAACTTAAAGGTCAAGTAACAGTATTGAATTATTCGGGTAGTGGAATTGAAACAACTTTCACTCAAGGCGAAGATGGAGCTTTAAAAGCATTGATCCCATTGATGCCGAAGAGTGATCAAAAGAAATTGCTTTTAGTAGGTACTCTTGCAAATGCTGTAGAGGATCGGCTTACAAGTATTTTTAATCGACTTGGTATAGACAATGTAGAAAGTTTTCCACCCAGGCAGTCAACTCAATTACCTTCAATTGGCCCGGAGACTAAAGTCCTTCTTACGCAGCCATATTTAACTGATACGGCAAGAGAGTTAAAAAATAAAGGTGCTGAAATAATTGAAGCTCCCTTTCCATTAGGTGTCACGGGAAGTACATTATGGATTCAGGCCGCTGCGAATTCATTTGGAATAGAGAAATCTCTAGTTGATTCAATATTAAATCCATTAATATCTAGGGCAAAGCAAGCTTTGATCCCTCATGTAGAGAAACTTTCTGGAAAGAAACTGTTTCTTTTGCCCGAATCTCAATTAGAAATACCTCTCGCCAGATTTCTAAGTAACGAGTGTGGAATGGAGATTGTTGAAATAGGAACGCCTTACTTAAATAGAGATTTAATGAAAGCAGAAATAGACTTGCTACCACCCGATTGTCGTATCGTTGAGGGACAGCATGTTGAGAGGCAATTAGACAGAGTAAGAGATAGTTCGCCAGATCTAGTTGTTTGTGGAATGGGGCTTGCTAATCCACTCGAAGCAGAGGGGATATCAACTAAATGGTCGATTGAAATGGTTTTCAGCCCAATTCACGGGATTGATCAAGCTTCTGATCTAGCAGAATTGTTCTCAAGGCCACTTCGCAGGCATGACATTTTAAATCCTAAAACACTTACATCAAATTAATTTCATGGAATTAACTCTCTGGACATACGAAGGCCCTCCTCATATTGGTGCGATGAGAATTGCCACGTCGATGAAAAAATTACATTATGTTTTACACGCTCCTCAAGGAGATACCTACGCTGATCTTCTTTTCACGATGATTGAACGTCGTGGTAGTAGGCCACCTGTCACATATACAACTTTTCAAGCTAGAGATTTAGGAGGTGATACAGCTGAACTTGTAAAAGGACATATAAAAGAAGCTGTCGATAGATTTAATCCAGAGGCTCTTTTAGTTGGAGAAAGCTGTACAGCTGAATTAATTCAAGATCAGCCTGGTTCACTTGCTAAAGGTATGGGATTTGATATCCCAATTGTCAGCCTAGAGTTACCTGCCTATAGCAAAAAGGAAAACTGGGGTGGCTCTGAGACTTTTTATCAAATAGTAAGAAATTTACTCAAAGACAAATCGGAAGAATCAAAAAAAGCTTGGCAGGAAGAAAAAAGAAGACCGAGAGTAAATCTTCTTGGTCCAACTTTGCTTGGCTTTAGATGTCGTGATGATATTTTGGAAATACAAAAACTTCTTGGTCAGTATGGTATAGACGTCAATGTTGTGGCGCCATTGGGAGCTTCACCTGCAGATATAATTCGAATACCAGATGCAGATGTGAATGTTTGCCTTTATCCAGAGATAGCGGAATCAACTTGTATTTGGCTTGAAAGAAATTTAAATATGCCTTTTACCACAACAGTTCCTCTTGGCGTTGGTGCTACTCAGGATTTTCTTAGAGAATTACACGATGTTTTAGGGATGGAAATCCCGCAATCAGTAAACGAATCTAATAATTCGAAACTAACTTGGTATTCGAATTCAGTGGATTCGAATTACTTAACAGGGAAAAGAGTCTTTATTTTTGGAGACGGAACCCATGCTCTTGCTGCAGCAAGAATTGCTAACGAAGAGCTTGGTTTTAAAGTTGTGGGGCTAGGAACTTATAGTCGTGAAATGGCTAGAAAAGTTCGTCCAGCTGCTAAGGCTCTTGGATTAGAGGCATTAATTACAAATGACTACTTAGAAGTAGAAGAAGCGATAAAAGAAACGTCTCCAGAACTAGTTCTTGGTACACAAATGGAGCGACATAGTGCAAAAAGGCTTGGTATACCGTGTGCAGTAATAAGTACACCAATGCATGTTCAGGACGTTCCTGCTCGATATAGTCCTCAAATGGGATGGGAGGGAGCGAATGTCATTTTTGATGACTGGGTACATCCTCTAATGATGGGACTTGAGGAACATTTAATTGGAATGTTTAAGCATGACTTTGAATTTGTTGATGGACACCAAAGTCATTTAGGTCATTTAGGTGGCAAAGGAAACCAAAATATCAATCAAGAAGTTAAAACAACAGTTTCTAATGATTCAACAAATACAAGTGCGGATCCTATATGGACACATGAAGGTGAACAAGAACTTTCGAAAATCCCATTTTTTGTAAGAGGTAAAGTCCGAAGAAATACAGAGAATTATGCCCGCCAAGCAGGATGCAGAGAAATCAATGAAGAAACTCTTTACGACGCTAAGGCTCATTATAAAGCCTAAATTTGGTACTTCTAATTACGCCAATGAGAACTTTCTTGGCTTGATTTAATTAATCTCCAAACATTTCTTGAGATCTTCTTAGCAATGAGACCACCTCTCTCAACTTTCGAAGAGCCTGGTCTTACACCTAAAAGTTTTGATACTTCCGTAGTGCTAAGTGGAGCTCCTGTTTCAATAGCTAGAGAAGTTAGTTCAAGTCTTTGACGTAGCTCATAAGTATCACATTTTTCGTCTTCTTTAAACCAATTCAAGTTGTCGATACCTTTATCAGACAATTTTTGCATAAGACCTAATGAGACTAAACCAAGCGCTTGCTCTGGATTGATTTCATTATTTGAGTTATTGTTTTTTGAATCCTTTGGCTGAGGTGCAGTCATTCTTCAATCAGATCATTATATATATTGAATTTATCGGCTTAAATTCAGCATGCAAGTCTAAATTGCTAGCTAAAAAGGCAATCTCTGAGGTAATATCCCGCCCATGACAAGATTCGCCACATTTGAGAATAATGACAGGCGACTAGGTGGTGGCCAGAGAGTTACTGGTGCAGAAGTAAATGAATATCTTGCTGACGATCCAAAGCGAGTAATTACAACTGATTCAGAAAAATCGTTAGTTGCTCGTCAAGCAAGTCATGTAAAACAAATTGAATTAAGAACATATGTATTTTTAGATTCTTTGCAACCTCAACTTGCGGCCTATATGGGAACTGCAAGCTCAGGGTTCTTGCCCATACCCGGGGATGCTTGTCTTTGGATGGAGGTTTCTCCTGGAATGGCAGTGCACAGGGTTACAGATATCGCGCTAAAAGCCAGCAACGTTCGATTAGGTCAAATGATCGTTGAAAGGGCCTTTGGATCTCTTGCTCTTTATCACCGAGATCAAAGCACAGTCCTGCATTCGGGCGATGTCGTTTTAGATGCCATAGGAAGCACAATTGATAGGAGAACTAATCCACAAGTTACTTGGACTGAAGTTATTCGTTCTATTACTCCTGACCATGCTGTTTTGATCAATCGCCAAAATAGACGTGGCTCAATGATTCAATCTGGCATGAGTATGTTCATCCTTGAGACTGAACCAGCGGGATATGTTTTGATGGCTGCAAACGAGGCGGAGAAGGCATCAAATATCACAATCGTTGATGTGAAAGGAGTTGGTGCTTTTGGAAGACTTACTTTAGCGGGGAAAGAAGGCGATGTTGAGGAGGCGGCGGCGGCGGCGATGAGAGCTATTGATTATATAAATAGATATTAATTATTCTTTTATTCCTATAGCTTTCAAAAGGTAAGGAGCTAATTCTCTAGCTGCTTTACCTCTACTTCCATGTTTTGATAATTGTGCATTATTTAATTCTCCATAAGTGCAATTAGTTTCACGAACCCAAAATAATGATTCAAATTCACCATTTGGATAAGCGGGTTTTTTTAAAATTTCACCCCAGCAAATCCCTATTGTGTTTTTAATAATCTCTCCACTGTTTGTGCATAGCACCATTACACTGCAAACTTTTGCACTTCTGTAAGGACTGTCGCCAAGAGCAGTAAGAATCTTCTCTATTTTTTTTTCATTTGTATCTGCAAGTCGCGCAGAAAAGATACCGGGAGCATTACCAAGAGAATCAATTTCAAGTCCAGAATCATCTGCAATAGTCCAACTGTTAGTTAATTCTGCCGCTGCTTTTGCTTTTAATATTGCATTGTCTAGGTATGTTTTTCCGGTTTCTTCAACATCCAGAGAGCTAGGTTGCTTTTTAACTTCAATTGGGAGAGGGCCAAGCATTGCCTCTATCTCGGCAACCTTCTTTGGATTACCACTAGCTATGGTTATTAGTGGCTTTTCCAAATCGAATAATTTAACTAGATCTATATAGTCTTACAGGAAGAAGTTAAAAACAATAGTATTTGGATTTTTTCAGATGATTTTGAGACAGTTTTTGGGTGAACATTCCAACCCTGATATAGCCAGGAAGCTGTCTCGTGGGTAAAAATAACTACACGGACATGTTTACGCAATGCAATATGAGTATGTCCTGACTATTAATCGAACAGCGTTACTCAACTGTCGTAGCAAGGGTGATAAGTTCAGCTTATATGTGGAACTAGAAACTGTAATCAGCGCTATTAGAAGATCCCCTTGACTAATTGCTCTTTGGCGGGCCATTGTCCCTCCTGAACATTCCATCCCTTTACTGAAATAGGACATGGCTAGCGAAACAATGGGTATTGCTCTCGGCATGATCGAGACACGCGGATTAGTACCAGCTATTGAAGCTGCTGACGCGATGACCAAGGCAGCAGAAGTGCGCTTGATTGGTCGTGAGTTTGTTGGTGGTGGTTACGTAACAGTTTTAGTTCGTGGAGAAACTGGTGCTGTAAACGCTGCAGTTCGTGCAGGCGCAGACGCCTGTGAGCGTGTAGGTGACGGACTCGTTGCAGCTCACATCATTGCTCGTCCTCATCGTGAAGTTGAGCCAGCTTTGGGCAACGGTAACTTCTTAGGTCAGAAGGACTGATTTTGACTAAGTCCTAAGAGGAGAGGACTTTTCAGATTTCAACCTTCTAACTAATTAACAGGAGCTATCAATGGCTAAAAAGTATGATGCTGGAGTTAAGGAGTATAGAGATACTTACTTCACTCCTGATTACGTCCCCCTAGATACTGACCTACTTGCATGTTTTAAATGCACAGGTCAGGAAGGTGTACCAAAGGAAGAGGTTGCAGCAGCTGTTGCGGCTGAATCATCTACAGGTACATGGTCAACAGTTTGGTCCGAATTACTAGTAGATCTTGAGTTCTACAAAGGCCGCTGTTACCGCATCGAAGATGTCCCTGGAGACAAGGATGCCTTCTATGCATTTATTGCCTATCCCTTAGATCTTTTTGAAGAAGGATCTATAACTAACGTTTTAACATCTCTTGTTGGAAACGTCTTTGGGTTTAAAGCCTTGCGTCATCTTCGTCTTGAAGATATTCGCTTCCCAATGGCATTTATCAAGACCTGCGGCGGACCACCTAGTGGAATCGTAGTTGAACGTGATCGTCTTAATAAATACGGTCGTCCATTACTTGGTTGTACTATTAAGCCAAAACTTGGTCTTTCAGGTAAAAACTACGGTCGTGTTGTTTACGAATGCCTTCGTGGCGGTCTTGACCTAACTAAAGATGATGAGAATATCAATTCTCAGCCATTCCAACGTTGGAGAGAGCGTTTTGAATTTGTTGCTGAAGCTGTAAAGTTAGCTCAACAGGAAACTGGTGAAGTTAAAGGTCACTACCTGAATTGCACAGCAACTACTCCTGAGGAGATGTATAAGCGTGCTGAGTTCGCTAAAGAACTTGACATGCCAATCATCATGCATGACTACATCACTGGTGGCTTTACTGCTAATACAGGTCTTGCTAATTGGTGCCGTGAGAATGGCATGCTTCTTCATATTCACCGTGCTATGCATGCGGTTATCGACCGTCATCCTCAGCATGGTATCCATTTCAGAGTTCTTGCTAAGTGTTTGCGTCTATCTGGCGGAGATCAACTTCATACAGGAACAGTTGTTGGAAAACTAGAAGGAGACCGTCAAACAACTCTTGGTTATATCGATAACCTACGTGAATCCTTTGTCCCTGAAGACCGTACTCGCGGTAACTTCTTTGATCAAGATTGGGGTTCTATGCCTGGTGTATTTGCTGTGGCATCTGGTGGTATTCATGTTTGGCATATGCCAGCATTGCTTGCAATCTTTGGAGATGATTCATGTCTCCAGTTTGGAGGTGGTACTCATGGACACCCTTGGGGATCAGCGGCTGGTGCGGCTGCGAACCGAGTAGCTCTAGAAGCATGTGTGAAAGCGCGTAATGCAGGTAGAGAAATCGAAAAAGAAAGTCGCGATATCCTTCTAGAAGCTGCAAAGCATAGCCCTGAATTGGCAATTGCTCTTGAGACATGGAAGGAGATTAAGTTCGAATTCGATACAGTCGATAAACTCGACGTTCAGTAGAAAAGATAAAGAGGTGACATTTTAAGTTGCCTCTAACTTTCTTAAATTCATTAGTCGATATTTAATCGGCTTTCACTCATTCACTAACTTAAGTTCACCATGCCTTTCCAGAGCACAGTAGGTGACTATCAAACAGTCGCCACCCTGGAAACATTCGGCTTCTTACCGCCGATGACCCAGGACGAAATCTACGATCAAATCGCTTATATCATTGCTCAGGGTTGGAGCCCAGTTATTGAGCATGTTCAACCAAGTGGTTCAATGCAGACCTATTGGTCTTATTGGAAATTACCTTTCTTTGGTGAGAAAGATTTAAATTTGGTTGTTAGCGAGTTAGAAGCTTGCCATAGAGCATATCCTGACCATCATGTTCGTATCGTTGGATATGACGCATATACACAAAGTCAAGGTACTTGCTTT
>QCHM01000027.1 GCA_003279615.1 Prochlorococcus sp. AG-402-B19
AAGACAGCTAATCAACTAATGAATAATTCAGTCGAATCAATTGTTATTTCTTTAGGGAATGAACCTGCAGAGGTCCTTGGTTTTAACACAGAAGAACAAATAGAAACAGCCTTAATCCCCTTAATGGCAGAAGTTCTTCAAAATGACCCCCTTACTTTTAAATAAAGCAATTGACGAAGAATAAGACGAACCAAATCACTTTATAAATTATCTAAAGTCCTGGTATTGACACAAAGAGTATTAACTCCAATTTCAAGATCAAGATTATTAGCTACTTAATAAGTATAGATAAGTTTTAGATGAATGAATCCTGATAAGGAGCTAAAAGACATATTGCATATGGTAGTTAATAATGCTGTTTCAAGAATGAAAACCTTAAGAAGTCCTGCTGATCGTCGCTGTGTATTCCATGAATACAAGGAATGGCTAGGAGAAAGTATTGATGATGAAGTTTTAGCAATTCCCACAGAGATAATTCAAAACGAACTAGATAAATAAAATCAACTCAAAAAAAGTCAACAATACTGTAGGGTCATGTCGTAAGAAGATTAGGCTTTTAATTTGCCATTAAAAAATAAAAATACAGGAATGGTTCCATGGGACTATGGAATTGAAGATGAAAACTATCAAGAAGAGCCTTGGATACTAAAGAAAGGAAAGGAGTATGTAACTATTGAAAAAGACAATAATAATAAAGGTTGGTTCCATCTTCAAAAGGATGATGAGAAACGTCTATCTCTAAACGCTTTACAAACAAAATTGACATACCATCAACTGATTGAGTTTAGGTATAAGCTACGAAAACCTAAGATTGAATTTAAAAATTAAAGTTTAGGAGAATGATTAAGAAGATATTTCAAATAGCTTTCTCTAAGATGTTTAACTTGACATCCATTCTGAAAGAGGAAATCTGTTAAAGCAGAATTTATAAATTTTTTCCTATCAAGGTCAGAACTTGATTCAATGAAATCCTTCATCTTTGTGAAAAGAACCTCAGGGATCTCTGTCTCTAAGCTCATATGCTCCCACTCATTGATCTTTTACAAAACATACTTTGAGTATAAAAACGTCTCATCTCTAGTGATGTGACACCTTTTTCCAAAAGGTAACCAGAGATTGCCGCTTGCATTAATCGATGTTGATCCCAGTTTGGATGGTCATCTATATATTTTCTCATTGCCTCATTTAGATAGGCAGGTACATCTTCTATAAAACTAACTATCGAATCATTTTGATCATTAATAGAAATACTGTTTTGGTAATCTATTTTTTTTGATTGAATCGTTTCTAGCTCAGAATTTTGCATTAAATATTTCTTTGTTGAGAGACTAGTATCAAGGTTTTTGAGGACAAGTCAAGGAACATGAAAAACCAAATCTCATGGGGTCTCATCAAGAGATCCATTGGGAGGAAAGGGTGTCAATAGAAAAATTAAATATAAAGACTAGATTGCCTATGTCTTCACAAATAAAGCATCAATTAGAGAGTTTTCCACTGAAGTACAGCAGCAAAGGCATTAATATTTTTTACCTGTGGAAAACATGTTGAAAACAAATGATTTACTCTTGAGAAAGAGCTTGAAAGTTGATTGATTAGATTATCTTATGAATGATATAAGATTTTTTTTAAGACTCATCAAAGAGATTGATAAGGACAAATAAACATTAGCTGACTTATTTTTTATTCAATCTTTTAGGAATATATAAGCCCAGCAAAAGGATCTGCTATTGAATATTCTTTCTTTAAATCAGCCTGAGTCACTTATTTTCAAGAAAACAGCTCCATTTATAAAATTAAAAACTCTTCTTGTAAAATTTAAATCAAAAACTAAAAAATGGCTTTAAGCAATTGACCTTTCAACTTTTATGCTGCGAGTTTCTAATGGATTTTTTCTTGTTTTTGGTTTATTTAAAAGTTGAGAGCCAAAACCTTCAATTGTGGAAAAGTATCTAATTATACAAAGAATAATCATGGAATGTAAACACTTTCAGAGCAAGTCTAAGGAATGATTCCATCGCCTTAATTTGTTGATGAGATTAAGACCATTGAATCAAATAGAGTCAATAGAGAAATAATTCTTTCAAATCTCCTTGAGAAGTATAATTTTTTGTTTTATTTTCCAGAAAGCTTGGTAGGGTCGATCTCAAACTCATGTTCATCTATTTCGAATAGTTTATACAAATTACAGAAGACTGGAATACGACTGATGAGCTAAAGAAAGACATTATTACAGCCGTTTATAATGAGATAAATGATCAAATAGAAGAAATGGTTGAGGATCTTGGTTGTCCTCGAAGTATTGCTGAAGGATTATTGAAATCTATTGCAGACAACTTTAAAGATGGAACGACAGTCTGCAAGACTGAATCATCATATTCTTCTCGTCATGCTTCAACACCAGAGCATGAGAGAGGTGCGCAAGAAATAGTGAGTAAGCATGAGAGAGAAGTTAGGAAAGCCTCCTCTGATTTGATGAAAAATTTCAATAAAAAGATTGAGGTTATTGAAAACAACGATACAAAAAGTTCTTTATATTCCTCTCGACATCTCTCAACTCAAAACGAAGAAAAAGGAGCTGAAGCAATCGTTATTAAGAACGAAGAAAAAATTAGGGAAGAGATGAAAAAGGAGAAATCATAAAAAAGAAATAGCAATAGTGAAATAGCTCAATTTTCTAATGATGTTTCTACTTTGTAATGCTATGCAACTTCAGTAACTCTTGATTCGTTGCGCTTTTGGTCTAAATAAATTACAGAGTTAGCGACAGGAAATAATTTCTTTTCTAAGTGAGCTATTGCAATTTTTTTTGTTTCTGTAATTTCTTCTGTATAAAACTTCAAAGGCTGAGAAACATACTGATTGTCTCCACTCATTAGAATTTTCCAGAATATCTCTCTTATATAAGCGTATTAATAATTTGATTGCATTAATTACTAGACAATCAAATAAACTATTCAAAATCAATTTCCACTTCTTCTTTCATATCCCTATCTAGGTCAGGAAGATTTGGCTCGATCCAATGAGATTTATTATCAACACCAGCCTCAGTTGCATAATTCATAATGTGCTGATCAACTTGTTTGTATATGTCATGTAGATTTAAGGTCTTACTAACATCATTTGCTATCTCCGAAACCTGTTGTTCTGTTAAACAATGATCAGGATGCAGTAAATCACAGCAAGGAATTCTTTCTTCTATCAACTCATTTATGTTGATTTTAATTTCGTAATCTCGATGAACAGTCATGGCATGAAAGAACTTTTTTAATACTTGTAATTCGATTTTAGGATTTTTTTTAAATTTATCGTTGATCCCACACAGCATCAAATTGATTCGCAATTATTTTTAAATCTGATTTGGGATAGGCCTGACATAAAAGAACATATCCTTGATCTTGTAATTCACTCTTCAATCCCATTGCATCCATATCGACAGAACCTTCTTTAAGAAAGGCGGCACATGTGCAACACATGCCTACAAGGCAAGAACTCGGTAGCTCCACATTTGCATCTGCGGCAGCCTCTAATACAGTCTGGTCTGACTTGCAATTAAAATTTTTCTGAACTTGATCAATCTCGATATTTATCTTGAATAAGAGATCAGACACTTTAGCCAAGACGAACCTTGGCTTATTATGGCTTATTTGTTACACGAAAGGAAATCTTTTTATACGGCAGTAATCTTGCTTTTTAGGGGTAAGCTTGAAGAGCAAAATTGATGTAATCGTCAAAATCAATAAACAGGGTACATCTATTTTGTATAGTTTTAGTAAAAAAATAACCGACTATTAGAGACTTAACGAGAGAATGAATAAGCACTAAAAAAGATAAGATCTAGTTATGAGAACAAAAATGTCCCCTAGAAGAGCTTGTCTTACAGCCGCAATTATGACTGTACCTCCGACTGTTTTATTTGATATTAATTCAGGAAGATTTTCCGCTTATATAGTTATGATTATTTCCATACTCATTAATTGGCCTCTCATTAGATGGCTTGATGATCGCCAATGGTACAGAGAGTGGAAAAAGGAAGAATAAAGAGATCTTTTTAAGCTATAGAAAACCCTATGGTAGTAGTTAGCACTTAGCTTATAAATTGATAACCAATAATCAATGGACCGTTCCTGTACGGAACTTTTCACTACTATTAAATCCATTAGGAATAGGAAAGTCTTCTTGTATTTGTTTTAAACGTTTTTTATAAATAGTTTCGTAGTTGGGATCATTGCTTTTATAGGCATTGTAGTTTTGCCCTTCATAATCTTCTTCTTTTATTAAGTCTTCTACTTGCTTGATAAGATCTCTATAAATATCTGCTCCTATAATCTGTTCATTAGTAAGTTCGCTACTATGAGAATCAGCGTATTGAATAATCCCTTTGTAGGTATAAAGCCATTGTCTTCTTGCTAGTGGATCTAATGCAATAACTTCTTTAACTATAAAACTTTTACAAAGTTTCAATTTTACATTTAAATCGATAGTTTCAATCACAAAAAAAAAGCTTATCACCACTAATTGTAGATGGCTATATAAATGTTTTACGTTGTACTACATAAGAAAAATAAACTATTTTATAATTTTAATATGTTCAGATAACGAGAGGTCGCAGTAAGACTCAAACCATGGAACAGGGACTTGAGCATTACAGGCGAAAGAACAATGACTGTTCTTACATAGCGTGGTAAAAAGTACACTCAAATCAAAGAGGCTTCTCAACCTGAGTAGCCAGTTCTCTAAAATACCTTGGGTTTAGAAGTTATGTGTAAAAGGATCCATGAAGCCATTTCAGCAGAAATGGTCTGATTTCATAAATCAATTTCTTTGCATACAAAAGAAGACCCTCTATTTTTAACTGAATATTTTGTTGGTATAGAAAAAGGAGATTTATATGAATAACCAGTCCAAGGCGAGTATCCAGATTGGTAAAAAAAGATACTTCCCCTGTCCTATGGCTTTAGTTAGAAAGTATTTATGGATGAACCTCTATTTTTAAAAGTTAGACCTGGGGACGCTGTTCTCTATGAAAAGGATCAGATAGGAAAAATTCTTACTTTTATTGGTGGCTCAAGAGATCCAGACGCACCGACTCTCTTTCAAATAGCAAATGTAGATTCTGGAGAAATTCGTTGGATTCATGGAGAGGAAGTTACTAAGATAGTTAGCGAATATCGGACAACAATTAAAAAGCCATCTTCTTTTTACAAGCAAATACAACAACAGCAGCAGCAATAAACAAACCTTCTTCGAAAAGGCATTAATGCCGATAGCTTAAAAAGAGAGTTTGGGTTTTTAATAGACAAAATCAGCTAATTCAGGGGGATGAAAAAGCTCTTTTCGTTTGTTCTTGGTCTTCTATTGTTTTTCAGTCCTTTAGCAGTACAAGCAGAAGAGGTTGAGATAATACCCCAAGAAGAAATAGCTGAAGCACCTGCACTTGAACCAATTACTGAAGCTGAGATAAACGCTCTCTTGGGTGAAGATCCTTATATTGGCGAAACTGATTGGCGTGGCAACAAGGTTTCAACTAAAAGGGATTACAGCAAGAAAACAGGGAAAAGACCCTTTTAAGCCATAAACTACCAGCAAACAGTAGTTGGACTTAAGCCATAAATAACAGCGTAAATTTGTGTACAGCCAGAAGATGAGTTGATCTAGATCAACTAGAAAGGTTTTATGAAACTCTTAGCGCTTCAATTATATTTTTTCAAAAAACTCCATAAACTCAAAAAACTTCTAAATAAGAAGATAATATTTTTGGGAATCATGGTAGAAATTTGATTTATCCAAAGACATTACAACTTGAATCTGGAAGTGATCTTCTCAATAGTCTTCAAGCTCTGGCTATAAAAGAGAATAAATTTGGATATATTTTGAGTGTAGTAGGTAATTTATCTATAGCTAAATTTCAATGTCCGGGGAAAGGACAACCTTCTACAGTTGAAAATCATCTAGAAATAATAGCCTTAAATGGAACAATCTCTCCAAATAAAAGTCATCTTCATATAAGTTTTTCAGATGGAGAATGCAAGGTATGGGCCGGTCACTTAGAGGAAGGAACTATAATACTTAAAGGCGCTGACTTATTAATAGGATTTCTTGATGAGGCTATAATTAAAAAAGACGTAAATACTAATCAACAAACAGTTGAAATATTTATACTTCCAGATTGTCCATGGTCTTCCAGAGCTGTTCGGATGCTGAGAACATTACAAATACCATATGAAATAAAAGTGGTCAAAAATGATAATGATTTCAATTCCCTTCATAAAAGAAGTAATTATTCTAGCTTCCCTCAAATTTTTATAGATGAAGAATTTATCGGTGGTTACTCAGAATTGGCTGAACTTCACGCTTCTGGCAAATTAAGCAATAGGTGAGTTTTTAAACTCCAGCTCCTGACAGACATAGGACTTACTCCATAGGTCTTGTCAATCTTGTCCAGGTTCATCCATAACTTCTATATATGTTAATTCTTGCTTCTTTGGTATCTAATGCTCATATGAAAATCATTAGTAAAGCCCTGTGCACAACATAAAATTATTTTCAAGCATTTAACATCACACCTTGATGTTCTATGGATGAGGCGATTTCTAATTCATGTAAAACAATTATTTTTTATTCAATTCAAGGCTCCCCCACTCGCAAGAAGATCACATTCAGTCAATTGTTTTTTTCAAGACGACTCAATATTCTTGCCATATCAATAGAAGATAGGCTTCCGTCTTCATTCCATTTTAAGGTTGTTTTGCGTTGAAATGTGATCTTTTCGTTCTTTTTTCCTGAAGGAAGAAGTTTAATAGTTTTGTTTCCGATAAAGTCTAAAAACGATTTTGCACTGTGAAGATCACCTGTATACGTACATTGATTTACAGAACAAGCTCTAAAAGAGCATGCCAATTTGTGAGTTAGTTCCTGATGATGCAATATCTTGATTCTGATCGCAAGAGCTTAGATGTACTATCAATTAATAAAAATAATCCTTTATTCATGTAATGCTTAATTGAACCAGTTCAGCTATAACGAACTGGTATTTATATAGCTTTATGCGCCGTTTTTTAATTCTTGCACTAACAGCTGGGATTTCTCTCCCAGTAGTTGCTTGTAGTCCAAAGAAGCAAACATCCCTTGAATCTGTGGTAGTAGAAACCCTTATTAGTGCATCTGAATCGTGGAATGGAGATTCTTATAGCTATCCAAGAGGGAAAGCAGAAATGAAACTTGAAAAAA
Organism: Prochlorococcus sp. AG-402-B19; assembly: GCA_003279615.1. GTDB lineage: Bacteria > Cyanobacteriota > Cyanobacteriia > PCC-6307 > Cyanobiaceae > Prochlorococcus_B. The sequence continues at coordinate 7,228 of QCHM01000027.1, forward strand.
TAACTGCTCAACCAGGTTTTAAAACACCTCTTCATTTACATCCACAGCCTGGGATTATTTATGTACAAAAAGGAACTCTTTATTGTGAAACTAGTGACGGACAATCCCTGACGGTAGTGGCTGGTGAAAGCTTCGCTTCATCCCAGGACACTGCTCATTATTGTCAAAATATTGGTGATGAAGAGATGGTCGTTTTTAGTACCTCAGCAGGATCTAAAGGTAAGAAAACAACTGTCCCGACTCAATAAATAAAAGCTTTCTGATTAAATAAAGAATTTTGACAGCCGATTGCTATCGGAACCAGAGGGACTGACTTAGGTTAGTCCTTTTTGTCAACACTTTAATGAACATTTTAGTAACTAATTTAATCGAGAAGAAATGTTGCGAAAAGCAGTCGGCGCATCATTATCAAGAAATTTTAAATGCTCAACAATGTAATGAAAGGTCATGAATAATTTTAATAATAAAAAAGTTCTTTCTTACTCTCAAGACTCAAGTCTTCCCCCTTAGAAAGATGAACTATATGGACGCATAAGTAAATTGTCTACACTTTTGAGAGGTTGAAGCTAAAGAATTAATAGGCATTAGGATGACTCACAACAGTTACTTCAACAAGAACCTATAAAGGCCCTTCTAGCCGATAAACAATATCTTTGCAGTTGTTAGCTTTGTCCCATTCCCTAGCGAAAGGATTATCGAGGATTTTTGCAAAAGCTTCTAAACTTGTGACGTTATAGAAAGAATGTGATTTATGGTCATTGATTTTGTTTAAGTCATAGTCAATAACAACTCCATCTCCATATTCTTTTACAAACTTTTCTATAGTTTTTTCGTAGTACTCAAACGAGCAGTCAAAAGTACATACAATAAATAGTTTTTCCATTTAATTAGACCCTGCTATAGCCAAGCTTGCTTTCAAAGATTTTTAATGGCAATCCAGTTGCTTCCATAGCTACTTTACATTTATCTCCAACAGTTCCATAAACTTCCACAGTGAAATTATCGCCAAGTTCTGCATGACCTTGTAAATATTCTCCTACAGGTGGATTTGATAGATGAGCAAGGAAAGCCTCGTCATTTTTATAAACTTCGGACCAAACAAAACAAAGAGGATCTTCAGGATCTTGATCAAAAGTATGGTGAATCATTCCTGGTTCTGAATCTTCAACAGCCTTATCAGTTTTAGCTGCAAGTAATAAATATTCTTGAACTTTGTCTGGCTTAACTTGAATACGAGCAAGAAGAATAAAGGGTGTCTCGGCTCCGAATGACATTAATTTATTTCAGTTAAAGCTCACCATTACATATTTCTCTTAAAGTTTCAGTACAGAAGGCCATCTCTTCAGGCTCTTCTGACAAAGCATTCTAAAAACTAATGACATCTTTTACATGCGCTTTTGCATGGCTTTGTGCTGTGCTTATGGTTCCACTAATGCTTTTTATCTGGGCGTTAGATACCAAGAAAACCAGGATTAACAGGTATAGAAGTTATGGCTGGACTTGGAGCAAGATTGCTGCAAGTTATGGAGTAAGTCCAACAACTTTCAGGCGGTTGAGTTTGTAGTTGGCGTTTCTTTTCTCTATTTGTAAACCCTTTTCTCATTAGCAGAGTAAGTTTAATAACCACCTTTTGGCCCCATGTAATACATCTCACCCTGATACCTTGACTTGCTAAATCTCCTGATTCTTCTCAAATGCTGATCCCAATCATTTGTATTTAAGCTTGGATCTGCTTCTATTTCTTCAGGCAGATCAGAACCATCATTTGGTAGTAGTCCTATGGCTTAATCAGTTTATAGCCTTTTACAAGGTTATAGACACCCCAACCAAACGCACCTAGTACAAGAACATAAAAAATAAATGGAACAATTGGATTTTTATATAAAAAAGATCTAATTTTTTTTTGGATATTTTCTTTATCAAGTACGGGCAACTTTAACTCAACTGGTTTTTCTCTTGGAGGCAAACCTAGTTCCTTTCGTCTTTTTGCTTCTCCCATCAAAATCTACTGAGTACTTTATAAACCCTTTCTAGCTGAACTAGTACAACTCATCTTCTTGCTGTAAGGAAAGTTACTAGGCAGATTTTTTTCTTTTTGGTGGTCGTTTATCTTCCATAATCGAAACAAAGAATGGTTGTTCATCAT
>QCHM01000028.1 GCA_003279615.1 Prochlorococcus sp. AG-402-B19
AAGGCTCTACGGCTAATAGAGTGCGTTCTTCTGGTGATGCAAGAGCTACGAGGACAAACTCTGGTTTTGTGAAACCCAATAAATCTATGGCTAATTCAAATAATTCTTCCTCTCAACCAAGTACTAGTAGTTTTCAATTAAGTACTTCTGGGAGCTCAAGTAGTTCAAGATCATATAGAAGTTCTGTAGCACAACCTAGTCGTCAACTTGTTATTGCAAGAAGAGAAGCATTGTCACGTAGAGGAAAATCTGCCGATAATAGTAAAGATATAACTCGAGTTGATGTTGAGAGGAAAAAGGTTCAAAACTCTCCTTCTTATGATGCAAAAAAGGCTGAACATTGTTGTCCAGAATGTGAGCAAAAAGCTTTAGAAGAGACTAGTAATACAGTTTCAAAGCCAGAAGTTAGCCTGAAATTAAATAAAAGAACAACTGATCACCGTTCAACTGTTAAAAGAAAAGCAATTACGAATTCAAGTAGAGCTTTTGTGCTGGCTCGAAGAGAAGCCTTATCAAAGCACGGTAAATCTGCTGGGAAACAACCAACAACAGCTGCATCTGTTGCGAGGCAAGGTAATCCAGATCTAACAACTAAGGAAATAGCTCAAAGAGTAAGAGAACTTAAAAGTAAAACTGGTGCCACTGGATCAAAACGTACTTCAGTAACTCGACCTTGTGGTCCCAATAAAAATGGTGCAAAGCAAAATGCTAGTGCTCCTGATGCTCATTGGAAAGTAGGAATAAGTGAGACCGCAACTGGTCAGCTTGTTACTGGAACTCAAGCAAATAGATCTATAAAAACTACTGGTAATGAAGCAAGTACTTGCCGTTCAATAACAGGTACTCAGTATCTTGGTTCAGAAGTTATTGATTCTTTCTGTAATGGTTCAAACACTCCTATAAGCCAGCCTGCAAAGGTAGGTGTTACAAATACAACTCATGGAAATTTAGTAACGGGTAACGAGGTTGGTAGATCAGAAAAAGTTACTGGTGATGAGCCTGGTACTTGTAAAAACCTTACTGGCACAGAATATATTTCTGCTAATCAATCCAATCATTATTGCGGAGGAGTTAACCCTTCACCCTCAAAAATTGGCTATAGCCAAACTATTGATGGTCAAAAAGTAAGTGGAACCATGACAGGAATGTCAGCTTTAGTGACAGGAAATGAAGCAGGATCAAATAAAGGTTTAACTGGCGATCAGTATTTAGGTTCTGATCCACTACCTTCTGGTAGACCAGCAGAAAAGGTTGGCTCATTAACTACAATTCGTGGGAACGGAGTAACTGGCACTGATGTCTCGAGAAGAGAGAATGTTACTGGCAATGAGGCTGGTAGTTGTAAGAATGTGACCGGAGATGAGTATGTGGGTTCTGGGCAATATGATGCTTTTTGTGGAAGTAAGCCTGCTCCTGATCCCGCAAAAGTTGGTCTGAGTGTTACGAATAAGACTCAACAAGTTAGTGGAACAATGACAGGTAGATCTCCTCTCGTAACAGGAGATGAACCTGGCACTTGTAAAGCAGTTACAGGTACACCCTATGCAGGATTAGATCAAGCAAATCAATGGTGTGATAATTCTGCGTCATCTGAGATAGAGGCTAGAACCCCAAGGCAACTTGGTACCCCTGCAGCAAGATTGACTGGTCAGCAGCCAGGTATAGGTGGAAAAATGACAGGTGCACATAAAGGTGCCTGTGAGCCTTTAACTGGAACTCCATATGTTGGCGGTGATCAATTGGTAGACAATTGTGGTTTATCAAATATTCCCGAAGGTTATGCTCACCAGGAAAATACTGAAAAAGCAGCTGCATGGACAAGTTTCAGCGTGAATTCTCCAGCAAGGCAAGCTCATATTCAAAATGAAATCAATGCAGGTGTCACAGGTACGAGCTACGAAGATAGCTCAAGAATTACTGGTCCATTTGATATGGCTGCAAATAAAGTAACTGGTACTGAACAATTTCGCTTTGATAGAAAACCATCAAATACTCAGAATAATGTTGATCAAATAGTTAATGAAGAAGCTAAGCAACGCCCAACCTCACAAATAACAGGAGAAGGACAATCTGCAGGATTGAATATAACTGGTGATGATTGGGCTAGAGGAGAACATGTCACTGGAACAGAAGGTGCCTCTGCTAAGCGTAGAAATCCTTCACGTCCAGGACCAATGAGTGCAATGAAAGCATCTGAATTAAAGAGAAACCAAGAAGTTCCTGAACCAGATTTCCTAATCACTGGTTCTAGTGGTAACACAAGGGATGGTCAACTGGTTACTTTCTCTGGTGGAGCAAGAGGTTAAATAGTCGATGGCCTATCGTAATTTGGCCAAGAAATCTCTTCGTGGGCCAACAGCTCCTATGAAGAGATTTGTCGACCTAGAAAATCAGGGCTTGAATTCTGAATTAATTAAGACTACTAATTCTTTCTCTGATGAAATAAAAACCATTAGCTCTTTCTCCAAGGATCATCCATTAACCAACTCTCAAGAAAATCAGAAGTTAAATCAATATGAAAAAAAGGTTAAAGGTCGATTTGATAATATTGTCCCTCTTTTAAAAAGAGTCTCTAGTCTTCAAAATGATTTGAATTTTGTAGAAAGAGCTCAAAATTTATGTCGCTCAGAATTAGGTTATGAATTACCACTGCACATACTTGAAAAGGCTTGGGTTGGGAGTGTTGACATAAGTGCCTTGTTTGCATGGTGTGTTTTTCAATCACACCAATTGACGAGTAATGAATTTTTTGATTCAGATCCACTAGAGGGATCTGCAAACAGTCAATATGCTAAATCTTTCCAGTCTTTCCTATATCAATGTGGCTTTCATCTTTTAGATATAACTCCTTGTGCTGATGGTCGATTAGCTCATGCTATTTCTTATGCATTACGTATACCTTTTAGTTCTGTAAGGAGGCGTTCTCATGCCGGTGCATTATTTGATATTGAAAAAACAGTTAACCGTTGGGTTAAAACTGAACATAGTAGATATAGAGAGTCAATTCCTAATTCTGCAACTGAGCCAACAAGATATTTAAAATCAGTAATCTATCATTTTAGTTCTGTTGACCCTACACACCAAGGATGTGCTGCTCATGGTAGTAATGATGAGTTAGCAGCATCAGAGGGCTTACAGAGATTATTAGATTTTAGGGAAGCAGTAGAAAATAGCTTTTGCTGTGGTGCATCCGTAGACTTGCTTTTGATTGGTATTGATACAGATACAGACGCGATAAGAGTTCATACGCCTTCGAAAACTAATGAAGTTGATTTGAAATCATGGGTTTGTACAAATGAAATATACAAAGAGACTCAATTTCTAAAAGCTGAAGAGGCTCTTCAAAAAATTCAAGAAAATATCAAAGGTGTTTGCCCTGGAGAAACAGATCCAAATATGGTTATGTTTATTACCAGACTCATTTCAAATAATATTTCTCAAATTGATTATGTGAAGAATTTTCATTCCGGAAGCTACCAAGATGCAGGGCATGCTGAGAGGTTTATTGGTGTAGGTATTGGTTTTAAAGAAGTTCATTTAAGAAATCTTACTTATTTTGCTCATTTGGAGACTGTTGAACAAGGAGCTCCTGATCTCGACGTCGGAGTGAAAATTTTTACAGGTCTCAATATCTCGAGAAGTTTACCAATCCCTATTGTTATTCGCTTTGATTACTCAGGTAGTGTCCCTCATGCTAGAAATAGAGCATTATCTGATTGTCATAGAATTAATGAGGCTATTAAGTCTCGTTATCGAGATTTAATAGATAATGGTTCACTTCACACATTTCTTACTATTCGAGATCGAGATAAAAAGGCTCCTGCAGAAGTTGTAGGTTCTTCCCTTGATCCAGTCACTCAGGAGGCTCACTAAATGCTCATTTGTAAAGTTCTCAAACCACTTGTATCAACTAATCGTATTCCAGGCTTTGAACATAAGCATTTACAAGTTGTATTAGACGGTAGCTCAAAAAAAGTTGCTGTTGATGCTGTTGGATGTAAACCAGATGATTGGGTTATATGTGTAGGAAGTTCTGCCGCTCGCGAAGCTGCTGGAAGCAAGTCTTATCCAAGTGATTTAACAATTGTTGGGATTATTGACCATTGGGATCCAGAGACACAACAGCAGGTTTCAGGAGGAGCAAAATAATGGAGATTATGCAAGTTATGGGACGTTTGGTTTGTACGCAGAGAGTGGAGGGTTTAGGACATATGCATTTAAGAATATTGTGTAATAACAAAGGTAAAAGACTTGTTGCGGTTGACCCCGTCGGTGCGCGAGAAGGGAATTGGGTTTTTACAGCAACAGGAACCGCAGCGAGGTGGGGATGTCCAGACCCCAATGTTCAAACAGATTTAACTATTGGTGGGATTATTGATAATTGGTCACCAGATGATTAGTTTGACCACTAATTCAATAAAGCTTAATTTTATAAATTCCTAAACTATGACTAACTCTTCAAATCGTCGATCAAAAAGTAGTAATAAAAATATTAAGCCTAAAGATCAGGTGCTTGATGTTACTCCTTTGAATTTAACTACTCAATCAAAAAATTCTTCGAAGTTACAGTCTTCCTCAACTGGAAAAGCAACAAGCACTAAAAGCATTCCTAGCTCTAAAAATCTATCCAATGCCTCTGGTGGTGCTGTTTCAACTAAAACTCCAATTGTAAAAAATAAAGATTTTGAAAGTAATTCAAATCCTGGTATTGCATTAGGAATGATTGAAACTCGTGGTTTAGTACCAGCAATAGAAGCAGCAGATGCAATGACGAAAGCTGCTGAAGTTAATTTAATTGTTAAGGAACTTGTAGGAGGGGGGTACGTGACTGTAATGGTTCGTGGTGAAACTGGTGCGGTTAATGCTTCTGTTAGGGCTGGCGCGGACGCGTGTGAGCGTGTTGGTGATGGGTTGGTTGCCGCTCATATAATTGCTCGTCCACATGTTGAAGTTGAGCCAGCCTTAAAAGGAAGTGGTGCTAGAAGGAGAAGCTAAAAGATTTTTGATTTAAAAATTATTTATTCAATTAATTCATGGTGTAGTAGCTTTTAGTAAAGATAAATTTTTTTTATGGAAGGATGGAAGCAAAAAAAAAGACCTGAGTGCCTTGAAAAAAGGTTCGAGTTTGAATCTTATGAAAAAACTAGGGATTTTCTTGATGCTTTGGGTGATTTTTCCGAAAAGGTTAGTTCTTTCCCAGATATAAGCTTTGGAAAAACTTATGTAAACATTACAATTAGACCTTCAGAGAATAATGAGAACGAGGAAATATCAAATGTTGATCATGAGTTCGCAAGTCAAATAGATCTTTTATTCAAGCAGTAAGAGAAAATCAATCATCTTCTTTTGGTTGTTCAAGATCTCTTTTGATAAGTGCCATAAGATAAGAAGGCGTTTTATATCTTCCAGGCAAACAGCGATTAAGAGTCTCTAAATGACTCCAGCAAACTGTTCTTTGAATCTGATCGCTGGTACGACCTTGTTGCAAAAGCCTTCTAAGTGCTTTGCAATAAAGAGGGTATCCAGCCTCTAGTTCGCCAATAGTCAACTTGGCAGTGGCCATTGTTTAAAGCGAATCAATTAATAACTTAGACAATAATGGGGCCACTTAGCAAAGTGGCAAGATCCTTTTTAGTTACATTATTGCTTTTACTTACTTTCTCCTAGCCATGCTATGCAATCTATCTCGATTTTTCCTCCTTTAGGAAGATTACTTACTTCAACGCAGGCTCTCGCTGGACTGATTTCATTGTCAAAGGTTTCTGCATAAATTTTATTCACTTTTGTGAAATCATTTAAGTTGGTTAGATAAATTGTCGTTCGTATTACATTGGAATTCTTCCCCCCAGCTGCTTCAACGACGGCTAGTAGATTGTTTAAAACTTGTCTGGTTTCATCTTCTATATTTCCATTGCCTATCATTTCACCAGTTATAGGATCTAGAGCAATCTGTCCTGAGCAATACAGCCAATTTTCTACTAGAACAGCTTGGTTATAAGGTCCTACAGGTTTAGGAGCAGAGTTCGTCTCTATTGGTTCTAATGGTGAACTGTTCATGAATAGTTAGATTTCAGTTAAGAAATTTTATTTACAAAGATAATTAGAATTTAACATTTCCAATCGTCTTTGTGTCTTCTTAGTATTGTAAGTTCTTCGACATTTTTTGCGCGTAAAAATAAATTTGTTTTTCTTTCTTCTGCGATTGTAGAGGGAAGGCTAGGCAATCCTTTCTTACGTTTATTTTGAACAATCCTTAATCTTTCAGTAATAGCGATATCGTTCGACTTTAAAGAGAGTGCCCATTTTAAGTTGTTTTCTGTGTATTCATGCGCTGAATATATTTTTGTGTTCTCTGGAAGTGAATTAAGTTTATTTAAACTTTCAAACATTTGAGAAGGTGTTCCTTCTAGTAGTCGACCACAACCTCCTCCAAATAGTGTGTCTCCAGGAAATAATATATTATACTTAGTATCCTCTTTTGATATATAAAAAGCAATATGATTGTCAGTATGACCATGTACTTCTATGACTTTGATATCACTATTGAATAATTGAAAAACATCATTATTGCCAACTGAAAATGTTTGAAAAGGTATCCTTTTAAGTTCTTTCTTGGAAGCAATTACCATCGCATTTGGCCATTTTTTAATTAATTCTTGTGTCCCACCAATATGGTCTTCATGATGATGTGTTTGAAGGATTGCTTTTAATGATAATTTGTTATTTAGTAGCCATTCCTTTACGGGGCTTGAGATAGAAGGGTCTATTACTACTGCATTGAATTTGTGGACCCATACCCATACGATATTGTCCTGTAAAACAGGAATTGGCAAAATATTAAATTTGCTTTTTTTTTCTAACATTCTTTTTTCAGGAACTTGAATAGGTAGAGTTAACCGCAATAGCTTTTGACATGTTTACTGTTGCATTAGCGAAAGGGGCCTTATTGAAGGAATCTGTCTCAATGTTTGCGAATGTTGGACTTGATTTCTCTGCTGTTTTAGAGGATAGCAATCGCCAATTGATGGTTCCGTCAGCTTGTGGCCGTGCCAAAGCCCTTTTGGTACGAAATAGTGATGTTCCCGTTTATGTAGCTTACGGCCAGGCTCAATTGGGGATAGTGGGTTTTGATGTTTTGCAAGAGCAGAAGTTGAAAGTGGCGAATTTAGTAGATCTTGAATTTGGAGCTTGTCATATGTCTGTTGCAGTCAAATCTAGCAGTGGTTATTTAAGTGCTTCTGATTTGCCCCCCAACTGTCGTGTTGCAAGTAAATTCACAAATTGTGCAAAGAAATTTTTTGATCAAATTGATTTGCCAGTTCAATTGGTTCATTTAAGTGGATCTGTAGAACTGGGCCCTATTACTGGCATGGCTGAAGCAATTGTAGATTTAGTCGCGACGGGTCGCACTCTTAGAGATAATGGACTGATAGAAATTGAAGAACTTTTCAAATCAAGCGCTAGGC
>QCHM01000029.1 GCA_003279615.1 Prochlorococcus sp. AG-402-B19
ACTCTAAAATTAATACCATCCTTGGAAATCTCAGCAACAGTTATTACATATTTATCTATAGTGATACGCCCAATAGATACCTTTTAGTCTGCAACAGAACCATTGTTATAATCTTTCTTTTTTTGCAGCAAAAGGATCAGATCTTTTACTTCTTAATTCAGGCGAATAAATAAATACAAGCAAGTCTGATTTTCTCTCCTTCTGTTGTTGTACAGATATCTCCATCGTAGCCATTTTCAATAGTAATTATTGGTTGTTGTTCATCCTTTGAATAACTGATTAGATTTTTGAATAAAGCAATCAATGAGACTGAAAAGAGAATTATTAATGTAGTAATAAATCCAATCATAAGATTTCTCATGATTATTAGTTCTGAGGATAGTTTTTTCTTGTTCATTAATTCATAGCTTGAGATTGAATTGAGATAGCTAAATCCCAAACTGCTAGAACTGATGGCATTATTTCATCATTAACGATCACCATACGAAATGTGGGTGAAGCTTGTTCTATCGAAAGCTGTTGTACTCATTGATGTAGACGTTTAATTTCATTTCGTAGTCATAGAGCCAATCTTTAATCTTTACATTTAAATTTTTATGAGCTGTTTATAATTTTTTCAACGACTCTGACTTGTGATTAAATTTTCCTAATAATAGTTGAAGGTAGCTCACTCGACGAAGCTTTAAATTCGCTTGCAATGACATTCCTACTTGTAATTTTAATTCAGTTCCATCTTTAAGAATTAATTTTTGATTATCCAGTTCAATAGTTGTAGGGAAGTGAAGTTCTTCAGCTTGTGTATTTGGTACTTGAAGCGAATCAGATCCAATAGAGATTACTTCACCTATTAATGGTCCGAAATCTATAGCAGGGAATGAATCGATACTAATCTCAACTGGCATTCCAATATATACAAAACCAATCTTATTACTTGGTATTGAAACTTCTGCCTCAAGATTATCATATGGGACAATCTTGAGTATTGGTTCATTAGATCGGGATATAAAACCTGTCGATGTAGGCTTTAAGTCAAAAATTATTCCATCAACAGGTGCATGAATTGACTTATATTGAAGTTGTACTTTCGCTTCGACAATCTGAGCCATTAATTTAGAAATTTCAGAATTAATGTTCTCTAATTGTTGATCAATAATTAATTGTTGTCGTTCACCATCTTTTTCTTTTTCTAAAATCTTCGTAAGGACTTCGTTTGTTGTTTGTGATTGTTGTAGATATCGAAGCTTTGAAATTGCACCCTGTTGATATAGTTCATTTAAACTATTTGAAATGGTTAGCTCTAAGGAATATCTTTTTCGAAGTATATCTATTCCCTTTTTATTTAATTCATAGGTTTTATTTTTTTCTTGTCTCTTTAATTCCAGTTGAGTATTTTTTTGAATGAGTTGATCATTTAATGATTTGACATTTTGTTTTGAACTTTCTTTGTCGAAAACAATTAAGACTTGTCCCTTTTTAACTCGATCGCCTGATTTGATCAAAATCTCTTCGATTACCCCACTAAATGGTATTTGAATTTCTTTTACATCCCCAATAGGTTCAAGCTTGCCTTTGACTATCACAATCTCATCTGTTTTTGCGAATATTAACCAACTTATCCCACACCCTGAAGTTGCAATTAATACCCATGTAATAGCTCTTATGAAGAATCTACTTTGTTGAAGTATGTTTTGATCATCTTCTAGTAAACGAAATTTTTTTTCAAATTTCTTTTGAAAATAATTAAAAATAGTAAATGATTTTTTTTTGAAAATCATATTATCTAATTTCTTGTTGACGATATAGCGTAAAATATCTAGCTTTATTAGCCATTAACTCTGTATGTGTACCTATTTCTTCTATCTTTCCTTTATGCATCATAATAATCATATCGGCATGTTTAATAGTTGCAAGTCGATGAGTTATAAAAAAAACGGTACAGCTTTTTAATTTATTGAATAAATTACTGCATACTTTTCTTTCACTTTCATAGTCAAGTGAACTGGTAGCCTCATCTAATATTAAAAGCTTTGGATCTCCAAGAAGTGACCGAGCAATAGTTATACATTGACGTTGGCCACCACTTAAAGTACTCCCTCGTTCATTAATTTTAGTACTGTAACCACTTGACATTTCCATGATGAAGTCATGAGCATTAGCAAGTTTTGCAGCATTAACAATATCTTCATAGGTAGCCTCTGGATTAGCAAGTGATATGTTTTCAGCAATTGTGCCCTTAAATAATAAAGGTTCTTGAGGAACAATCCCTATTTGTCTACGCAATGAGTCTATCTCAACCTTTTGAATATCGATCCCATCGACTAAAACCCGACCCCTACCTGGAGAATACAAACGAGGCAGAAGTTTCATAAGAGAGCTTTTTCCACTACCACTTTGACCTGCGATGCCGATGAAATTCTGACCTGGGATAGAGAAGTTTATGTTTTGAAGAATGGGCTTATTACCTTTGATAAAAGTAAAACTAACATTTTCAAAAGTTATATCTCCAAAAACAGGTGGCATCGGTATTTTATCTTTCTCAACCTCATTTGACTCCTTCTGAGTGTTAAGCACATCGGCAAGTCTTTCAAAACTAACTTTTAATTCTTGTATTCCTATCCAAATTGTTGAGAGTCTTAAAAGGGGTTGTGTTACATACCCACTGATAATTCGGAATGCAATTAATTGGCCAAGAGAAATTTCTCCTTTGAGTACCATCGTTGCTCCAACCCATAACACTAGTAATTGTGAGATTTTTTGTAAGACCTGACCTGATTGATTGAATGTTGTTCCACTAATCGTTTTTTCGAAAGTTAGATTAATATATTTGCTATAAAGATCTTGCCATTTCCATCGACTTTTGATCTCAATATTTTGGGCCTTTACTGTTTCTATTCCATTAAGTGACTCTATAAGATAGCTTTGTGTCTCAGCATTCGCTTCCGCAACTTTACGGAATTGTCGTTTAAGTAATGGTGCTGCTAAAATAGTTAAAATTATTTGAATTGGAAGTACTAATAAAGAAATTAAAGTAAGAGTTACGCTATATAAAAGCATTACTAATAAATAAATCCCTGAAAAAACAGCATCAATTATTGTTGTAAAGGCTTGACTGGTAAAGAAAAACCGAATTTTTTCAAGTTCACTGATCCTTGCCGAGAGTTCACCAGTTGGACGCTTTGTAAAATAAGAAAGTGGAAGACGTAGAAGATGATCAATAACTTCTGAGCCAAGATTTTGATCTATACGATTAGCAGTTTCTGTAAGTAAAAAAGTTTTCAAACTACCGAGTATTCCCTCCAATAGTGTAACGATGAGAAGTGCTGTTCCTAATACCTGTAAGGTATCTAGACTTCGTTGAATCATTACCTTGTCAATTATCACCTGAAGCAAAAGAGGGTTTGCCAAGGTCAGCAATTGCACTACCAATCCTGCTAGAAGGACTTGTAGTAGGACACCTTTATGCCTACGTAATTCAGGCCAAAACCATCTAACGCCAAACATCTTATTTGGAGTTAAATTTGACTTCTCTACTACTAGTAGCTCGATCCCTTGAGGAAAAATTTTATAAAGCTGATCCGATTTGATTTTGATATATCCTTCACTCGGCGAAAAAATAGTAAGCCCTGACTGATTACTTTGGATGACAATTGCGAAATTAGCTTTCCATGGTAGCAAAGAGTATATCCTAAGTCGTCTACCCATTTGAGCTGATACTTTTGACATAGATATTCTAAGACCGTGACTATAAAGAATTTTTCCACATAAATATAATGAGGGAGAACGATTATCCTTAACATAGTCAGTTAATATTTTCTCAACACCATCTCTACGGAAAGAGACGCTCATCAAAGATGTTAGTGTTTGCAAGCAGGCAAGCGTTCCAAAAATATCTCCATTACCGTTGAAAAGCAATTTCCTAGATATTTTAGGTTCATTAAGACTACTTACTGGGGGCGGGGCAGGAGCAAGCGGAATAGCTTCCAATTCAACTCTATTGTCAATTCTATTTGCAGCTTCAATAGGTTCAATGTCAATGATCTCACTTTCTAAAGGGAGACTTATTAAACGTATTGGCAATGACGATTCTGTTTTAGTAATTTCTTGTAAATCAATAGAAGTTTTTATCTCCCTACCAAAAAAACCGTTTGTATTATTAGAGCATATGTACAGAGTTCTATTATCTGAAAGTTCTTTATCTACATCTATTGCATTTAAAGGAATGATTCTTGATAACTCTTTCGCTTTCTTAAAGTAGTCTTTTAAGGAGAATTGATTTTTATAAATCTGTTGTGAAAAATATCGTTTGATAAAGAATATTATTTCGGCTTCCCATAAATGAAAATCACAACAGTTACGTACTTTCTCTTCATTTGAATAAAGGTTGAAAAATTGATAATCTTCAATGCTCCATGCGACTAAATCTTCAGCTGCTCTAACTTCCTCGCAAGGCTTCCCCCTAAGATGAGATGCTATCCCAATAAAGTCACCCGGGCCAAGCTTGCTAAGAGTTGTTAGTCTACCCTTGTGATTTGTAAGTAATCTTGCGGTACCAATTTTAATTAAAAGAATCTTACCGGGCAAAAATGATTCTTCACAAAGTGATTGGCCAATTTCAAAGCGAAGCTCTTTAGCATGTTTTATAAAAATCTGACGTAATGGTTCTAGCTCACTCTTCTTATCATTCATTATATATTATCCTAAAAACTACTTCTCATAGGTCTTTCATTGATAAAATAGATCATCTATATATTATATGGCAATACATATTTACATATGTAAATTAAATATATAATACTCAGATATTTTATATTACTGATAATGTCATTATCTAATTCTTATTTCAATTTGATTCTTAAACAACAATAACAACTACAACTACAACTTCAACTACTACTACTATTATTAGATTATGATATTTCCTTTTGATTTTATATTCCTAATAACAATTAAAAATCATCTTAATGTTGTTTGCTATTCTCTTTTTAGAAGATTTCTAATAACCTTGTTGATTTTTTCTTGAATATATATTTCAAACAATTCGCTCATCATGATAACCTCCATTGTGGAATCTAACTTTGCCGGTTTAATCTCTTCTAGACGCAAAATTATCCAAGAGTTTTCTATTTGAAAAGGCTTATTTAATTCCCCTGGAATTGATGATCTTATTGCTTTTCTTAATAGTGGGTGACATTTCATAATACTAGAAGGGCCGACAAGACCATTTTTGAAAATATTTTTTTCTATTGAATACTTATTAGCTAAAATCGAAAATGATACCTCTTCTGCCTCTATTTGTAGATATAATTCATGTGCTAGATTAGAATTATCTACTCGGATAATACTATAAATAAATTGATCATGCTTTTCTTTATTTTTAAGAAAATGAGAATCTAATCTATTTTTAAACTTTAGAGAGCAAAATTTTTTAATCTTTAGTGGAAGAAGTATTTGAGTATGAAGATCACCTTCATTTAAACCACGATATACAAGAAAAATCTTTCTAGTATTGATATCATTTAATCTTTTATCTTCATAGAATTTTTTGATCGCCTTCTCTACATTTTTAGAGGGAATATTTATATGTTTAATTGCATCATTAATAAGAACCTCCCTTAAAAATTGTCTCAATAGATTTCCTCTTTTTAATAGTCGTAAAATATCAGGATCTAAGTTTTTAATGAGATCTTGGGCCCAAATATCTATGTCTTCCATATACTTGTATCGAACATAATATTAAGTATTAGTAAAATTCTTAATACTTTAAGTAAGTAGATACTCTGAATGATTTTCTTTTTTCTAATTTTGTACTATTCGTCATTTTTTAATACTAAATATTGACTAAATCCTATCTTAGCTATCTTTTTATTTATTTACAAGTTACTATAATTCAATAGTTCTTTTTTTTCTATACCATTGTGTATTCTTTGTAGCATTGCTGGACAAGATTTACATAGTTCTGCTGCTATTGGTACAAATGATTTAAGATTAATTATTGCAGAAAATAGTGATGCAGCTGGTGATACGTCAACGGAATACTCTATTTCAGCTGGAGAATCTTTTTCGGGCTCTTTGAGTCGAATAGGTGATAGAGATTGGGTTTCTATAACGCTTAACGAAGGTTCCACTTATAGATTCGATTTGACTGGAAGAGGTTCTGGCGATGGGACTTTATTAGATCCTTATCTTAGAATGTATGACTCTAATGGAAATTTCTTAACTAGGAATGATGATGGGGGTAGTGGATTACTTGAGTCAAGGATAACTTATACAGCTAACACTACGGGTACGTATTACTTGAGTGCAGGAGCTTATTCAGATAATTATTCAGGTACGTACCTTCTTTCAGCGACTGAAAACATCTCTACGGTTAGAGACTATGGAGCTTTTGCTCCTAGCGCGAATCTGTCGACATCAAATACCTGGTCTGCTATAGATGCAAGCAATGATTACATAGAAGGACTTATCTGGAGTAGTGGATGTCAGTGGGGGAATGTAGATCCCTTAACAACTACTACTGAATTAAATTATTTTATTTATGACAACACTAGAACAATGGGCGAGTATAATGCTGGGATTTTGCTTGTAGAAGAACGAAATGCATATGTTGCTGCTATGAATTCATATTCTGACGTAGCAAATATAACTTTTACAGAAGGAGAGACAGCAAGAGAATCACATATTCTTTGGACTTCTCTCGATAACTCAGATAGCAGCGGAGCCCTAGGGTGGGCATCACCACCTGATATATCCGGTTCCAACGTTAACTCTTATGGGAGCCCTGCTGGACTTACAACGCAGAACTATACGTCTTATTCTTCTAATGGTCAGGTTAACGATTCGAGTATTCTTTTACCTGGTAGCTATTATTTTATAACAACTATTCATGAGCTTGGACATTCTTTAGGACTTGCGCATCCTCATGATAATTCGGCTGTATTTCCAGGTGTTTCAAACTCTTCAGACACCGGAGATAATGGATTGAATGCAACTCCTTATACCGTTATGACTTACAACGATGTGGGAGCCAATGGCTATGTCCCTAGCACCAGAGCATATTCTGGTTTTTTGGAAACACTTGGAGCTTTTGATATTGCTGCTATTCAATATCTCTATGGTCCAAATACTAGTGCTTCAATAACTGATAATTCTTATTCTTTAAATAGTTCGGCTCTTAGAGGATGGAATTGTATTTGGGATAATGGAGGAGTGGATGTTATTACTGCGAGTGGACAAACAGAGTCTGTCACCATAGATCTTCGAAATGCAACATTGGAAAATTCGAGTGGTGGAGGTGGTTTTATTTCTAGGGTTGGCACTCAAAACATTGGTTATTTAATTGCTTACAATTCAACTGGAAATTGTATAATTGAAAATGCTATTGGTGGCTTAAGCGATGATATTTTGAGAGGTAATGCATATAACAACACTCTAAACGGAGGTTT
>QCHM01000030.1 GCA_003279615.1 Prochlorococcus sp. AG-402-B19
CCATTTTGGATGCTTGGATGATTTAGATCCTACCGAAATCGGGAGGGGTATTGGATCTCTAAGAGGTGAAAATGAGTTATGGATAGGCTTAGTATTGATGAGTGGACATCTGGATGAATTAAATCCAATAGAATTAGCTGGAGTTATTCAGTCAATTGTTACGGAGGTCAATCGTCCTGATCTATGGTCTGGATTTATTCCAAGTGCAGTTGCTGATGAAGCATTCAATGATTTAGCTAATATACGAAGAGAATTATTTAGTGCTCAGGATCGGTTTGGCATAGAAGCTCCAATTTTATGGAGTTCAGAATTAATAGGTTTAGTAGAAGCCTGGGCAAGAGGTAGTACTTGGACTGATCTAATTGCAAACACCTCATTAGACGAGGGGGATGTCGTAAGAATTCTCAGAAGAACAAATGATTTACTTTCACAAATTCCCTATTGCGAGGCAGTGAGTAGACAACTTAGAAATAATGCTAAAGCTGCGATGAAATTAATGGATAGATTCCCAGTATGTGAAGCTGAAGATATTAATCAAGCAAAAGAAAAAAAACATGAAATCATCAACCCAGCTACTGAAAGAAATACTTGAGATTAAAAAATAAATTTTTTTAATTATGTTCAACCATAGATTTTGGATCAACGAGATTATCAAATTCTTCTTGATTAATAAAATTTAGTTGATTAGATGCTTCTCTTAGACTGAGATTATTGTCATGTGCTAATTGAGCAATCTTACTTGCTTTTTCGTATCCGATTGATGGTGCTAGTGCAGTGACTAGCATCAAAGAATTTTCTAGGTATTGTTTAATTTTTGGTTTGTTAGGTTGAATCCCTTTAATCATATTTTCTCTACAACTTTTAGATGCATTTTGGATAAGGTGAATACTTTTTAAAATATTGTAGCCAATAAGTGGTTTGTACACGTTCATTTGTAGATGTCCTCCACTCCCTGCTATAGAGACCGAGGTATCCATTCCAATTATTTGAGTACATACCATTGCCATTGCCTCACATTGAGTAGGATTGATCTTGCCAGGCATTATTGAACTGCCAGGTTCATTAGCTGGTAGCTGTAGTTCAGAGAAACCAGCTCTTGGTCCACAAGATAGAAGGCGAAGATCATTAAAAATTTTGAGTAAAGTTACTGCTAATAATTTCAATTGAGACATTGTATTTACAAGGCCATCATGGCTAGCCATGATGGCAAATTTATTAGTTGCCGTTTCAAAAGGTAAGCTTGTTTTTTTAGCAATATCGTGAGCAATAAGATTATCAAAATTTTTAGGAGTATTTAATCCCGTCCCAATAGCTGTTCCTCCGAGAGGGAGCGGGTAAAGTTCTTTGAGGTTCATTTCTATACGTTTTAAAGCAGCTTCTAATTGAGCTCCCCAAGCAGAGACTTCTTGTCCAAGAGTTAGGGGTACAGCATCTTGAAGATGTGTGCGTCCTATTTTTATAATATCCTTCCATTCTTTACTTTTTTGATTAAATAAATTAATTAGTTTTTCTAATTCAGGTATTAATATCTCTTTTAAAGTTATTACCGTGGCTATCTGTATTGCGGCTGGGAAAACATCATTAGTTGATTGAGAGAGGTTGACATGATCATTAGGATGTAAAGGATCATGACCTCCTAAAGGATTATTTAAACGCTTTGAAGCTATATTACTGATTACTTCATTGACGTTCATATTGGTTTGGGTACCACTTCCTGTTTGCCAAACTTTTAATGGAAATTGATCATTATGCTTCCCGTCAATAATTTCTGAACTTGCTTTGGTAATACAATCTGTGATTTCTGAATTTATTAGACCTAGATGATTATTTACTTGAGCAGCAGAGGCTTTTATTTGGGCAATTGCATGAATAATCTCAAGAGGGATGAGCTCATCCCCAATAGCAAAATTCAATATTGATCTTTGAGTTTGTGCTCCCCATAGCGCATCTTTTGGAACATCTATAGTCCCTAGGCTATCTTTCTCAAGTCGTTTCATATTAAATATTGGGATGAAAAAAATTTAATTTTTCGTAGGTAGTAGAAGACTATATCTATTGATTTTAGATAAATCAAACCTTATTCGCTTTTTAAGTGAACTAACTGATATTAATTGATTTAGAGTTTGCAATTATATCCCAAGTTTATCCCAAATAACTTTTAAATTCGATTGATGTAATTCGGTTGAAAAACAGTCAGAAAGTTTTTCTGCTGAAAGGTTATCCATTACTTCTGGATCATTCTCAAGGTTTTTTTTGAAATTCCCTTCAGGTTTATTCCATGCTGAATGAGCATTTTTTTGAACTAATCGATAGGAATCTTCTCTACTCATTCCATTCTCAACTAGTGCTAAAAGAACTCTTTGACTAAATACGACTCCTCCATAAATGTTCATATTATTCAACATGTTATTTGGATAGACTCCAAGGCCTTTAATTATTTCGGTCATTTCTGTGATCATAAAATGAAGAGTAATGGAGGTGTCTGGAAGCATTAACCTTTCATTGGAGCTGTGACTAATATCTCTTTCATGCCATAGAGCTACATTTTCAAGAGCCGCAACGACATAACTTCTTAACACTCTGGAAAGACCACTTACTCTTTCACTTCTGATGGGATTTCTTTTATGAGGCATAGCGGAGCTACCTTTTTGACCTTTTGCAAAGTTTTCTTCTACTTCAAGGACATCTGTTCTTTGCAGATTTCTAATTTCTGTAGAGAAACGATCCAATGAAGATCCAATTAAGGCAAGAATCTGAACATAATTAGCATGCCTATCTCTAGAGATCACCTGTGTACTAGCGGTATCTGCATTAAGCCCTAATAGTTCGCAAGTTATTCTTTCTATTTCAGGATCAGTATTAGCATAAGTACCCATAGCACCGCTAATTTGCCCAACTGAAATATCTTTTTCGAGACTAATCAGCCTTTCCTTGTTTCTCAGTGTTTCAGCTAGCCATCCAGCTAGTTTGAAGCCAAAAGTAATTGGTTCTCCATGGATTGCATGAGAACGGCCAATCATTACGGTTTCCTTATGCTTTCTTGCTAAATGTCTAATAGCTTCTTCAAGCAAAAAAAGCTCTTTTCTTAAAAGTTCTACTGAAGACTTTAATTGGAGTGCAAGACCTGTATCGAGGACATCGCTACTTGTCATCCCAACGTGAATATATCTTCCTGCATCTCCAACATATTCATTAACATTTGTTAGAAAAGCAATTACGTCATGTCGCACTTCTGATTCTATTTCCAGTATGCGTTCTGGTTGAAAACTTGCTTTTGATCGAATTGTTTCCATTGCACTAATGGGGATTTTCCCCAATTTGCAATTAGCTTCACATGCTGCTATTTCAACATCAAGCCAAGTTTGGTATTTGGCTTGCTCAGACCAAATCTTTCCCATCTCTGGGTTTGTGTAACGCTCAATCAAAGTGCTACAAATTTAAAGGTTAGTTTAATTTAGTTCGTAAAGGTCAAGCTGACTTAAGTCTATTGTGTTCGACTTCCCAATGGACATATCTTCCCCAAGCTTGTTGTCTAACTCTGCATCTACCACCTTTACAATCAATTACTTGAAAGGGTGGCAAATCATTTGGTTGATTGGCAAGCTTTGCAAAACTTCCTGGAGGAAGAAGTTCAAGCACTTCCCCAGGTTGTGTTTTTTGGCTTAGATGAAAATGACTATGCCCGGAGAGCTCATTTTCATTGATTGGTGGCCTGGGCTTTTTAGACAAAACCTTGGGTCAATTGATTAGATTCTCCATTGAAAAAGTTAATTCGCACTAGTTCTGCGGTTTTTGTTCCGTTTCCTGTTTGTTTTTGTAAACAAATGACTAAAAAATCGCGATTAGATCTTCACTTGCTGACTAAAGGATTAGTTAAATCTCGTCAAGAAGCTCAGAAACTTATCAGAGCTGGGAAAGTTAAAACTATTAATGGACAAATTCTTGATAAACCAGGCCAGGAAGTTTTAAAGGATCTTGAAATAGAAGTTACACAACCTCTGAGGTATGTATCTCGTGGAGGTGAAAAGTTGGTTGAAGCATTTAATCATTTTCCTTTAGATATAAAGAATCGAGTTTGTTTAGACGCAGGAATATCAACTGGTGGTTTTACAGATTGTCTGCTGCAGTTAGGCGCAGCAAAAGTTTATGGAGTTGATGTTGGGTATGGTCAAACTGCATGGAGTATCAGAAATGATCCAAGAGTGGTTCTTTTGGAACGCACCAACATTAGACATTTAACTCCTGAAAAATTATTTAATGATGGGGATCCAATCCCAGATTTTGCAGTGGCGGATTTGTCTTTTATATCTCTTAAAATTGTTTTGCCCAGTATTAAATCACTTCTTCATAGTTCTCGATCAGAACTGCTCCTACTGGTGAAACCTCAATTTGAAGTCGGTAAAGATAAGGTGGGCAAAGGTGGAGTCGTTCGCGACTATTCTTTGCATGCTGAGGCTATTGAGGGGGTGGTAAAAGAATCTAAAAAATTTGGATGGTTCCCAAAAGGACTAATCGCTTCACCTTTAAAGGGACCAGCTGGGAATCAAGAGTATCTTCTTTGGATGAATGATGAAGTTAAAGGAATTATTGAAATTGAAAAATTTATAAATATATTGTCGACTTAAAGAGCTGTTTCATTCCTATCACCTGTTCTGATTCGAACTACTGAATCAATTGGAGTAACAAAAATCTTTCCGTCTCCAATCTCTCCAGTCTTTGCAGCATCAGCAATAGCTTTTAAAACAATCTCAGTTTTCTCGTTAGGAACTACAACTTCAATTTTGAGTTTTTGAAGAAACTCAACTGTGAACTCGGATCCTCTGTATCTCTCTACTTGTCCTTTTTGCCTCCCAAATCCTCTGACTTCACTAACTGTCATGCCAACTATGCCAGCATTTACGAGTGCAATCTTTACATCCTCCAGTTTAAAGGGACGAATTATTGCCTCTATTTTTTTCATATCGCTTTAAGTAACTTTTTGAATTTTAGATAGTTTTTGATCAGATTTTGTCTAATTGACTTAGAGAATTTATGAAATTTACATTTAGCCCAGCTTCAGTAGCATCATTTTTAAGAATATGGGCATCTTGAGAAGGAATTATTACTAGACCACTGCTTATCGATTCCCAGTGATTGGATTCAAAATGAGTTTGAAGCCATAGAATTCCATGAACACTAGTTGGTTCTATTTGAGTTCCATTTCTTTTTTCAGAAAGACTGATGTCCATAGAAAGTCTGCTTCTATGTCTATTAGGGGGTATCGAGAGCAATAGGTGTGTACCTATTGATACAAAAAAGCTATTTGATGTCTCTGATTTTTTATTCGATTAGGAAAATTTAGTTTAATATTGATTTTTTCAACAAACTTTTATGTACTGTGTAATTTACATGCTAATAAAATGTGCTTAAGCGAGAAGAAGAAACCAGCAAGGGAATTATGTATGGGGAAA
>QCHM01000031.1 GCA_003279615.1 Prochlorococcus sp. AG-402-B19
TGGAGAAGGTAAAGGTAAAACGACAGCAGCTCTAGGGATGGGAATAAGAACTCTTGGTCATAACCATAAAGTTGCCATCATTCAATTTATTAAAGGTGGATGGGAGCCTGGTGAATCATTGGCGTTAAAAATATATGGGGACTCATTGAAGTTTCACGCATGTGGAGAAGGGTTTACATGGGAAACCCAGGATAGAAATAAAGATAAAGCCTTAGTAAAATCAAGTTGGTCAAAAGCTCTCTCTTATCTAAAAGATATAAACTATAAACTCATAATCTTAGATGAGATAATTGTTGCAATAAAACTTGGATATATAGATGAGGATGAAATTATAAAAGGAATAAATTTACGACCAGAACTTACACATGTAGTCTTAACTGGAAGAGGAGCCTCAAAAAAATTAATTGATTCAGCTGATCTTGTGACTGAGATGAAATTAATCCATCATCCTTTTAGGGAGCAAGGCGTAAAGGCACAAAAAGGGATTGAATATTAATATCTAAATATTGAAAATATTTACATCGCAAGGGATCCAATACAGATATCAAGACGTTCTCTCAAGACTTGCTACTGTCAATTGGATATTAATTTTTAATGGCATACTCTAGAGCACTTATAAAACTCAGTGGTGAAGCTCTTATGGGAGAAAAACCCTATGGGATCGATCCTGAAATTGTTCAATCTATTGCCAAGGATGTTTCAAAAGTAGTAGAAAATGGCACCCAGATAGCGATTGTCGTTGGAGGTGGAAATATCTTTAGAGGATTAAAAGGATCAGCCGCAGGGATGGATAGAGCCACTGCTGACTACGTAGGAATGCTTGCTACTGTAATGAACGCAATTACTTTGCAAGATGGGCTAGAAAGAGCGGGAGTACCCACAAGAGTCCAATCGGCTATTGACATGCAACAGATTGCAGAACCATATATCAGAAGAAGAGCTATCAGACATCTTGAAAAAGGACGAGTAGTGGTGTTTGGTGGTGGATGCGGCAATCCTTTCTTTACGACTGACACCACTGCTGCGCTTAGAGCCGCTGAAATAAATGCTGAGGTTGTCTTTAAAGCAACAAAAGTTGATGGCGTTTACGACAAAGATCCAAAAGAATTCTCTGATGCTGTCAAATATGACAATCTCACATTTCAAGATGTTTTAACTAATGAAATAGGTGTAATGGATAGTACAGCTATTGCTCTTTGCAAAGACAATAAAATACCAATAGTTGTTTTTAATATTTTTGAACCTGGAAATATAGCTAAGGCTATTTCTGGCGAACAAATCGGATCAAGAATCTCTGACTCAAGCTAATCGAATAAATTTTAATTTTTTCCATAATCAACTTCGCCATAAATTTACTTAAATGTCAAATCAAGAGCTAAAAATCACAATGAGCAAATCTGTAGAGGCTGCTCAAAGGAATTTTAATACTATTAGAACTGGAAGGGCTAATACATCTTTATTAGACAGAATATCTGTCGAATACTATGGAGCTGAAACCCCACTAAAATCACTTGCGACCATCTCCACCCCTGACTCTCAAACCATTGCAATTCAACCCTTTGACTTAAGCTCATTAGCTACAATTGAAAAAGCGATTGCAACAAGCGACCTAGGTTTTACTCCAAATAATGATGGAAAAATAATTCGTATAAATGTTCCACCCTTAACTGAAGAACGTAGAAAAGAGTTTTGCAAACTCGCTTCCAAATATGCAGAAGAGGGGAAAGTAGCCCTAAGGAATATACGACGTGATGCAATAGAAAAAATCAAAAAATCAGAAAAAGATGGTGATCTATCTGAAGATCAAAGCAGAGATGAACAAGAAATAATTCAGAAAGAGACAGATCATTTTATTAAAGATATTGAAAAAAACCTTTCAGAAAAAGAAACTGAGATTTTAAAAGTTTGACACTCTTAGATGTTGTAATTATTGGTGGGGGAGCCTCAGGTGCTACGACAGCATTTCATTTAGCTAATAAAAATAAAAATGTATGTATTCTTGAAAAAAATTATTCATCTCCTCTAAGAAGCTGTGGAGGTGGTATGTCAGCTGCAGTTCAAAATTGGTTCCCTTTTAAACTCATGCCAATCGTTGATGAAGTCATAACAAATGTCGAATTTAGTTGGTGTAATACCGATAAAGTAATTGCGGAACTCTCTGGTTCTTCTCCTTTCTGGATAGTCAAACGTGAAAAACTCGATTCATTCTTATTAGATCAAGCAATAAATTCTGGTTGTAAATTATTAACTACTTTTAATGTAGTTAATATTCAAAAGCATTCAAATATTTGGCAAGTGACCGCTCTTGATGGGAGACAATTAGAATCAAAAGCAGTTGTTATTGCTGATGGATCTCAATCACCATGGCCTAAGACATTTAACTTAGGTCCAAAAAAACAAAAATTTGCCTCCACTTTCTCAGGAAGAATTAAAAGGAAAGGAAGTTTAAAGAATAAAACTGCTAGATTCGAATTTGGACTAGTAAGCAATGGGTTTGCCTGGGCATTCCCGTTAAAAAACGAAGTAAATATTGGAATCGGAACTTTTCTTGATAATAAGAATTCACTTCCTGTTGAAGAAATACTTCAATCATTTCTTCCTGATTTAGGTTTTGAACCATCCGAAGTGATTGGTAAAGAAGCAATGCTAAGAGTATGGAATGGCCATAGTAATTTAAACGGAGACGGAATCCTTTTAGTTGGAGATGCTGCGTCGTTATGTGATCCCTTTTTGGCAGAAGGGTTAAGGCCCGCATTAATGAGTGGATTTGAGGCGGCAAAAAGTCTTATTTACTGGTTAGATGGAAACGTCAATTATTTAGATGAGTATACAAAAACAATGAGAAACAATTGGGGAAACTCTATGGCTTGGGGTAAAAGAATTTCTCAAGTTTTTTATCGTTTTCCTAAAGTTGGATATCAATTAGGGGTTAAGAGACGCACTGCTCCTAAAAGAATTGCACAAATTCTTTCAGGGGAAATGAGTTATGAAGACATTGCAAAAAGAGTAATTAAAAGATTGCTCTTTCAAAATTCAAGCTCATAACGTTACGGCAATTCCTCCTTCAATCAACTCAATTCTTTCATTCAATTGTTTTTCTAATTTATCAATTGCTTTACTAAAACCGTTAATTCCTTCATCAAGTTTTTCGGTAGCCATTTTATCCCCTGCCATCATCAATTCAAAAGATGTTTTATCTAGATGAATCGTTTCATCAATTAATAAAGGTTTTTCAGCATTTAGCTTAATTGGCAAATCAGAGTATGTCTCATTAAGTTGTTGAAGCAACTTAGGTGAAATGGTCAATAAATCACATCCTGCAAGCTCGGTTATTTCCTCTATGTTCCTGAAACTTGCTCCCATAACCTCTGTCTTATAACCATTTGACTTAAAGTAATTGAATATTTTAGTGACAGAAATAACACCTGGGTCTTCAAATGCCAAATAAGAATCTCGTCCAGAGGCAGCTTTATACCAATCTAAAATTCTACCAACGAAGGGTGAAATAAGAGTTACGCCAGCATCGGCACAAGCAACAGCTTGATAAAAATTAAACAATAAAGTTAGATTGCAATGAATATTTTCTTTCTCTAAGACCTCCGCAGCTTTTATCCCCTCCCAAGTGGAAGCTATTTTGATTAAAACGCGATCGTTCGAAATGCCAGCTTGATTGTATTTCCCAATTATTTTTCTGGCTTTTGAAATAGTGGCCTCTGTATCAAAACTAAGCCTTGCATCAACTTCTGTTGAAACGCGACCAGGAATTAATCTTAAAATCTCTTTACCAAAAACAACACATAGCTCATCCAAAGCTTCTTTAACTACATCACTGCTGGAGGCATTTGCTCCTAACATTTTTCTAGAAGTAGTAAGTGCTTTATCAATCAAGCTTTGATAAGCAGGTATTTGTGCAGCCGCTAAAATCAAAGAAGGATTTGTCGTAGCATCTCTAGGATGAAATTTCTCAATTGCTTCTAGATCGCCAGTATCAGCTACTACTACAGTCATTGTCGATAACTGCTTAAGAAGGGATTCCATAATCAAAAAACATCTTTCATGGCTTATACACTAGCTATATTTTTTGTAGATTTCACCCTTTCATTTGTTTTTCGGGTAAACCTTAGCGATCTCTTAGCTTTTGATCGCTAAATGCTCTTTTCTTTCAATAGTTGGAGGGATTTGCTCTATCACAAGCAAAGTCTCAATGATTTTTTTTGCTACCGGGAGAGCCACAGTCGCTCCATAAGCATTTTGTTTTTTAGGTTCGTCGATAACT
This sequence comes from Prochlorococcus sp. AG-402-B19, assembly GCA_003279615.1. Classification (GTDB taxonomy): domain Bacteria; phylum Cyanobacteriota; class Cyanobacteriia; order PCC-6307; family Cyanobiaceae; genus Prochlorococcus_B. Next base: position 4,277 of record QCHM01000031.1, read on the forward strand.
GCTAAAACGACGTAGCGAGGATTATCTATAGGAAGGCTTGCGACAAAACTGCAAATTTTTGAATCATAGTTCAATCCATCCTGTGATTTTTGTGCTGTTCCTGTTTTTCCTCCAATCCGATAGCCAGGAACATTTATCTCAATACCACTTTCCTTATAAAAAGACACAACTGTTTCCATCCATTCAAGAACAATTTTTGTAACTTCAGGAGATAAAACCTGTTTAGAATCGATTGGAGTTCTTAAATACGATTCATAATCACTTTTCAATCCCTTAGTAATATGAGGCGTGACAAGTTTCCCTCCATTTGCGATCAACGCATGTAATTGGGCAAGTTTTAGAGGGGTAATAGAAAAGCCTTGGCCAAAAGAAGCTACTGCAGGTTCTATTGGTTGATTAACAAAAATCTGCTTTGATTTTATTTGGCCAGAGACTGCCCCCGGGAGATCAGTCTCTGGTATTTCATCTATACCTAACCGCCTTAACCATTGCCAGTAATTACTTGCATCCATTTTATTCATAATCTTGACCATCCCTACGTTGCTTGAAACCTGTAACACCTCAGGGAAAGTAAGCATCCCATTAGGTTTTCGATCCCAATTAGATAAAGGCCAACCTCCAACTGTAACAAGGCCATCATCATTGATTTCTCCATTTGGGCTTATAACTCCCTCCTCAAGCGCCAATGCCAAATTAATTGGCTTAAAGGTAGATCCAGGTTCAAATAATTCTTGAACTGACCACTCTTTAAAAAGAGATGGTGAATAGTCCCAATATTTATTGGGATCATAACTAGGGGTAGAAGCCAATGCTAAAAGTTCTCCTGTATTAATATCCATCACAATTACTACACCTTTTTTTGCATTCCATTTTTTTACCTGCTTAGTTATTTCTTGTACGGCGACTTCTTGTAGCCTTACATCTAAAGTCAATTGCAAACTTAATTGATCCTCTTCAAATACACCACGCTTGACACCAACAGGTAATGGTGTTCCATCAGCCCCTCTTCTGAGTACACTTTTTTTTTCAAGACGCTGCAACTCTCTATCTAAACTTAATTCCAGTCCTGCCTGTGGTCTTCTATCTATATCTAAAAAACCAACTACATTTGCAAAAAGCG
>QCHM01000032.1 GCA_003279615.1 Prochlorococcus sp. AG-402-B19
CAATGATTAGAAATCTGTTTTTCTTAATTCTCGGAGCATTTAGCGGTCTTTGGTTTATATGGCCTCAAATCATTACGACAAAGGGTTGGGAATGCACAAAAGATGTTATTGCATCTTCTAATGAAGATTTAACAGATATTGAATCATTAGTTGAATCATTGCCAAACAGAATCAAATTAGGCTTGGCTGTTTCCACAAAAACATTGCTAAAGAGAGAGAACCTTACTCGTATCGAGAAACTCAGAATTGTGGGAGATGCTTGCTTTAGATAATTTAAAAAGCACAAGGGAAAATATCATTATTAACATCAACAAAAAGTTGGCGTCTTAACTTATCAAAGAAATTGCTTCTTTTAATTCGTTCGCATGATTGATCTCATCCTGAGCAATTTCACGTATCCTCTGATCGCTTGGATTAACGGATAGATACTTTGCATAAGTTTCATACGCATGCTCTTCAATTTTAATATTTATATCGTATGCATTTGATGGAGATAGTAAGTAATAAAAAACCATTACCCAGTAATAAAAGAGCACTAAATGCCTGGCAAGAAATCGATCAACCCAATATCTATTGCCGCTTCGTGATTCCATCTCCTCTAAATGTTCTGTCTCATTGATTGCTTGGTAAAAATGAGCCTTCATGAGCTTGTTACTTAAAGGAGTCTTCAGACCAAGCGACTCTTGTAAATGCAAAACTGATAAGAATGCAAAATAAGGGGCTCTAGCAATTACCTCAAGAACCCAAAATCGTTGAATCGGTCTACCCTCGTAGATTCGATCAAGGATGCTTACACTGAAATCTAATACAAATGAATTAAAACCTTTCATAGTCCCTTAGCTCACTATACAAGTATAAATACTCAATAAATAAAATAATATTAATAACTTGTTTCTTTGACTATCGTTGTCGACTATAGCCGGATTGTAAGTAGACAGATAACGAAAACTATCTTGCTCGAACAGGCTGGTAAGCAGGAATCATCTTTCCTCCACCAAAATCGTCATCATCGTCTGGGAGTGCTCTAGAGATTAGTTCTACTAGAAGTAGAGCAGCCATAGGATAAAAGCACCATAAAACAGCTTTCCAGATGGGAAATGAGTCAACTAGCTGAAGCTCAGACATGTATCAGAAAATTGTTTGCATAAACCTAACTGATCTAAAAATATATAGTGTTACGGTTAGTACGAAGTGAATGTTTATCTAATCGATACATGTGTAAAAGAAACTACTTCAAGCTGTCTAAGTTTTCCACAGCTTCAGAGCCACTAAATAACACCAAGATCTAAGTAAAAAGCAATTCCAATAAAAAAGACCCTAGGTATGGTGTCCTACGGGCCTGGGTGATGGGGATCTTATTTTTAACTGTTTTTCACCCAAATTGCAACCCCTACCATATCTGGTGTTAGAAAGATTAAAAAAACAGAAAAAAAGACCCATATCTGGAATTATTAGCTTGCGTAATATGTACACAGCGAGTAGTATTTTCGAATTACTGGGTGATGGGGATCTCTCAGTATCTTCTCCCTCAAATTTGAGGGTTTTTTTATGCCATGAATTTCTGCACATAATTTCTATGATGGATTAAGGCAAAATTATTGAGAAACTCCTCTGATCCTTATTTTTTTCGCAAATCGAGAAGATGGAACAAGTAACTGATGCAATTGGTAATCCCACAGCACTCTTAGTAGAGAGAACTTTTTGGTTGGGGTTAGGTGCATTTTTAGGACTGGCAATAATTACTTCTTTACTAAGAGGATTAAAAGAAGGAAAAAACAAAACGACACCAGTTTCACCTGATCAATTAGAGAATCTTGCAAAAAAAGCGATCCAACAAAACTGTGATAGCAATTGATATTGGTTATCAGATATATTTATAGCCACAAACAAATTTACTTATATTCGTGGGGGCGAGAACCGTACAATCATTTACCACTGATTATATGATTAGCATATATGCTTAACACATATTCACAAAAACAATGAAATTAGTTCCATACATATTCATGGCTGTTGCAATCTTCTCAGAAGTTTCAACAATTGCTACGACTCCTATTATCTAATTGAATCTCATTAATTGAGTATTCAGACCTAACGCTTTCGGGTGAACACCAACGTTAGATTATTTATAACTGATTTATATCTATGCTCAATAAGATATTTAGTGCTGCTAGTTTTTTAGCTTTGTCTATTTTTATAATTTCAACAACTATTTTTTCAGGAATTAACCCTGTAGTGGCCGCGCAAATGGGTTCTGATATGAACGAAGACAACTCTATGGTTATTGTGATCGAAGAATCGAGTGATGCCTTGGATGGTTCGAAAACTAGTGCTGCCCCAGATCTTGTAGATGATCAAGCATTTCCTTTTATTCCAGGTTTTGGTAAAAATTCCGGTAAAGACTGATCATCTTTTTTTAAAAGTATTGATTGATAATAAATTACTAATTTTTTCGAAAGCTAGGAAAAATCCACAGATATAAGTGATCACTAGCTAAACCATATTCATGAAAAAATGGGAATCAAAAATAATCATTTATATTATGTTTTCAGTGCTTGCAATTGGATCAATCGCGCCATTGATCAGGATGATCAGTGCTCGTATTTCCTAAGAATGCCCTTTGCTTGGACTAGCTGAGATCATGGGAGGAATTATTCCTAACATGATAACTTTTAGCATTTTTTGCTAGTTAGTTTCTTATTTTGAAAAAACAGACATATGGCTTAAATTCTTGGATGGAACAAAAAGGCTAGAGAAAAATCTCTAGATTCATATGAAAATTGATTTAATTTAGAACTGTTTAAAATATGCCAGGGATTATTTGACCAGTAGTGATATAAGCGCCAAGTAAAGCAATCATTCCAATCATTGCCCAACGGCCATTGGTCTTTTCTGCTTCTTCAGGGTAGTTAGAATAGTTTTCAACTAATTGAGTTTGTACCTGGGTCGCAAACATGTTTTGCTTACCGTATTCAGTAATGATCTGGTTAGAAGCAGAACTGTAAGCTGGGATTCCTGATGGATCAACTGATTGATCAAATGATTGACCATCTGATTGATTATCAGTTGGATCAATTGATTGATCAGAAACTTGGTTAATAGTAGTCATTTATTAACCTAAAAAATGCCTGGAATGATTTGACCTGTTGTTGCGTAAGCACCGAAAGCAGCAATAAAGCCGATCATTGCCATCCAACCATTAAACTTTTCTGCTTCTGGAGTCACAAGATTAATCTCAAATAATGCGCATGAATGTAAAGGAAAAGTAAAGGAATGTAAAGGGGGCACCCGTACACAGCAAAAGTTATCAGGGTTATTAGCTGAAGCAATATTTTTTATCCACGGTCTAAATAACAATTCCACTAAGTTGTTAAAATTAATTCAACTAGATGAATTTAATACCAGGTGTAGTTCTTTTCTTAGGAGCCATTGGAACTGTGGCTTTACTTGGTTGGGATACTTTTCAAAATCGTAAGCCTATTACTAAAGCTGAAATGCAGCAGTCTCGTGGAACTAGATCAGCTAAGCCACAACAAAAGAGAAGAGGGTTATTTAACAGAGGATAATTATGGGTGAAATTCAAACATACGCTTCAAACTCAGGAGATTTTAATTTCCTTTTCGTTCTAATTATTGTTGGGACATATCTTCTTTATGAGGTTGGAAAAGCAATATTGGACAACAACGATGATGATGACATGGATGGAGGAATGACGATGCGTGTAGCAGATGGAGCACAGGCCTGAATTGACTAACAAATAATACGTACTCATTGACTACAAAAATTTGTCGTATCTAAACAGGTATAAGAGTGAATTGAATATATAATTAGTCATATATTTAATTAAAAATTTTGAGCGAAGAAAATATCCAAAGGAAAATAGATTCTTTATTAAAAGAACTTCAGGAGAAGACACGAGTTTCAGACGAGGAGATGGACGAATTTAAAAAAATAATGGATCTAGCAGATTTCTCACAAGACCAAGAATAAATTTTTTTAATGTCGAGATGAATGAAGTTTTAGCGAGATGCGAGTTTCGACCAAATAAGCAGTACCAACACGTTAAACAATGCATATCCAACAGCAATTTGAAGTTGGTAAAAATATCCAACAATTGAAGAGGATCCCAAAATGATCAAACTAGTAACAAAAATATCTCTTGAAAAATTCACCTAAGAAAAATCAGGAACTATAAATATTCATATTGAAAATAAAATCAGGAAAGTCTTATTTGATTTTCAATCGAGTATGCACTGCTTGTGCAGGATTCATTTCCTGCAACTTGAGAAACAGCCATAACTAGAAGACTTAGAGCACCAACTGCTAAAGAAATTGTTCTAATAGCACTTGCTTTTTTAGAGATTTTTTTGCTCATATCAAAAAAACTTGATGTAATAAGTATATAAATACTATCCAAGCATAAAAGAGTATCTATTGATACCTAGAAGAAATAATTACTAAAATTATTAGAACAAATTCTGAATAGAGCTAAATCAATTCAAAATTAGATTTAAATTGAGGGTATATTTACTAGCGATAACAGGATTGACCTATGGTTAAAAAACCACTAATAGAACAATCATACATTTAGTAAGACGTTGAAAAAAAACCAAGTAAAATATTTTCTAATAATTCTAGTCTTGGCAATCAGTACACCTATATATATTAGCCAATACAAAAATACATATCCAGATCCAAGAGAGAGAAAGGACCTATCAGTTAAAGGAATTTTTCTAGATTAAAAAAAATAAATTTACAAACATATAAAACATAAACAAGGTTTATGTGTATAAATTTAGACTAAAATAAAAGCAGAGAGAAGGCTCAAAAAAAGAGGGAACCAAATGAGATGGCCACCAAACGCAGCTTGGACCTCAGCGGTAAAAAGGGAAGGATATCGACATTTTGAAGTCAAAAGTTATGGAGGGAAAAAAGATGAGCGGTGGGTCGAACTATTTCCAGTTAACAACAACGAAATTCTTATAAAAGTACCATGGTCGGAATTAAAAACTTACTCAAAGTGGACGAGTGGGTGGCTTCAGTTGCCAAAAGATGAAGATTGCGATGGCAACTAATCTGTAGAAAAAAAAATAAAATAAAATAAAAAT
>QCHM01000033.1 GCA_003279615.1 Prochlorococcus sp. AG-402-B19
CATTCTGTCGCTGAAAGAGTATTAGATGTTGGTGCCGATTGGATTAATGATGTTAGTGGTGGCAGGCATGATCCTGAAATATTCAATGTTGTTGCTGATAAAGGTTGTCCTTATGTTTTGACTCATAGTCGTGGAAATAGTAAGACTATGGATTCTTTAGCTCAATATACAAATGTGGTCGAAGATGTAAAAGTTGAATTATCAAATCAAATTGATTTGGCACAGTCTAAAGGTATAAAAGATGAACAAGTTATTATTGATCCTGGCTTAGGTTTCGCAAAAAATGTCGATCAAAACTTAACTTTGCTTAGAAATTTAGATGAATTTGTGTCTATGAATTTTAAAGTTTTAATAGGAGCTTCTAGAAAAAGATTTATTGGGTCTGTTATTAATGAATCTGATCCTACTAAACGAATATTTGGAACAGCAGCTGTAGCTTCTCGATGTGTAATTGCTGGAGTCGATTTTCTAAGAGTACATGATATTGAGCAAATTTCTCAGGTTATAATAATGACTAAGTCAATAATTTAATTTATAACTAATCTTCTGTCGTAACTCCTTCTATTCTATCTTCAACTTCTTGATAAAGCTCTTTTAATTGTTCAATATTTTCATCTGATGTTTCCCAATACCCTCTCCCATTAACTTCTAATAATGTACCGACTATTCTTCTAAAACTATGAGGATTTAAATCCATTAATCTTTTCCTCATCTCCGGATCATTTATAAAAGTTTCATTTGACTCTTCATAAACAAAATTATCAACTTGCCCGCTAGTTGCACTCCATCCTAATGTGTAATTAAGTCTATTAGAAACTTCTCTGACACCTTCATATCCAGACTTGAGCATTCCTTCATACCATTTTGGGTTAAGTAATTTTGTTCTAGAATCTAATCTAATGGTTTCACTTAGTGATCTGACTTGCGCATTTGCTGTAGTTGTGTCTGCTATATAACTACTTGGTGCTTTGCCATCATCTCTTAGGTTTTTAATTAAATTTGTTGGATCAGAATCGAAATAATGACTTACATCTGTTAATGATATTTCTGAAGAATCAAGGTTTTGGAATGTAACGTCAGCAGTTTTCATGACTGATTCGAATACATCTCTGTCCTGATTCATTTCTCCAGGATTATCGGCGTTGAAAGCATATGTTTTCCTTGAAAGGTACATTTCTTGTAACTCATTTTCTTCTTCCCATGTTGAATTTTCTACTGCTAAATTGACATTAGAGCTATAACTTCCACTTGCATTAGAGAATACTCTGCTTGCTGATTCCCTGATGCTTTTCCCTTCTTTTTCTGCTTGCTCGAGAGCATGTTTTCTTACAAAATTTTGTTCAAGTGGTTCATCTGCCTCTGCTGCCATTTTTACTGCTTGATCTATCAATGCCATTTGGTTAATAAACAAATCCCTAAAGACACCAGAACAGTTGACGACTACATCAATTCTTGGTCTTCCTAATTCCTGAAGAGAAAGGAGTTCTAATTTATTTACTCTTCCGACAGAGTCTGGTTTTGGTTTTACACCTACAAACCAAAGGATTTGAGCTAGCGATTCACCATAGGTTTTAATGTTGTCAGTACCCCAAAGTACGCAAGCAATAGTTTCAGGCCATGTTCCTTGTTCCTCTTTTTGTCTTTCAATAAGCTTGTCAACTACACCTTTAGCTGAAGCTACAGCGGCTACGGTTGGAATCGATTGGGGATCTAATGCATGTATATTTTTTCCACTTGGTAATACTCCAGGATTCCTTATCGGATCTCCTCCTGGACCTGGAATAACATAATCTCCATCTAGAGCTTTTAAGAGACTTTCCATTTCTTTATCTGCGCATATCTGATCTAAACAAAATCTTAAATAGTCAAATAATTTATCTAGTGAACTTGGATCTACATTCTCAAAACCTGCTTTCTTAGCTGATGCTTGCCATGGGGATGGGATTGAGAAACCAATCCCTCTTAAAAACTCAACAATCAGGGTCCAAATATTCTTCTTCATATTAACTCTCCCATCTCTTCCAGTTAGAGACTTAACCATCGAACCAACTGCTTCTCTTGATGTCTCTGTAATTAATTTATTAAGTTCAACATCCTCTAATTTTCCCTTGTTATTTCCTTCATAGACTTCCTCAATTGTTTTTCCTTTTGATTCAGCTAATAAACCTGGTAAAGATCTGATTCCATCATCTTCTCTTTCTATAGATGCGATACTTACTAACGTTGCAATAGCTTCTTCAGCAGTGGCTGGTTTCCCAATAGTGTGCAAGCCGCAAGGTAATAATCGACTTTCTATTTCCATTAATTGTTTATAAACATTCCCTACTATCAAATCTCTTTCATCTAGTTCTAATTCGGAGGCATCTTTTTCAGGAAGTTTTACATCTTCATCAAGATTACATTTCTTTGATGTTTCAACTATTGCGTTAACAATTTGAATTCCTCTTCCACTTTCTCGTAATTGTTGATAAGAACCAACTAGTTCACCCAGTTCTTTCAGACCTTTATATAACCCAGCATTTTCAGCTGGGGGAGTTAAATAGCTAATTGTTGATGCGTATCCTCTTCTTTTTGCAATTGTTGCTTCGGATGGATTATTTGCAGCGTAGTAATAAAGATTAGGCAGACCTCCAATTAATGAATCGGGATAACAAGTTTCACTCATACCCATTTGTTTCCCTGGCATAAATTCAAGGGATCCGTGGGTTCCAAAATGAAGAACTGCGTCGGCCTTCCAAACTTTTTCTAAATAGGTATAATAAGCGGCAAAACCATGATGAGGACTAGCACTTCTTGAATAAAGTAATCTCATAGGATCGCCTTCATATCCAAAAGTTGGTTGCACTCCAACAAATACATTCCCAAATTCTTTTCCATATATAAGGAGATTTTGTCCGTCACTATTTAAGTTTCCTGGTGGTTTTCCCCAGTTCTCTTCTAGCCTCTCTGAATATGGAGTTAATTTTTCATATTCTTTCACGCTCATGCGATGAGCTATTGATAGCTCAGGAGCACCTTGTAAAGCTTCAGGATCATTTATCAATGACTCCATCAGTTCTTTTGGATTATTAGGTAAATCTTGTATGAAATAACCTTTTTGCTTCATTTCTTCTAAAACTCTATAAATAGATCCAAAGACGTCTAAGTAAGCAGCTGTTCCGACATTTCCTTTATCAGGCGGAAAACTAAATACAGTTATTGCTAATTTCTTCTGGTCACGTTTTTTAATTCTTAGTGATGACCATCTAATAGCTCTTTCAGCTATTGCGTCAACTCTGTCTTGGAGTGTATGAGCTTTGCCAGTTGCATCATCTCGACCAGATAAAACTATTGGTTCTATAGCCCCATCTAATTCAGGAATTGCAATTTGCAGTGCAACTTGAACTGGATGAAGACCTAGATCACTACCTTCCCATTCTTGTGTGGTTTGGAAAACTAGTGGGAGTGCAACCATGTAAGGTCGATTTAGTTTCTTTAAGGCCTCGACTGCTTTTGGATGATCTTGCCTTGCAGGACCTCCAACAAGTGCAAAACCTGTAAGAGATACAACGCCATCAACAATTGGTTTGTCAGGGTTATTTGGTTCGTAATAAAATTCGTTTACTGGCTTAGAAAAATCTAATCCACCACAAAAAATAGGTATGACTGTTGCACCTCTATATTCAAGTTCTTGGATTACTGCAACGTAGTGCGCATCATCTCCAGTAACAATATGACTTCTTTGAAGTACAAGACCAATTACTGGGCCTTCTTTAGCTTTTTTAGATAGATCTTCTCTAGAAGCTGTCCAATTAAGATATTCTTTTTTATCTTCGAACATATTTGGGGCTAAAGGATGCCAAATTCCTAAATCTGGGAAAACTTCTGGCTCTGCAACTTCAATTTTCTCTTGTTCTATATTTAGCTCTGGAAATACATATTTGTCTCCAAGCATTAGTAGAAAGTTTCTCAGATTATCTGGAGTTCCTCCTAACCAATATTGAAAACTAAGCATAAAACTGCGAGCATCTTGAGCTTTGTCTACAGGTAGATACTTGAGAATTGATGGAAGAGTATTGAGAAGCTTGAGCATTGAATCTTGAAAACCAGCACCGCCAGCTTCTTTC
>QCHM01000034.1 GCA_003279615.1 Prochlorococcus sp. AG-402-B19
AGATTTAAACACACTAATATAACTTATTCCACAACTAGCAAGTAATCCAATAATACTAGGAGTAATTTTTTGACCCTTCGCTAATACGATATCTCCTTCCGATAATTGATCATTAACAGGTCTAATCCAAGTACTATTCGTTAAGTCGTCTATGAGATGTATTTTCTCAAAAGAGCTATCTTTTATCATTTCTGTCTTTATCTGTTCTAAAGGAATAACCCAAGAGCATTCATCAGGAACTAATGAACCAGTGCTTATAGCAATGGCTTCACCTTCAGCAAGATTTTTATTGTAAGGTTTACCAGCGGATGAATCTCCAACAACTTTCCAATATTGTCCTTTCTGAGGCTTGGCAGAATGACTAACCGCGTAACCATCCATTATGGAGGATCTAAAGCCGGGAATATTCTGTTTTACAAAAATATCTGTTGAAGAAATTTTTTCTAAGGAATCTTCTAAAGGAATACTTTCGAAAGGAATAGTAAAATTATCTAAAACGTTCTTGATTTCCTTTAAAACTTCTTTTCTAGCTTCTTCTACTTTTAATCCCTCCCTTAAAAAAGGCTCTTGAGTCATCAAAAATTAATTAGTTTCTCTCCTCAGGATACCTTTTTTGCCTCCTTTTTTTTCTAAAAGTCGAATTGAATTTATTGTTAAAAAAGGATCGATAGCTTTAAGCATGTCGTAAATAGTTAGTAATCCTATAGAGACCGCCGTAAGTGCTTCCATCTCTACACCAGTTTGAGCATTCGTTTTACATAATGCAGTGATTTTTATCGCTCTTTTTTTATTACATAGATCTATATCAATCCTGATATTACTTAAACTTAATAAGTGACAAAGTGGGATTAATTCCGAAGTTTTTTTAGATGCATTAATTGCAGCAAATCTTGCAGCAGCAAATAAATCTCCTTTTCTTATATTGCCGTCTTTAACATTATCAAATGCTTCCACACTTAAATCAATATATCCTTCAGCGAGAGCTTCTCTAGGAGTGCTTATTTTCTCAGAAATATCAACTATAAACATATCGCCCTTCTCATTTAAATGAGTTAGGTTTGAATCCATTTTCTTATTTATGATTAGTTATAATGATAAATAAAAAATAATGATTAATTATTATATGTTAGAGAATAGTAAAATTCACAAATAAGTTATTATGGTTAAATTAAATCCGTAGATTTTGACTTGGAACAATCAAGCCACTGTTTTGAATTTGAAGATGAATTTATTAGTGATCTAAGATGTATACCTTTATGCGTTCGTAGGAAACTTGATCTTATCGGTTTAAAACTAAAACTTCAACATTGGCAGGAGTTAAATCACGATGATAAAAGAAAAATAGTTGATTGGTCAGATTCGATTGACGACTTAGATGGATTGAAATCCTATTTGATTAGTAAAACTAGTCGTAGTCGTATAGGTCAAGCAAAAGAAATTTTAATTTCAAAAGATGAGCCCTGGTTGTTATCGGGTATAGTCCCAGAATTTATTGATGTTGAAGCAAGCAAAAATACATTTCAGATCTCTCAGAAAACATGGTCTAATTTGAGCGAACTTGAAAGGTTCGCTCTATGTAAACTTGCAAGACCTGGACATGAGCACCGAAATCTAATTAAAGCTTTTAAAGAAATATTAATCAATAATGATTCTTAGAAATTATAGAGATTTAGAATAATGAAGATTAGATCGATTAAATTAATATATAATTTATGTTTTCATGATAACAAAATAAATATTTATTCAAGTTTTATGCTAGTTTTTAATTTAGAGAAAAATAAATTATCATTTTAGATAGTTCTACTAAGAAAGAACTCAAAGCTTGTATTCTCTCTGGGGGGCAAAGTACCAGAATGGGTAAAGATAAGGCACTATTAAAACATCATGAAGGCGATAGCTGGTTATCACATAAATTAAATATCATGAAAAAACTGGACTTAGAAACTATCCTCTTAACTAATCATCAATCTCATATAAATGAAATTAGTGAATCTCATAAAGTAAATATATTATTTGACAAAAAACCTTTCCATGGACCACTAAATTGTATGGAGTTTTTATATTCAAAATTTTTAGGAAAATATAACTATATACTCTTAATGCCAGTAGATATGCCTTTCATTAATAGCAAGCATATTGAAGATTTTATCAAGTGTTGGAAAAAAAATAAAGATATAGCACTTATCGCACATAGTAATAAAATAGCTCAACCACTACTTGGCATTTATCCTCTAAATCAAAATAACTTAAATAAGTTAAATGAAAGACTTCAATTAGGTAAAATAAATTTTCAGGGATGGACAAAATCAATTCCTTTTCATTATTATTTTGCCAAAGACAAAGAATTCTTGAATGTCAACTCATTACAAGAACTAAAATCACTAAATTATTATTAAAGGTATGATTAAAGATATTCATGATAGAGAGTTAAAAGTTTTAAGGCTTTCATTAACTAATACATGTAATTTTTCATGTCCATATTGTATGCCAGAAAATAATAGCTGTTTGACTACATTAACTAATAAGCAATTCCTATCAATAATTAAGGTTGCTTGCAAATTAGGAGTAAACTCACTCAGATTAACTGGTGGAGAGCCATTAATAAGCAGCCAGTTGAATAAGCTGATGGAAGCAATTAATACATTAAAGAAAACAAGAAATCATCCTATAAATAATTTAAAAGACATTGCTATAACTACAAATGGATCATTATTAACAAAAGATAGATGTCAAAATTTATTTGATTATGGACTCAACAGAATCACAGTTAGTCTAGATGCTCTAGATCCAAAAATATTTTCAATAATGACAGGAGATAATAATATGATTTCAGCTAAAAATAAGCTGAATCATGTTCTCCAAGGCATTGATAATGCCATCCAAGCTGGCTTTGATCCATTAGAGGGTCGACTAAAAATAAATTGTGTCATAAAAAAGAACATAAATGATAATCAGATCTTAAATCTTGTTCACTTTGCTAAAGCTAAATCTATTGAAATTAGATTCATAGAATATATGGATGTAGGAAATAAGAATAATTGGCAAGCTAATGAAGTTCTAAAATCTCACGAATTGATCAGTATAATAAAAGAACATTTTAAAATCAATGAAGCTGGAAGATTAATAGGAAATACAGCCCATAAATGGTATATGAAAGATAGCAATAGTTATATAAGCACTATATCTTCGATATCTAATCCTTTTTGTTCTGACTGCAATAGATTAAGGATTACTAGTGATGGTTTCGCACATACTTGTCTTTTTTCAAACAATGGTTCTGATTTAAAAAAATGGCTCAATCCTTCAATTAATGAAAAAGGCTTAGAAGAATTTCTTGAGACAATATGGCTAATAAGAGATGATAAATATAGTGAAAATAGATTTGATCAATCTGAAAACTCAAAACCACAAAAACCTCATCCTTCAATGTCGTATTTAGGAGGTTAAAATCCATATACATAAAGAAAATGGTATTAACTCATACATAAATTAAAAAATGTTCTTTTGAAAATTAATTTTCGTATAAATAAAGACAACTGAAGTACTAAAAATCTATGAAATTCGCAATAGTCGTTTGAAAAAAGTGCGCTTTGCTATTAGTTTAGGAATGTTAATGGGTATGACTCATGGTTGGTATGTAAGTAAAGGTTATGCATCTACAAACCAATATAATGATACTTATTTTCAGTCTGAGATTAACCAACTTCCCCCCTACTCTTTTTTGAAATCTAAAAATACAGGATTGAGTTTTAATTGATTTAATTTAGAATTATAATAAGTAAAATTTATAAAAGTAACTACAGTCAATACGATTTACTTTTCTGTTCATTGATTTTTTTTTGTATCAATCTGAACCACTTTTAGGAGCTTAAAGCATTATTATGTATTAACTAATACAAAATTCTTCTTTTTAGATCAGCTCGGGTCTTCTTTGAGAACTTTTGCATAGTTCATCACTCTATTCTCATGGATCTCCTTACATACAGAGGTCAAAAATATCTACCTGAAGACATTAAAAATCTTCATTACTCAAACACGAGTTATCTAGATAGGCAAATCAAAGCCAAAATGACTATCAATGAGACT
>QCHM01000035.1 GCA_003279615.1 Prochlorococcus sp. AG-402-B19
TACTATTTTTGGTTATCCAGGCGGCGCGATCCTTCCAATATATGATGCAGTTTTTAAAGCAGAACAAGAGGGCTGGTTAAAACATATTCTTGTTAGACATGAGCAGGGTGGAACTCATGCTGCAGACGGCTTTGCTAGGGCTACTGGGAAGGTAGGTGTTTGTTTTGGGACTTCAGGACCTGGTGCCACGAATTTAGTTACAGGTATAGCCACGGCTCAAATGGATTCAGTTCCTCTTGTCGTTATAACAGGACAAGTTCCAAGACCTGCTATAGGGACTGATGCTTTCCAAGAAACTGATATTTTTGGTATAACTCTCCCAATCGTTAAGCATTCATGGGTTGTAAGAGATCCAGCTGAAATTGCCAAAGTTGTAGCTCAAGCTTTTCTCATAGCCTCATCGGGAAGACCAGGACCTGTTTTGATTGACATACCGAAAGATGTTGGACAAGAATTGTTTGAGTATCGACCTGTTGAGCCAGGTTCAATAAAACCTCAAGGCTTTGAACTTCCATTTGTGCCAGATAATAAAGCAATAACTCAAGCCTTAGATTTAATTGAGAATGCTGAGCAACCACTTCTTTACGTAGGAGGAGGAGTTATTTCATCAGGTGCACATGAAACTCTCGCAGCTATTGCTAATAGGTATCAAATCCCCGTAACAACAACTTTGATGGGAAAAGGAGCTTTTGATGAACGTGAACCTCTATCAGTAGGGATGCTTGGGATGCATGGAACAGCATATGCAAACTTTGCTGTAACTGAATGTGATTTGTTGATTGCAATAGGAGCACGATTTGATGACAGAGTTACAGGTAAATTGGATACATTTGCACCTAAAGCAAAAGTTATTCATTTTGAGATTGATCCAGCCGAAATAAATAAAAATAGACTTGTTGAAGTTTCTGTTTTGGGAGATATTGGTATCAGTCTTGTTAAATTATTAGATCTTAGTAATCAAAGAAAAATCAATCTAAAAACTTCTAATTGGCTTGCTAAAATTAAGAACTGGAAAAATAATTTTCCTTTAATAACTCCAAAAAAAGAAGGTGAAATTTATCCACAGGAAGTATTAATTGCATTAAGAGATTTGGCTCATGATTCATACATAACAACTGATGTTGGACAGCATCAGATGTGGGCAGCTCAATATTTATTGAATGGACCAAGACAATGGATTAGCAGCGCTGGACTTGGAACTATGGGTTTTGGAATGCCCGCTGCAATGGGAGTTAAAGTTGCTTTGCCAGATGAGCAAGTTATATGTATCGCTGGTGATGCAAGTATTTTAATGAATATTCAAGAACTTGGAACTATTGCCCAATATAAATTAAATATAAAAGTGATTATTATTAATAACCATTGGCAAGGAATGGTTAGGCAATGGCAGGAAAGTTTTTATGATGAACGATATTCTGCATCTAACATGTCTTTTGGTGAACCTGACTTTATTTTATTGTCTCAGGCTTTCGGAATTGAGGGTATTGTGATTTCTGAAAGAGGTCAATTAATACCTCAACTCCAAAAAGCTTTAGCAAATGAAGGTCCAGTGCTTGTTAATGTAAATGTAAGAAAGGGTGAAAATTGTTATCCAATGGTTCCACCAATTATTAATTCTAGAAAAACACAAAGAAAAACAATCATGGCGACTCTTCCATTCCAGACCTCAGAGCTATTGTTCCAGCCCCACTGCCATTTCTCTTGAGGATAAAGTTTTACTCTTTCTGGCAATTTTGATGCTTCCTCCAAACTAATCCCATTACCTTTTAAGCAAGACGAAACCAAGTCAGCCAATCCTTCTATAAACAACGGATAAGTATCAAGTGCTTGAACTCTTTTAAAATTAACTATTCCATTTTCTTCAGCAATTTCTTTGTACTCAATATCAATCTCTTGAAGTGTTTCAATATGCTCACTCACAAAACTAATTGGTACTACTACAAGTTCCCTAACTCCAGATTTCCCTAACTTTTGCAAAATATCCTCAGTATATGGCTTTAACCACTCTTCTGGCCCAACCCTACTTTGATAAGCAAGTGAGAATGAATTACTAAATCCAAGCGAATTTTCTAACTGATCAATAATCAAAAGTGAACAATTTTGTATTTGATCTTGATAGGGATCACCAGCTTCTTCTACATAGCTTTTAGGGACGCCATGTGCAGTAAAAAAAACGTGAGCCTCTTGAGGCAAATCACAAGCAAGGATTTGTTTCTTTATTAATTCAGCCATTGAAGATAAATAGGCTGGATGATCAAACCAGCTGCGAATACAGCGAATTGACAACTTGTCAAAAGCAGGGTCACCATCTCTTAATCTTTTTAATTCTCTAAAGCTAGATCCACTTGTACTAATAGAAAAATGGGGATATAAAGGCAACACAACAACTTCACTAACTCCGTCAGCCTTTATATCAGCTACTGCTGACTCAGTAAATGGATGCCAATATCTCATTGCGACATATGTTGTAGCATCTATTCCTTGATTTCTAAGATAACTTTGGAGTTCTCTTGCCTGCTGCTCAGTGATACGTCGTAAAGGAGACCCACCTCCAATTGACCTATATGCCTCTTGTGATTTACTACTTCTTAATAAGCTTATAAGCCAAGCCAGAGGCTTTTGAAATGCACGAACTGGCAACCGAATTATCTCTGGATCAGAAAATAAGTTATATAAAAATGGACCAACGTCCTCAATCCTCTCTGGACCTCCGAGATTTAATAAGAGGACACCAACGCGAGCCATTTCAGAAAAAACTCCTTATAAAAGGTTATAAGAACCTTTATCAAGGTAAAGCTAGCTAAATTTACAGGATGATGGAAGAGAATCAAAAGTTACTAGATATCAATCAAGACCTTGAATCAAAGGGAATCAACCTAAGAATTGAAAAAAGAGGTAAAGTTTTAAACATTCGTGGGTCTTTACCAGACAAGAAATCTCCCAGCCTTTATAAAGTTCAAAGAATAAGTCTTAAACTCCCTTATGACATTAATGGTTTAGAAGAAGCTAGAAAAGCTATAGAATTGATTGATTTTCAACTAAAAAAAAATCAATTTTATTGGTCTCATTGGATTAAAGAAAAAGCTATCACATCGATAAAAAGTAAAAAGCTAGACTTAAGCAATGAAATAGAAAGCTTTAAAAAACATTTTTTTTCTGACACATCCAAGAGCAAATCACCTGCAAGCATGATCAGCACATGGCAATCTGCTTATAAACCATATATGAATAGGTTAATTGGATTGAGTAACAAATCTAGTCTTAAATTAGGGGAGGGTCTTCTACTTGAAATCCTTTTGAGTTATAAAGAGAATTCACGTAGCAGACAGCAGTGTGGAATTGCTTTAAGCGCTTTAGCAAAATACCTTAAGTTAGAATTACCTGAGAACTGGAAACAACTTCAAAGTGGTTATGGAATACACGAATCTAATTTCAGAGAATTACCCAGTGATGAAGAAATTATCACTAGCTTTAAGACAATACCAAATCCAAAATGGAGATTTGTTTTTGCATTAATGGCAACCTATGGGCTAAGAAATCATGAAGTCTTTTTTAGTGATTTATCTTCTTTAAAAAAAGATGGGGATAAGATAATTAGAGTATTTCCCAACACAAAAACAGGAGAACATCAAGTTTGGCCATTTCATCCAGAATGGGTTGATTTATTCGAACTAGACAAAACGTCAGACACCTCCGATTTACTTCCTAGTATTAAAACAAATCTTAAATATACAACTCTCCAACATATAGGTCGAAGAGTATCGGAACAATTTAGAAGATATGATATATCTTTTACTCCCTACGACTTGAGGCATGCATGGGCAGTTAGAACAATTTTAATAGGGCTTCCAAATACCGTGGCAGCAAAAATGATGGGGCACTCAGTCTCCATTCATACAAAAACCTATCATCATTGGATCACTAGAAGAGATCAGCAACTTGCTGTTGACAGCGCTCTATCAAGATTAAATCTGAACAAAACGAATAATTAATATTTATAGCTAATT
>QCHM01000036.1 GCA_003279615.1 Prochlorococcus sp. AG-402-B19
CTAAAAATATTTCTTCAATATTAGCTGGATTTGGGCATACTTTTCATAAGAGTAACCCTGGATTGCTTCCAACTTTATTAACTTTACTGTTAGATCAATGTTTAGATCAGGCTGCTTATGTTTCCATGAGTCGTTCAGATAGAGAGGATCTTTATGAGAAACAACCTTTTCCTATCACTGAGCTTGGATATGGTGTGCAACGGATTGATGCGTCACTTTTAAAGAATGGAGATCTTGTTCAAGTTAGAGATCATACATTTAGTCAGTTGACCGCAATGGTTGCTGATGTAAGAGGGAGCATGATGCTTCCTGTAAGTGGTAGTCCAACAAGAAACTTTCAAGCTGGTGTTGTCTTGGCTGAAAAGATGATTGAATATAAAAGGTGCCCGTACGGGGTAGAAGAGTTTATAGAATGGTGTGAAAAGTCTGGACTTAAACGTGGTGCATTGGAAGGGATAAATTCTTTAAAATATTGGCCAAATATAATCAAAAAGTATTTGATACCATTAAATGATTCGTCAATGATAAATCTTTTATATATGTGCATTATGGGCCCTAGTGTTATTAAAGGAGATATTTATAATGTTATGACAAATAGTCGTGAACTAACAAATTACTGTCAAGAGTCAATCAAATCAGTGAAAAGTAAAAAAATATCTGATTCACTAAATAATTTTCATTTGAAAAAAGCAAGTGATTTTATAACAAAATCACTAACTGAAAATGATAGATTATTTTTTGAATTAAATGAGATTGAATTTGATAATCCTATTGAGCCAAAAAATAATTTAATTTATAATATTGTTATTGATTATATTGGTAAAAATTTAATCTAACCGTTTAAAACTATTAATAAATAATATGAATTTAGCAAAATTAAAGTTCATTACCCAAAATTTTATTTTTAATAGTGAAGTTTTGAATATAAATACGATTAACTCTGGTCTTATTAATGAGACCTATATTGTTGAATATTTATATGATGGAAAAAAATCTCAGTTCATTTTACAGAGTCTTAGTAATATATTTGATTCTCATGAAATCGTTAATTCTAACCATAAATTAATAACTGAGCATATGAATAAAAAATTAAATGAGGGTTTTTGGAGTTTTGATCTTAATAGGTGGGAGGTGCCAAATTTGATTAGATGTCAATCAAATAACCGTTTTTTTTTTCCTTATGATTCTAATAATTGGAGGGCAATGATATATATAGATCGAACTTTTAGTCAAGATTATATAGAAGATGAAAGCATGGCTTATCAAACTGGAATTGGTCTGGCTAAATTCCATTTAACTTGTTCCGACTTTGATTGTTCTAAATTAAAAAATAGTATTAATAATTTTCATAATACTAAGTACTATATGGATCAATACATTTCTAGTATTAAAGATTCTAATTTTAGTAAATCAGATAATAATAATATAAGAGTTCAATATTTAGTTGATTCTTTATATAAGCATATTGGATTTGTTGATAACTTATTAAAAGATTTAGGCAAAAAGTCAATACATTATAATGTTATTCATGGTGACCCTAAGCTGAATAATTTCCTTTTTGATGTTCAAGGTAAATATGTTGTTTCTTTGATTGATTTAGATACCGTTTCTTCTGGGTATTTACTAACTGATATAGCAGACTGTATTCGTTCTATTTCTAATTTAGCTGGTGAAGACCCAATACATAAAGAAAATGTCTACTTCGATATTAATTCTTGTAAATATTTTCTTAAAGGCTATTTCTCAATAATTGATGTACAGATGGATGATAACTTTAAATTTCTTCCAGAGTTTATTTATTTAATTATCTTTGAATTAACTATTAGATTCTTAACCGATTTCTTAAAGTCAAATACATATTTCAAAATAAAATATGAAACTCATAATTTATTTAAAGCAGAGATTCAATATAGACTCCTTTCTAGTTTCCTTATGCAACTTTCTAATTTCTCAAAAGATCTCAAAGAAATGGGGATTTCTTCAGACTCACCTTTTGTCTCAGATGTGCAAAAATTTGTTTAGGGTTTTCAGAATACCCAACTATTCACTAAAGTAAAATTGATAATTATTTTTTCTAGTGGCAAAGGAATTAACCCATAGGGCTGATGAGCTTAAACAATTAGGTTGGAGTCAGGAAGATTTGTACAAATACATTGAATTGTGGGATTACAGACAAAGATGGGGTTCTATTAATTTAGAGAGAGAAGACAGGCAGTTTCTTAGAAAAGCTGAATCTTTATTGCCCGAAATTTCTAAAAATAGGGTTTCACTTAAAAAACCACTTAACGAAAAATCATATTACTGCTGGATTCAGTTTTTCCTGAATGAAATGAATGATTTTGAGTTAAAAGAAAATTTGGAAGATGGTATGAGAGGCTTGTGGCCAATATTTTTAGAAGAAGAACTTCGTGTTATTGATTACTATGAGCCTGTTTTGGGTTTGCCAGATACTATAAAATCAAAATTGATAGGCCCTATTAGAGAGGAATTGGTTAAGGAAGCTTTGGACAAATATGAGAAATCAATCATAACTAAGCGATTTGACTTTCAAGGGGCTTTGGTAAATGCCAAATCTACTGGTAAAAATTCTAGTTGGAGGTCTCTCAGAGATGGCGATTTTGAGGAAAATCAGGACTATCAAATTATTGAAAAAATAAATGTCCTTGAATTTCGTAAAAAAGTGAATATAAAACTTTTATCTTTTATTAGAGAAAATTTCCCATCTTTAGCTGAGACCGATAAATCTTTACCTCCTAATGATTGGATAAATTAAGTAGCCAATTTTCAACTTATGTGGCTAAAAAGAAAATAGAGATAATTAATTATTTGACTTCCCAACGTTTTGAAACTCTTCAATTGCATGCAGGTCAATCCCCAGATCCTGTTACCAATTCTAGGGCCGTGCCGATTTATCAGACTAGTTCATACGTTTTTAATGATGTAGATCATGGGGCGAACTTATTTGGCTTAA
>QCHM01000037.1 GCA_003279615.1 Prochlorococcus sp. AG-402-B19
ATCTAGTTCTCTTTCTGATGGGTGTAGCTTGGTCACAGTTTTCCATCCTTTTGGATCTGTATTGGGCTCATCTAAATCTTGAATTAATAAACCACCCATTATGCTTCTAATATGATTTTTATTTGCGTTTTGAATAGACTCGGCTTTTAATTCTAATAACCGCAGGTTTTTCTTTTTTGAGAGTATTTCTCTTGCATTATTATCAAAATATGGAGCTACAACACATTCGATAAATATATTTTCAAGTTCTTTTGCTGCATCTTTATCAACTGGGCAATTGATGGCAATAATTCCACCAAATGCACTCACTCTGTCCCCATCAAGTGCTTTTCTTAGAGCTGAATAGGGAGAATCTCCAATGGCAACTCCACAAGGATTTGTATGCTTAATTACCACTGCAGCTTTTTGATATGAATCGCTGTTAATAGTATTTTCGTATCCAAATTCACGAAGAGTAGATAACGCAGCCTCAAGGTCCAGAAGATTGTTTGTGCTTAATTCTTTTCCTTGTAGTTGACTAGCCCCACTCCATCCTTTTTCAGGCTCTCCATACCATGAGGCTTTTTGGTGCGGATTCTCTCCATACCTGAGTTCTTGCTTTAATGGCACTCCTTGCAACCAAGAAGCTTTTTTAGAAGAGATTTTGTTGGCGATCCATTTACTTATTGTGAGGTCATAAATAGCGGTGTGTTCAAAAGCTTGTTGTGAATACTGTTTGCGTAATTCATTGGTTATGGTTTTTGATTTGTATGCATCAATTAAGCCTGCGTATTGACTTGGATTAGTGACGACAAGAACATCTTGATGATTTTTTGCAGCGGCTCGTATCATCGTTGGACCGCCGATATCAATATTCTCAATAGCCTCTTCCCATGTGACATTTTCTTTGGAAATAGTTTGTGCAAATGGATATAAGTTAACAACCACCAAATCTATTGGACTGATATTTTGTTTGTTTAAATCATCCATATGAGCCTGTTTATCTCTTCTAGCCAATATTCCTCCATGGATTTTGGGATTAAGAGTTTTTACTCTTCCTTCAAGAATTTCTGGGAATCCTGTGTAATCGGCTACTCGGGTTACGGGAAGATTTTCACTCTCAATTAACTTTGCGGTTCCTCCACTTGAAATAATTTTGAAGCCAAAGTCATTAATTAATGCTTTAGCTAATGGAATTAAGCCATTTTTGTCTGAGACGCTTAGCAGAGCTATTGGTGACATCTTTATTTTTAAAATCGATTCTTCTCGATAACCTACGCATCAAAGAAGCATATTGCATTCATGATGACTGAACTAGTCGCTTTAAATTCTGAATCCGCAACAAATAGATTGGTTTTACTTCATGGTTGGGGAGCTGATGCTCAAGATCTATTGCCAGTTGGAAAACTCTTAACAGATGGTTTTAAAGATAGTTTTGAAATAGTTTCTTTCTGTGCTCCTCAGCCACATCCAAGTGGATTAGGAAGACAGTGGTACCCTTTATATCCTCATGAATGGGAGCAAGTCCCCGGGGCAGTATTAGATCTTGACAGGCGCTTAAATAATCTTTGCTTTGACAAAATACCTTTAAAAAAAACATTGATCCTGGGTTTTTCTCAAGGAGGTGCAATGGCGTTAGAGCTTGCTAATAGAAACAAATTTGAAGCAGTCTTTGCACTGAGTTCTTATCCACATCCTGGATGGCAACCAACAAAAGATATGCCACCTGTTTTTCTTTTTCATGGAAATATGGACCAAGTTGTGCCTAAAGAAGCTTCTCAGAAAAGTTTTAATAATTTGAGGAAAAATGGCATTAAATCAGAATTATATTTTTTTGAAGGAGGTCATGAAATAAACAATGATCTAATTGATCATTGCAGTCGAATAATTAAAGATAAATTTATCAGTTAAACAAAAGCGTATTCGTACTCTTCGATCTCCTCCCAGTCATCAGCAGTTAGCTCTAACCCTGCAAAAATTTTATCTTCACCAAGGAATTCAACAATTACTCTCAAAGAAGGAAAGAGGAAGTGATTCTCCTCAGCGTATTGAGCACTAAAAAGTCCTTTTTCTCCCCAAAAGAAGCGATCAGTTGTGTGCTCGTTTCGACGAACATTCAGTATCGCTGGAGCAAATAAACCCTCTTCTGCAATAAAGCGTCTTGCCGCAGTGACAGGCTTATGCTGACCTGTGCCCAAATGAAAAATAGGGACATGGGACATCACACGCTGACCTGCGAGTCTCCTTCTGCTAATTCTTTTACGCTTCTTAGACATGAAAAACTACCTTTATTTGGAGTGAGTTTAGAGGGTTCTCTTTTGTATTGGCTCTGGCTGAAGCTAGAGTGTTTTTGAAGAAAGTTAGAGTTGAAACTGAAGTAGAAAGTTTTTATCTCAAATAATTAAAAGTTGACTACAGAGGTTACCCATCAATCTCTGCCGTAGTCAAAAAGTCGCTCAAGGCGCTCACTTTTTAATTAATTTTGATATAACCTCCTAAGTGGTTTTCTAAAATCTTTATTAGCATCTTAATACTTTTTTCAAATTTATCAAGTTTTTGAATACTTCGTTTTTCTTGCCTAAGATTGTCAAATGAGTTTAATGCAGTATTCAGCAAGGTTTTTGAATTTTGTTCAACAGCAGTTGATGAGCTTGCAGGCTGATCAGGAACTTGAACATGTTGTTGTGTATGTAGCAAGATCTGGAGATAGTGGATCTCCAACTTTAGAAGTGGTAGGTCAGTGGCCTAAGTCGGAAAAAGTATTACAGCCAGTTGAAACTGATACTGCCCT
>QCHM01000038.1 GCA_003279615.1 Prochlorococcus sp. AG-402-B19
GCAAGAGATAGTTTCGAAAAAGAAAAATATTCCTACTCAATAGTTTTAAGAGATTTAAAACTAGAGGCACAAAAGGAATACTTCAATTTACAAAAAGCAAATGAAGAAATCAAAGTGGCATATAAATCTGTTGAATCATCTACGCTTGGATTAAAAGATGCAGAAATTAGATTTAAATCAGGTATTGGTACAAAATTAGAGGTTCTAGAAGCAAAAACACAACTATCTAGAGATCAACAATTATTAAATGTGAAATTAGGAGATCAAAAGATTAGTCAAAGATCTCTTGCTGAAATACTTAATTTGCCAGAAAATGTAAACCCATTAGTTGGTTCACAAACTAAAGTCATAGGTATTTGGAACTTATCATTAGAAGATACCATTATTGCATCTTATAATGCTCGAGAAGAACTAGATAGTATCTTATTAGATATATCAATTAATAATAATAATGCAAAGTCTGCACTAGCTTCTGGACGACCAAAAGTGAGCATAGTCAATACAACTTCCTCTTCATTTGCTCAAGGTGAATTAAATCAAATCTCTCCAAACATGAACAATAAATCTTCTAATTTTTCTAACACCATCGGTCTAAATGCAACGTGGTTTATTTTTGATGGAGGCAATTCAAAATCTCTATTTAAATATAATAAAAGTAAAGCCGAAGAAGCAAAGCTGAATTTCGCACTAAAAAGAGCACAAATAAGAAAAGAAGTGGAACAGATATTCTTCAAACTAGAATCAGCCAAACTAAATATCTCTTCTTCTTACACAGAAGTTTTATCTGCTAGAGAGTCTTTAAGACTTACAAGGCTTAGATATCAATCAGGCATTACGACACAACGAGAAGTTGTAAATAACCAAAGAGATTTAACAGATGCGGAAGTCCGCTATATTATTGCAGTCACTAGCTATAACACCTTACTAGCTGAATTAAGTAGACAAACTGGTATAGAGAACATCCAACCTTGTGATATCAAAGTCAATCAGAAAAATTTAGAAAGTACATCTAATCTCTCTGAATCAAATTTAATTCCTCTATGTCAGCCATAGCCTTTTAACAGAAAAAATGAATCAAAACCCAATATCTAAACCTCTTAGCAACGATCAATTGATCTCAATTCATCATTTAATCGATGAAATTGGAAGTCGACAACTGCAAGATTTTGGTCAAATCAATTCTGATATCAAGCCAGATGGAACACTAATTACAGAGTGTGATAGATGGAGTGATCAAACCATAGTTAAAGGTCTAGCGGAAATTGCTGAAGGTGAAGGTGTCCTAAGTGAAGAAGGTCAGAAGAAAATACCTAGATCAAGTGAATATTGGGTAGTTGATCCACTTGATGGAACAACGAATTTCGCAGCAGGTATTCCCTATTGGGCAATATCAATTGCTCGTTTCACCAATGGTCAACCTGAGACAGCTGTTCTTGATATTCCAGCTCTCAAAAAGAGGATTCTTGCAATCAGAGGGAAAGGCGTGTGGCTTAACAATAAACCACTTAAACCTGAATCTCGCTTCAAAAAAAATAGCGAATGCATATCTCTTTGTAGCCGATCCATTAAAGTTTTACAAATGAAGCCAGAGCAATCTTTTCCAGGCAAGATAAGACTACTTGGGGTATCAAGTCTCAATATGACTAGTGTTGCTATAGGTCAAACCGTTGCTGCATTAGAAGCAACGCCTAAAATCTGGGATATTGCTGCAGCTTGGCTAATACTTGAAGAACTAAATTGCCTAATCCAGTGGCTTGATACTAATCCTAAAGATATTCTCGCAGGGACAGATCTTACTTCAGTTGATTTCCCATTACTAACAGCATCATCTAAAGATCAATTACACAAGATGCTTCCCTGGGCTAACGCATTGATGCAGGATAGATAATCAAGTATTTGCTTCGTGTTATTCGAAAAAAATTTGACCTTACTAAAAAATCATGAATTTAAATCTACAAACTCAACTTAGAGAAAACTTACCCCCACGAGGTAGCGTAAGAAGAAATACTCTCAAACCGCAGTGGGCTTGAACTGGAGTCAAAAAGGAAGATGGTTTTTTAGAAGCCTCTGGAGAGCTTATGAAAGATGGTCGAAGTGTGATTGTGTCGATTTAAGCGCAGCATTTGCTTATTACACTCTTCAGTCTTTTTTTCCAATATTACTAATTTCATTATCAGTTGCATCATGGTTTTTAGGTAAACAACAAGGCTTAGATCAACAAATTATCACTCTGGCAGCTCAAGTTTTACCTCCATCAGTGGTTGGTTTGGTCGATTCAACTCTAGAAAAATTAGTTAATCAAGGATTTGGAGCTGGAATTCTTGGTGCAATGTTCTTGATGATTACTGCTGGCAATGCATATCTAACACTACAAAGAGGAGCAGATAGATTATGGGAAGACGTTCTACCAGTTAAATCAAAACCTGATCCGCTAAAAATTCAAGCATTTCGATTTATCAGAAATCGAATAGAAGCTTTTTTTGTTGTTCTATTAGTTGGTCTTTTAATGGTCATAGATCAAATCAGTGCAAATATTCGTATGATCCCTGGTGCAGTTTTGGAAGAGTTAGCCAACACAACACCTTGGATTGAAAATGCCATGAACAAAATACCAGTACTGCAGGTTGGCCAATTTGTAATTCCTTTAATAGGTTTCTCAACTATGGCACTACTTTTACAGGGTTTACTCCCAAGCAGAAGGGTACCTTTGAAACCA
>QCHM01000039.1 GCA_003279615.1 Prochlorococcus sp. AG-402-B19
TCCAAATCGAGGCGGGGGGCAAAATAGACCTGGTGTTCCTACTAGAGCAGCTGGTGGTCCAAATCGTTCTAATAATCGACCAGGGGTTCCTTCGGGAATGAGGAAACCAGTTGCTCCAAGTGAATTAATGCAACTGCAAAAGCCACAAGCTAGACCAGCTGCTCCCCAAAGGAAATCTGATTCTCCAACTGGTCCTAAACCAAAAAGAGATAGCTCAACGGGAGCGAGGCCTCCATTAAACAGGCCTGCGCCAGCAGCTCCTAAAAAGCCAGCTCATAGACCAGGTGGTGCAGCTGCTCCAAGAAGAACAGGTAGGCCTGACTGGGACGACAGTGCAAAGCTTGATGCTTTAAGAAACAAATCGCCTCAAAAACAACGTCAAAAAGTACATATTATTGGTGAGAATGATGATGCTCTAACAGCAGAAACAAGCGGATTTGCAGGGGAACAACAAGCCGTTGTTCTTTCTGCGAGCCTGGCTCGACCATCAAAACCTAAATCTGGGAAAAAGAATAATAGCAAGCCTTTAACTGCCCTTAAAAAACGTAAAAAAGAAACAACGCGTCAAAGACAACGAAGACGCGCCATGGAATTAAGGGCCGCTAGGGAAGCAAAACTTGTAAGGCCTGAAATGATTGTTGTTCCCGAAGACAATCTCACAGTTCAAGAACTTGCTGACATGTTGAGTGTAGAAAGCTCTGAAATCATCAAGTCATTATTTTTCAAAGGAATTACTGCCACTGTCACACAATCCTTGGATTTAGCGACTATTGAAACAGTTGCAGAAGAATTCGGTGTTCCTGTTCTTCAAGATGATGTCGAAGAGGCCGCCAAGAAGACAGTTGAAATGATTGAAGAGGCAGATTTAAAAAACTTAATGAGAAGGCCACCGGTCGTTACTGTAATGGGGCACGTGGATCATGGAAAAACATCTTTATTAGATGCTATTAGAAAAGCAAGAGTTGCAGCAGGAGAAGCTGGAGGCATTACTCAACATATTGGTGCTTATCAAATTGAGACTGAACATGATGGATCCACTAAGAAACTAACTTTTCTAGACACTCCTGGGCATGAAGCTTTCACTGCAATGAGGGCCAGAGGCACAAGAGTTACCGATGTAGCGATTTTGGTTGTAGCCGCTGATGACGGAGTTAGGCCTCAAACCCTTGAAGCAATAAGCCATGCAAGAGCAGCAAAAGTTCCAATTGTAGTAGCAATTAATAAAATTGATAAAGAAGGCTCATCTCCCGACCGAGTAAAACAAGAATTATCAGAACAAGATTTATTGTCAGAAGAATGGGGAGGAGACGTAGTAATGGTTCCCGTAAGCGCCATTAAAGGTGAAAACATAGATAAACTTTTAGAAATGGTTTTACTTGTCACTGAAGTAGAAGATCTACAGGCAAACCCAGATAGATTGGCAAAAGGAACTGTAATAGAGGCTCACTTAGACAAAGCGAAAGGGCCTGTTGCCACATTACTTGTACAAAATGGCACCCTTAAATCTGGGGATGTGCTTGCTGCTGGTCCTGTGCTTGGGAAAGTTAGAGCGATGGTAGATGAAAATGGATCAAGAATAAAAGAAGCAGGTCCATCATGTCCCGTAGAAG
Organism: Prochlorococcus sp. AG-402-B19; assembly: GCA_003279615.1. Taxonomy (GTDB): domain Bacteria; phylum Cyanobacteriota; class Cyanobacteriia; order PCC-6307; family Cyanobiaceae; genus Prochlorococcus_B. The sequence goes on from QCHM01000039.1 coordinate 1,611, forward strand.
CCCTTGGATTCAACGAAGTACCAACTGCTGGGGATGAGTTTGAAGTTTATCCAGATGAAAAAGCAGCAAGATCCGTAGTTGGAGAGCGTGAAACAGATGCTCGTGCAGCAAGACTTGCTCAACAAATGGCTTCTAGACGAGTATCACTTTCTTCAATGTCTGGCCAAGCCAGTGAGGGTGAACTTAAAGAATTAAACATTATTCTTAAGGCTGATGTTCAAGGAAGTTTAGAGGCAATACTTGGATCTTTAGAACAACTACCAAAAGACGAAGTCCAAGTTCGGGTATTGTTATCGGCTCCAGGAGAAATCACTGAGACTGATGTCGATTTAGCAGCAGCCTCTGGTGCAGTTATTGTAGGGTTCAATACTTCAATGGCATCTGGAGCAAAACGCGCAGCTGATGCGAATGGTGTTGACGTAAGAGATTACGAAGTTATTTATAAGCTTTTAGAAGATATTCAATTAGCAATGGAGGGACTACTAGAACCAGAAATGATAGAAGAGAGCTTAGGGGTTGCAGAGGTAAGAGCAATCTTCTCAATTGGCAAAAGTGCAGTTGCTGGATGTTATGTCACAACTGGAAAGATACAACGTAATTGCCGAGTCAGAGTTAACCGAGGAAAGCAAATTGTTTTTGAAGGCGATTTAGATTCACTGAAAAGAAACAAAGACGATGTAAAAGAAGTATCAACAGGTTTCGAATGCGGAATAGGTTGCGATCGATTTGCCAACTGGGAAGAAGGCGATCAAATAGAAGCATTCAAACTAGTTACACAAAAAAGGAAGTTGAGCAAT
>QCHM01000040.1 GCA_003279615.1 Prochlorococcus sp. AG-402-B19
TGCCTTCGCAACATTTTCCTCTTTAAAGAACATCATTAATTTAAAAACTGTGGTGTAATAAAATTTTCTAAATTTAATTAATGCAAACTTACGTAGTTCATTGGCAGTTTCCTAATCAAGAAGCACATATAAAAGGCTGTGATGCATTTGCTGAATATCTTGAAGGCGGTGCTGAATATGACAAATTTGAAGGTTTCGAGGTCGTCCTTAGAGTTGTAAATCCTGAAGGTGCTAACGGATGGGAAATCGTTAAAGCCTCAGATCACAAAGCCGTTTGGAAATCTTGTCATCCTTGGTGTGCTGGATTTGGAGTTGATATTGAAGTGGTTCCAGTACTTACAGATAGTGAGTTTCTAGAGGTTCACAACGAGATCAAGTCGTAAAACTTTCTTGCCAAATAAAAAGGGGGCAGTTAGCCCCCTAATAAATCGACTGTCAACCGAGCTTTTAGTTTACAAGCAACAGTCATCCAAAAGACTTAAGGGATTACAGCAACCCAAGAGAAAGCAAGTCCTATTCCTATCCAAATTCCTGCAAATAAATTACGACCATTCAATCCAAACTTATCAATAATTGATTGAGTGGATTGTGTGACCAGTAAAAGTAAGAATAGTTGTACAAGAAGAAGGCCTAAGAAGTAACCAATCAGCGGTGTAGGTTCTGCTCCAACGATAGTGCTTCCAAGTAAGTAGCCATGTAATGAAAACATCGGCAAAAGCCATTTAGTGCTCACAAGATTCAGAACAATTAAGCCCTCTACAGCCAAAGTTAGAGAAACAAGTGCTTCGGCCCAAGGAGCTACTAAATCAGGCAAGGGGTGTAGTTGAACTAGTGCACTTCCTCCTAATCCAACAGCTAAAAGTGGGAGAATCCATTTTATGGATCTCTTTAATCCCACCAGAGCAATTCCTAACATAAAAAGTAAATGATCAGGTCCAAGTAATGGATGACCTATACCACTAAGAAGAGCTTGCCATGCTGAAAGATCAGTACTCTCTCCCATTCCAAAAGGATGATGAGCTAAAGCTGTGTTAGATAAAAAGGTAAGTAATAAAAATAATGGAGTTAAAACTGCAAGAGAAAACTTGCGCACCAAAAAGTGAAACCTCATAGGTCGATCCTCGTCGAATAGTAAATAAGGCGGGCATTCTGACTGGTATCGAAGAAGATCGATACATCACAGTTGCGGGACAGCAGCGGCTTCGCACCACTTTTCCCCATTACTTCAAATAGCTGATCACTATTCGAACCTCAGAAATAATTTAACCCTCGAGTGCCAAACATAATTAGAACGTAATAGCCCCGTTACACCTAAATCCGTTAAATCCAGTTAACTTCCCTTATTCCATCTAACTTTTGGGTTCGGTTTTGGGTTCAACAAAAATTTCCCATTAAAAAAGACAGGCTGGGAAACCTGTCTATGACTGATCGGATGGACATAAGTGATCTATAAAAGGGGAGTTAAGATTATTTTTCCTACTTTCACCCCCTCCCCTAAAATGGTTATACAAGCAATTTAAAAGTGGTTGATATTCCCATTAACTACCAGGCTTATTTCTTCTAAGAAAATAAACCCACGTACAAAAGCCAATCAGGAAGGTTGCATCAAGAGCAAGATGCCAAGGAGCTAAAAGGTTATGGACAAGGTCGTTCATTAGCCTTCAATAAATAATGAGATCGCAAACACATTTTTCACTGGCTTGTTCATAACCAAAGAGTAAACACTGGAGTTATTCTCCAAGTGATTTATTCACAGGAAGAAGCTTCGTTTAGGCACCCTTTTCTTAGTCTTTTGATCCAATTCTGCAAAGACTTTAATGTTCTTGTATCGAGTTGATAATATACCCAGCGCCCACTTTGCCTATCTGTGATAACCCCAGCCTCTTTAAGAACCTTGAGATGAAAAGAAATTTTTGATTGCGCTAGACCTGTCTCTTGCATAAGGTCACAAACACATTTTTCTCCATTGGACAAGGCTTCAATTATTTCCAATCTGATAGGTTCTGCTAAGGCTTTGAGTGAATCTATTGCTTTTTCATTGGCGACACCTGTACTCATTAATTCGTCAGTCCAAGAGCAATGTTGTAATTTTACAAGAATTGCCATAACTATCAACAGAGATTGATACATCAATCATTCTTGATGTATTCTATGCGAGTGATCTGTCGTGCGGGGTTTTATGCGAATTGGTATTAATGGTTTCGGTCGAATAGGACGACTTGTTCTTAGAGCGCTC
>QCHM01000041.1 GCA_003279615.1 Prochlorococcus sp. AG-402-B19
CATGTCATGCTTTTCATCCTGTTGCAGGCCAAGGATTAAACTTATGCTGGCGTGATGTTGAATCTCTTACTAATTTAATTTCATCCCCTCTTTTCAAGCAAAGTAAATTTCTTATACCTTATTTATATTCATTTTCTAGGTTGTTTGATATATTATTAATATCTATTATAACTGATAGCTTAGTTAGATATTCAAGAACAAATATTAATTTATTTTTTCTACCTAGATTTTTTGTATTCTTCGTTTTGAAAAAATCAAATATTGCAAGAAAATTTATTCTTAATATACTTACTTATGGATTACAAATTTAATTTTAATTAATGATTAATACCAGTAAGCCAATCTATCCACCTTCACAGGAATTATGTAATTTTATTATTGATAAAGTTGGAATAAGTAAAAATGCTTTGGATTTAGGCATTAAAAGATCCTTTTTAGAAAACTCACCATTACCTATCGTTATGTGGAGTTATGGTTTACTTACTCTTGATCAACTTAGAATCATACTTGCATGGCAAAAGAATATTAGTATTTAATTACACTTTCAATAATTAAGTTTGAATCTAAGTTTTTCCTGCCTTCAAGTTTAGTTAGTTCTAAAAGAAAACCGTATCCGATTAAATTTCCGCCAGCTTTTAATATCAAACTACCTGCAGCTGAGGCCGTTCCTCCTGTTGCAAGTAAATCATCAATTACTATTATTCTGCTATTTTTTCTGAATAAATCCTTCTGTATTTCTAATCTATCTTCACCATATTCTAATTGATAATTAACACCAATTACAGAACCTGGCAATTTGTTAGGCTTTCTAATTGATATAAAACCAATTTCGTTTTTAAATGCTAATGCTGAGGCTACTATAAATCCTCTTGATTCTACTCCTGCTATGTAATCTGGCTTACACCTAGAAATTAGCTTTTCTAAAGGAATCATTATTTGATTCCATATTTTTGGCTCTTTGTATATTGGGTTTATGTCTTTGAAGACTATTCCATTTTTAGGAAAATCAATTATGTCAGATATATATTTTTTCAAATTGTCCATATTTTTATAAGAACATGAGGTGTGCGATTTTATAAAACCAACAATAAAGCTAGCTAATCTTCAAAGTCCTGTCATTATTTAATTTATAAAACATCCTATATAGTGGCTCCTTCAATAACAGACGACAAAATTTACTCAAATGGCGTTATTAAGCCTGGTGATATGAATTATTCAAATTGCATAATCGCTAGCGATGCTGCAAAAAAATTAGATTTTTTAATTTTGGTTATTGAAACTCTTCAAATCAATGCCACCGAATCCATTTTAATGAAAGCAAAGAATATAGGTTTATCTGTGGATTTTTCTAACCGAGTTCAATTTTGGAAGGTCAGAAGTTCTAATCCTTTAAGAAAATCATATTCTTTTACATCTCTTTCCTCTGAACAGATTGATTCACTAGTTGAACTTATTTCCTCAATGGCTGACAACCTTTATCCTCTTATTAGGCAATTACTTTCTTCAAAAGAGTCTAAAACACTAAATAAAGAACGTTGGTTGTTATTCACTACTCGTCTAAGATCTCTAATTAGGGAAAGAATGAATTTGCAGCGAAATTATATTTCCTCTCTACTTAATGAAGATAATAATGAGTTTTTTAGAGAACTATTAGTTATTCTGTCTCTATCCTGTGGTCCAGGCGGTGCCAATCGATTAAAAGCTTCTATGTATCATCAAATTTAGTGTATATACATGATTAATTTATCTTATAGATTTTCCCAAAACTCTTCTTCATTGCAAATAGCAGGAATGCCTGATGTCTCGAATGGAGACTCAGAAGATACTATTGGCATAGTGTCCTCATGGACATTAAAGATTATTGGATCACCATTGTTGGAAGGTGAAAAGGAACATCTTGACAATTTGATGGAAGTTATTCTTCAATATTCACGCTCGTACATCTCTGGAATCAGAAAAACCTTTATTTCTAATAATAATATTGTGGCAATAGCTCCTTTAGGTG